>NZ_JBFRFX010000038.1:0-65061 GCF_052115045.1 Cupriavidus sp. 2TAF22
GGACAAGTTTGCGGAGCGCATGCTTGCGTCCACCGGCTTGATCGGCATGATCGGCAAGGCCGAGCGCGGACCGGATGCGATCGGCGCGATCGTGAAAAACGGCTGCGTCTATCTGGCGGCGACCGGAGGCGCCGCCTATCTGATCTCCAAGGCGGTCCGGTCCTCTCGCGTCCTTGCGTTTGGCGATCTCGGCATGGAAGCCATCTACGAGTTCGATGTGGAGAACCTGCCCCTCGTCGTCGCCGTGGATGCCAGCGGCAATAGCGTCCACGAAAGCGGACCGCGGACCTGGCGCATTGCGGCGGCATGATACTGACGCTACCCCGCATGTTTAGCTGCGCTGCGCCCTTCGTGGCAGAGTGCTTTTCAAAGCCTGGTAACGTCCCATGCTGACAACTGTTGTTGTCAGCATGGGGGTTTCAGGCCGCAGAACGGACCGGTTTGAATCTGGGGATCCCGCAGCGCCTTTGGCTCGAAGGCGTTCACGCATCTACGTCGGAGCCGTGCGAACGGCCGTCGAGGGCGGGAGCCGCGGATCAGAATGACAGCGGGCCGGCGGGTGCTCTCGGCGTCACTCATCGAGCAATGTCCCTGCGCAACGAGGCGTGCCACTGTACGTCCGGCTCGGTCTGCAGGTTTCTCGCGATCTCCGTGGCCCCGTTCTACGGTGCCTTGCTTGCGCTCGAATACTTCGGTTCCGCACTTGGCGCGTTCGCCGCCCATGGCTCAAGCCACCTGCACAATGGCGCTTCCCGGCCCAAGAACCGTCATTCACCGCCATGTTCGCCGGCTTTTCAGCCGGAACGCCCGGTGCGCCAGCGCCTGCCTTGCTTTGTGGCCGGTGGGCGCTGCAAGGCGCAAGCGGCTCTTCAGGCGTGCGGCCAGAAAAGAGACGGGCCTGCACGTCCGGTCGGCTATGATGCCGATCTTCTCCGAAGTGGTTCCCTATGATTTCCGTCCGTAATGTCACGCTGCGCCGCGGCGTCAATGTCGTACTCGACAGCGCGTCCGCCACCTTCAACCCCGGCGAAAAGATTGGTCTTGTCGGCCGCAATGGCGCCGGCAAGTCGTCCTTCTTCGGTCTTCTCAACGGCACGCTGCACGAAGACAGCGGCGAGTTCTCGATTCCCGCTGCATGGAAGATGGGGCAGGTCGCACAGGATATGCCGGAGACCGAGCAGAGCGCGACCGACTTCGTGGTCGAGGGTGACACCGTGCTGCTGGCCGCGCAGGCCGAAGTAGCCGCCGCCGAGGCCAGCGACGACGGCATGCTCATGGCGCACGCCTACATGGCCCTGCACGACGCCGGTGCACACGACGCCCCCGCACGTGCCCAAGCGCTGATCCTGGGCCTTGGCTTCAGTGCCGAGCAGCTCAGCCACCCGGTCAACAGTTTCTCCGGCGGCTGGCGCATGCGACTGCAGCTGGCGCGCGCGCTCATGTGCCCGTCCGACCTGCTGCTGCTCGACGAGCCGACCAATCACCTTGACCTCGACGCGCTGGTCTGGCTGGAAGCGTGGCTCAAGCGCTATCAAGGCACCCTGGTAGTGATCAGCCACGACCGCGAATTCCTCGACGCGGTGACGCAGGTGACGGTGCACGTCGACAACGCCAAGCTCGTGCGTTATGGCGGCAACTACAGCAAGTTCGAAGACATGCGCGCCGAGCAGCTCGTGTTGCAGCAGGCCGCGGTGGCCAAGCAGGCGGACAAGATCGCCCACCTGCAGAAATTCATCGACCGTTTCAAGGCCAAGGCCTCGAAGGCGAAGCAGGCGCAGAGCCGGGTCAAGGCGCTCGAACGCATGGAGAAGATCGCACCGGTGCTTGCCGACGCAGAGTTCAACTTCGAGTTCAAGGAACCGCTCAACGTCCCGAACCCGCTGTTGTCGATGCTGGACGCGAGCTTCGGCTACCCGGCGCCGGCCGGCGCACTGCCGGGCACGCCGCCCACGGTCATCGTGCGGGGCATCAACCGTTCCGTGCTGGCCGGGCAGCGCATCGGCATTCTCGGTGCCAACGGCCAAGGCAAGTCCACGCTGGTGAAGACGGTGGCGCACGCGCTGGCGCCGATTGCCGGCGAAATCAGCGAAGGCAAAGGCCTGAACATCGGCTACTTCGCACAGCAGGAACTCGACGTGCTGCGCCCGCTCGACACGCCGATGGAACACATGATCCGCCTTGCCAAGGACACGCCGCCGCACATGCGCGCCCCCGGCCAGAGTGGCACCGAACAATCGCTTCGCACCTTCCTCGGCACCTTCAACTTCAGTGGCGACAGGGTCCATCAGGCGGTTAGCACGATGAGCGGCGGCGAAAAGGCACGGCTCGTGTTGTGCATGATCGTGTGGCAGCGCCCCAACTTGCTGCTGCTCGACGAGCCTACCAACCACCTCGACCTGGCCACGCGCGAAGCGCTAGGCATGGCGCTCAACGAATTCGAAGGCACGGTGATGCTGGTCAGTCACGACCGGGCCCTGCTGCGCGCCGTATGCGACGAGTTCTGGCTGGTCACCAAGGGCGGCGTCGAGCCCTTCGACGGCGATCTGGACGATTACCAGCAGTTCCTGCGTGAGGAAGCCCGTCGCATGCGCGAGCAGCCTGTCGCAGAGTAGAAGGTCATCGCCTGAGATAGCCCCTGGCGGCGACCCGCGCCGATGGGCCGCAGCTTGCCGCGTTGGGCGCGCTCCATGTGGATGTGGCCGCTTAGTGAGTGCCTACGTGCCGAAACGGACCGCCGGCGAGAGCGTGAACGACTCGCGCATGTCGCGCACTTCCTCGACCGGCGTCCGGCCAAACAAGCGCTTGAACTCCCTGCCGAACTGGGACGCGCTTTCGTAGCCGACGCGCCCCGCTGCCGCCGCGGCGGTCACGCCGTCGCGGATCATCATCAATCGCGCCTGATGAAGGCGGGTGGACTTGATGTACTGGATCGGGGATGTCTGCGTCACCGTGCGAAAGTTGGCGTGAAACGCCGGCACGCTCATGCCGGCTTCCTCGGCAAGACGCGCGACGTTGAGCGGCGTCGCGTAATCGGTGTGAATCCGCTTGAGTGCCCGCGCCACGCGTCCGAACCGGCCGTGATGCGCCAGCGCCGCACGCATCGACCCGCCTTGCTCGCCCGTCAGCACGCGATAGCAGATCTCTCGCACGATACCTGGCCCCAGCACCTGTGCATCGAGCGGCACCGTCAATACTTCCAGCAACCGTATCGTGGCGCCGGCAAGGTCGCCCTCCAGCCGCGTGGACACGATGCTTGTCGGCAGCGGCATTCGCGCCACGGTGGTCTATCCCGGTCCGGTCCGCACCGATTTCCTGTCGAGCGGTGCGCTTGCAGTGGCCAAGCGCCAGATCGACGACTACTCGGAGGCCAAGGCTTCGCTCGACTTGCATCTCGGCACGCTGCACGGCCACCAGGCTGGAGATCCTGACCAGCTGGCACGATTGATCATCCAGGCCGCCAGCGTCGAATCGCCGCCGCTGCATCTGTTTGCGGGCAAGATCGCCAACGAACTTGCGGCAGACAAGGCCAGGGCCGTCGCGAAGGACCTCGAAGTGTGGAGGGGTTCCTCCGAGGCCACCGATTTCGCGGATTGATTGAGAGGAATGCGGATGCCCCGGCGGCAACGCCGGGGCATCCGCTTGGAGGCTTCAGAGTGCATCGCGAAATGGCCGAAGCCGTGCTCAGAGCTGACGTCCCAGTCAAGCGCCGAATATGTCGCGCATCCATGAAACCATGTTCTCCGGAAGTCGAACTTCGGGAGGCCACAATGCAAAAACCCCTTCCTGCCTGTCGGCCGAAAGGGGTTTTCACATGATGCGTACTGCTTGCCAGCCTTCTCTGTCGCAAACGAAGAGAGAGCCAGAAATATGGTGGCGAATCAGGGATTCGAACCCCGGACCTGCGGATTATGATTCCGTCGCTCTAACCGACTGAGCTAATTCGCCGTTGAAGACCGAAATTATACCTTGGCTTTCGATCCTGTCAACACCTTCCGCAAAAAAGTTTCGAGGACCTCCGGAAGCCGCCTGCGCCAGCCGGAAAAAAGCCGGCGGACCTTGCGGCCCGCCGGCTGGAGCGACTGATTACCGGATCAGTCCTGTACAACCATCAGTCTCAGTCGTTCGCGTAGATATTCACGTCCTTGGTCTCGCGGACGAAGAGCGAGCCGATGACCAGGGTCACGCCGGCGATGATGATCGGGTACCAGAGGCCGTAGTAGATATTGCCGTTCTGCGCCACCAGGGCAAAGGAGATGGTGGGCAGCAGGCCGCCGAACCAGCCGTTGCCGATGTGATACGGCAGCGACATGGAGGTGTAGCGGATGCGGGTCGGGAACAGTTCGACCAGCATGGCGGCGATCGGGCCGTACACCATGGTCACGTAGATGACCAGGATGACGAGGACCACCAGCACCATGATGGTGTTCATCTGCGCCGGGTCTGCCTTGGTCGGGTAGCCGGCCGAGGCCATCGAGCCGCCCACTTCCTTCTTGAACGCGGCGATCTGTTTCTTGCTGGCGTCGTCGAAGCTGTGGCCAGCGGAATCCAGCGAGGCGTTGAAGGCGTTGATCTGCTTGTCGCCGATCTTCACCGAGGCCACCGTGCCGGCCGGGGCTTCCACCACTTCATAGCTGGCGGAGGCTTGTGCCAGGGTCCGCTTGACGATGTCGCAGGAGCTGCGGAAATCGATCTCGCGGGCGATCGGGCTGCCCTGGAAGGAGCATTGCTTGGGATCGGCGGTGACGACGATCTGGGCGGTCTGCTGAGCGCGTTCCAGTGCCGGGTTGGCGTAGTGGGTGAGGGCCTTGAACAGCGGGAAGTAGGTCAGCATCGCCAGCGCGCAGCCGGCCATGATGATCCACTTGCGGCCGATCTTGTCRGASAGCSAGCCGAASARGATGAAGAACGGCGTGCCGATCACCAGGGCGCCCGCGATCAGCAGGTTGGCGGTGGTGGCGTCGACCTTGAGCACCTGGGTCAGGAAGAACAGCGAGTAGAACTGGCCCGTGTACCAGACCACGGCCTGGCCGGCGGTCAGGCCCACCAGCGCCAGGATCACGATCTTCATGTTGCGCCATTGGCCGAAGGCTTCGGTCAGCGGTGCCTTGGAGGTCTTGCCCTCGGCCTTCATCTTCTGGAAGGCGGGCGATTCGCTCATCGACAGGCGGATATACACCGACACGGCCAGCAGCAGGATCGAGACCAGGAACGGGATGCGCCAGCCCCACACGTCGAAGTTGGCTCCGGTCAGGTTGCGGCACAGCAGGATCACGATCAGCGACAGGAACAGGCCGAGCGTGGCGGTGGTCTGGATCCACGCCGTGTAGGCGCCGCGCTTGCCGTGCGGCGCGTGCTCTGCTACGTAGGTGGCGGCACCGCCGTACTCGCCGCCGAGCGCGAGGCCCTGCAGCATGCGCAGCGCGATCAGGATGATCGGCGCCGCCCAGCCGATGGTGGTGAAGCCCGGCAGCAGGCCCACGATGAAGGTCGACACACCCATGATCAGGATGGTCACCAGGAATGTGTACTTGCGCCCGATCATGTCGCCGAGGCGGCCGAACACCAGTGCGCCGAACGGCCGCACGATGAAGCCGGCGGCGAATGCCAGCAGCGCGAAGATGAAGGCCGCGGTGGGATCGAGCCCGGCGAAGAACTGCTTGGCGATGATGGCCGCCAGCGAACCGTACAGGTAAAAGTCGTACCACTCGAATACCGTGCCGAGCGAGGAGGCGAAAATCACCTTCCTCTCTTCGGCCGTCATCGCCGTGCCCTGGGCGCTGCCGCCAGGCATCGCCACGTTCTGCGCATTAGCCATTTGTCTCCTCCGTTTTGTCATCGGAATCTTTCGGGTGGACAGCCGGAACGCGCTTGCGGACACGGGACAGTCACCGAAGTTCAATGGATTGTGGGAGGCGAAACTTACTGAGTTCTGACAATTTCCGCCGAGTTCGCCACTAAACGCTCGGGGTATACGCTAGCGAAATGCGGGGTGCGGGATTGTTGCGGCGCGACGTCCGGGGTCCGGGTTGGGCGCGGGAGGGTTCATCGCGACGCGGCGCAGGCGCCTTCTTGCTATGCAGCATCCTCCCGCCGCGCGTCCATCCCGGGCCGGGCGGCGGCTTCGTCCTCGCCGGCTTCGTCGTCAGCCAGGTTCATGCGCCAGGCGTAGAGGGCTGCCATCAGTACGTAGATGATCAGCGCACCCTGCGCGCCTACCCAGAACGAGAAGGGCCAGCCGAAGAAGTCGAAACGCAGCTCGCGCGCGAACCAGCTGACCACGAAGGTGACCACGAACCAGATTGCCAGCAGCGCGGCGATCCAGCGCAGGTTGCGGCGCCACGCGTGCCGCGCGGCCGAACCGGGCTGGCCTGCCGCGGCGCGCGGGCCGGGCGGGCGGGCGGCGCCGCTCATGCCGTATCTCCGGCGACGGGCCGGCGCAGCGTGATGCGGAAGCAGGCGCCGGCCAGGCGCGGCTCGGACTGGTAGACGTTGTCGACGATGCTGACATCGCCGCCGTGCTGCTGCACGATCTCGCGCACGATGGCCAGGCCCAGGCCGCTGCCCTGGGTCTGCGTGCCCAGCACGCGGTAGAAGCGCTCCATCACGCGCTCGCGCTCGGCCACCGGGATGCCCGGGCCGGTGTCCTCCACCTCGAGGTAGGCGAACGGTTCGAAGGCGTCCGCCCTTGCGCGCACGGTGGCGTGGCCGCCCGCGGGGGTGTAGCGGATCGCGTTGTCGATCAGGTTGTTCAGCATTTCAGTGAGCATCAGGCGGTTGCCCTGCACCATGACGGGATGATCGTCGGCGTCGACGCCGAGATCGATGCTGCGGGCCCAGGCCTGCGGCAGCCAGTCCTTGACCACCTCGCGCGCCAGCGCGCCCAGGTCCAGCGGCGCCATGCTGCCGGCACCGGCCAGGTTCTCCGTGCGCGCCAGCGACAGCAGCTGCGTCACCAGGTGGGCCGTGCGTTCCGAGCTGCCGGCGATCTGCGCCAGCGACTTGCGCAATTCCTCGGGCGACTGTTCGCGCTGCGCCAGTTCGGCCTGCATGCGCAGCCCGGCCAGCGGGGTCTTCATCTGGTGCGCGGCATCGGCGATAAAGCGCTTCTGTGTCTGCACCGACATGTCCAGGCGCGCCAGCAGGTCGTTGAAGGACGCCACCAGCGGCGTGATCTCCTGCGGCGCGGCGTGCTCGTCGATGGGGCTGGTATCGCCGGGATTGCGCGCGCGGATGCGTTGCTGGATCGCGGTCAGCGGCGCCAGCCCGCGCGTCAGGCCGAACCACACCAGCACCACCGCGAGCGGCAGGATCACGAACTGCGGCAGGATCACGCCCTTGATGATCTCGTTGGCCAGGCGCGCGCGCTTGTCCAGGGTCTCGCCCACCTGCACCAGCACCGGCTGCGTGTCGCCGCCGTGCTTGAGATCGACATAGGTGTAGGCGACGCGCACGTCGTTGCCGGCCACCCGGTCGTCGCGCAGCGACACCAGCCCGGCGTGGCCGCGGTCGTCCTCGCTGGGCAGCGGCAGGTCGTTGTCGCCGGCCACGAACTCGCCGTGCGTGCCGACTACCTGGTAGTAGATGTTGTCGCTCTCGTCGGCACGCAGGATCTCGCGCGCGGACAGCGGCAGCTGCAGCGTGACGCGCCCGTTGACCTCGCGCACCTGCTGCGAGAGCACGATGGCGCTGGCTTCCAGCGAGCGGTCGAACGGGCCGTTGGCGATGGATTTGGCCACCAGGTAGGTCACCGCGATGCTCATCGGCCAGAGCAGCAGCAGCGGGGCCAGCATCCAGTCCAGGATCTCGCCGAACAGCGAGCGCGGGGACGGATGGCCGGCGCTGTCCTCAAGGTGCGGCAGGGCTTCGGCCAGCGCTTCGTCGGCGACGCCGGCATCCGGCGAGGCGGATCCGTCCGGGGACGATGCGGGCGGCGCGGGCCGTGCGGCCCGCGCGCGCCGCCGGGGCAGTCGCAGCAGGCTCATGAGACGGGAGTAGGGTGGTCCGGAGTGGCCGGAGTGGCGTAACCAGGGTAAGCAGGGGAAGGCAAGGCGCGGATGGTGTCTCCTAGCCGTGGACCGCGGCAGCCTGGAATTTCTCCAGGCAATAGCCCAGGCCGCGAACCGTGGCGATGCGGATGCCGCCCACCTCGATCTTCTTGCGCAGCCGGTGCACGTAGACTTCGATGGCGTTGTTGCTGACCTCCTCGCCCCATTCGCACAGGTGGTCCACCAGTTGCTCCTTCGATACCAGCCGCCCGGTGCGGGTCAGCAGGATTTCCAGCAGCCCCACCTCGCGCGCGGAAAGGTCCAGCATCTGTTCGTTCAGGTAGGCGATGCGGCCGACCTGGTCGAAGGCGAGCGGCCCGTGCCGCGTCAGCGTGGCACCGCCGCCGGACCCGCGCCGCACCAGCGCGCGCACGCGTGCCTCCAGCTCGGACAGGGCAAAGGGCTTGGCCATGTAGTCGTCGGCGCCCAGGTCCAGTCCCTTGACGCGCTCGTCCACGCCGTCGGCCGCGGTCAGGATCAGCACCGGCACCATGGCGCCGCGCGCGCGCAGGCGCTTGAGCACTTCCAGGCCGGGCATGCGCGGCAGGCCGAGGTCGAGGATCAGCAGGTCGAAGGTCTGGGTGGACAGCGCCGAATCGGCCTCCACCCCGCTGGCGACATGATCTACGGCATAGCCGGAGTGGCGCAGGGAGCGCGTGAGGCCGTCGGCCAGCACATCGTCATCTTCGGCGATCAGAATACGCATGGTTGTCTCCACCCAGGCTCGGCTTTGGCGCACCTTTTGTGACCCGTCGTTGCCAGGTGACGCGGGTGGGGCTTGCCAAGCATACTGTTTTTTTATACAGTACCCGCTTGTTCCGGTCGCGCTTTGCGCGGGCCGGCATTTACCGGATTACTAGCCGCCTCTTTTACGCGCAAGTCGCGTGGCGAGTTGCGCGGCGCGGGGCGGGCGCAAGCCCGCAAAAGCAGGCAGCGCGCCACATGCGGCCTATTTATACACCATTGATGGAAGGACGACCATGGATGACGGCAAGAAGGCGAGTGCTGGCGTGAACGCCGAAAAGCAGAAGGCGCTGGCGGCCGCGCTGGCCCAGATCGAGAAGCAGTTCGGCAAGGGCTCGATCATGAAACTGGGCGAAGCCGACATCGATCAGGATATCCAGGTCGTGTCCACCGGCTCGCTGGGCCTGGACATCGCGCTGGGCGTCGGCGGCCTGCCGCGCGGCCGCGTGGTGGAAATCTACGGTCCGGAATCCTCGGGCAAGACCACGCTGACGCTGCAGGTGGTGGCCGAGATGCAGAAGCTGGGCGGCACCTGCGCCTTTATCGACGCCGAGCACGCACTCGACGTCAACTATGCCGGCAAGCTGGGCGTGTCCGTGGGTGATCTGCTGATCTCCCAGCCCGACACCGGCGAGCAGGCGCTGGAAATCACCGACGCGCTGGTGCGCTCCGGCTCGGTCGACCTGATCGTCATCGACTCGGTGGCGGCACTGGTGCCCAAGGCCGAAATCGAAGGCGAGATGGGCGATTCGCTGCCCGGCCTGCAGGCCCGCCTGATGAGCCAGGCGCTGCGCAAGCTSACSGSCWCSATCWMGCGCWCSAAYTGCMTGGTGATCTTCATCAACCAGATCCGCATGAAGATCGGYGTGATGTWCGGYTCGCCYGARACCACCACCGGCGGYAACGCGCTSAAGTTCTACGCGTCGGTCCGCCTCGATATCCGCCGCATCGGCTCGATCAAGAAGGGCGACGACGTGATCGGCAACGAAACCAAGGTCAAGGTGGTCAAGAACAAGGTCTCGCCGCCGTTCCGCGAGGCGTTCTTCGACATCCTCTATGGCCAGGGCATCTCGCGCCAGGGCGAAATCATCGATCTCGGCGTGGATGCCAAGGTCGTCGAGAAGTCGGGCGCCTGGTACAGCTACAAGGGCGAGAAGATCGGCCAGGGCAAGGACAATGCGCGCGAATACCTGCGCGAGAATCCCGATATCGCCGACGAGATCGAGAACAAGGTGCGCGAATCGCTGGGCGTGGTGCTGATGAACGGCACGCCTGCCGCCGCGGTCACTGCCGCCGAGGCCTGAGCGCAGCCGGCCGGGGCAATCCCGGCCGCGATCCGAGCCTGACCGGGGCGGCACGTGCGACAGCGCGCGCCGCCCCGGTGTCATTTGGTGTGCATTCGCGACGTCTTTCTTCATGGCCACCCGTCCCCCTCTCTCCCTCAAGGCCCGCGCGGTCGGCTACCTGTCGCGCCGCGAGCACAGCCGCACGGAGCTGGCTCGCAAGCTGGCCCCGCACGCGGAGTCCCCGGAAGCCCTGGAGCAATTGCTGGACGCGCTCGAGCGCGAGAACTGGCTGTCCAATGCGCGCTTCGTCGACAGCCTGGTGCACCGCCGCGCCAGCCGCTACGGTGCCGCCCGCGTCATGCAGGAGGCTCGCACCCACCAGCTCGGCAGCGATCAGCTGGCCGACCTGCAGGAGCGCCTGCGCGATTCCGAGCTGGAGCGGGGCCGCGCGGTCTGGCAGAAGCGCTTCGGCGCCCCGCCGGCCACGCCGGAAGAGCGGGCAAGGCAGATCCGCTTCCTGGTGGCCCGCGGTTTCTCCCGCTCGGTGGTCAGCCGCATCATCAAGGGCGCGGACGAGTGGCTGGACGGCGGCGACTGAGGTGGGCCGCCGCGGGTCGTGGCGTGTCCCTGCGCGACGTGACGCACCCGCAATATCATGCACCGGCACGGGGCGCATACCTGCGTTGCAAGTAGGCGTATTCGCGCCGCGCGCAGCCTGGCCGCGCGGGCCGCATGACCGCCTCGGGGCGCGCTTTCCCGCACCGCAGCAGGCGATCCGCCGCCCGACAATCGCCTCCAACAGCACCGCGTGCAGTTAGTTCCCGGCCAAAGTTGTCCGTCATGTTAAAATCCTGCGGTTTTCCGGCCCAGCCGCCCCCAAAAGCAGTCCTTTGGTCGTTCGTAGCTGTTCATTAGCCGTCCGTTCCCCCCGCTCCAGCCTGCTGTCATGCCGCTTTCCCCGCCCGTCAACCGCTCCCTGCGCCATCGTCGTGCCATCACGGCCGAGGCCTATCTTAGGGACGATGGCCTGTGGGATATCGAAGCGCGCCTGACCGACACCAAGCCGCGTGCGATCCCGCTGGCCGGCGGCGGCGTGCGCCCGGTGGGCGAGCCCCTGCATGACCTGTGGCTGCGCGTCACGATCGACGTGCGCATGAATGTGGTGGACGCCGATGCCTGTTCTGACTGGGTGCCTTACCCCGGGCAGTGCGACACCATCGGCCCGGCCTACCGCAAGCTCATCGGCCTGAACCTGATGAAGGGCTTCCGCAAGGCGGTGCGCGAACGTCTGTCCGGCGTGGCCGGCTGCACCCACCTGACCGAGCTGGCCGGCGTGCTGCCGACCACCGCGATCCAGGCCTTTGCCGGCGACGTCATCAATATTCGCGACGCCGGCGCCGAAGACACCAATCCCGAACCCCCTTACCAGTTGCACGGCTGCCATGCCCTGCATTTCGAAGGTGAGGTGGTGCGCCAGTTTTACCCGCGCTGGTATGGTCACCAGCCGAAGCCGAGGATCAGGACCGAAGGGTCCCCGACCCCGGCGGCGCAGCCAGCGGAGGCGCTCGCCGCCGCCGAAGGCGGCGCCGTATCCCGCAGGCCTACCGGCACGTCCGGCTAAGTCGCACGGCCTGCAAAACGCCGAGATTCCATCTCTACACTTTTACGCCTACCCGAAAGGAAACACGCATGAATATCCATGAGTACCAAGGCAAGGAAATCCTGCGCAAATACAATGTGCCGGTTCCGCGCGGCATCCCCGCGTTCTCGGTCGAAGAGGCCCTGAAGGCTGCTGAGCAACTGGGCGGCCCGGTCTGGGTCGTCAAGGCGCAGATCCACGCGGGCGGCCGCGGCAAGGGTGGCGGCGTGAAGGTGGCCAAGAGCATCGACGATGTGAAGACCTACGCCAGCAACATCCTGGGCATGACCCTGGTCACGCACCAGACCGGCCCGGAAGGCAAGAAGGTCAACCGCCTGCTGGTCGAAGAAGGCGCTGACATCAAGAAGGAACTCTACGTCAGCCTGGTGGTGGACCGCGTTTCGCAGAAGGTGGCCCTGATGGCTTCCAGCGAAGGCGGCATGGACATCGAAGAAGTCGCTGCCCACAGCCCGGAAAAGATCCACACGCTGATCATCGATCCGGCAACCGGCCTGGCCGATGCCGACGCTGACGACATCGCCCGCAAGATCGGCGTGCCCGACGCGAGCGTGGCGCAAGCCCGCCAGGCCCTGCAAGGCCTGTACAAGGCATTCTGGGACACCGATGCTTCGCTGGCCGAAATCAACCCGCTGATCCTGACCGGCGACGGTAAGGTGATCGCGCTCGACGCCAAGTTCAACTTCGACTCCAACGCCCTGTTCCGTCACCCGGAAATCGTCGCCTATCGCGACCTGGACGAAGAAGATCCGGCTGAAATCGAAGCTTCGAAGTTCGACCTGGCCTACATCTCGCTGGACGGCAACATCGGCTGCCTGGTGAACGGCGCCGGCCTGGCCATGGCCACCATGGACACCATCAAGCTGTTCGGCGGCGAGCCGGCCAACTTCCTCGACGTGGGCGGCGGTGCCACCACCGAGAAGGTGACCGAAGCGTTCAAGCTGATGCTGAAGAACCCGAACCTGAAGGCCATCCTGGTCAACATCTTCGGCGGCATCATGCGTTGCGACGTGATTGCCGAAGGCGTGATCGCTGCGTCGAAGGCCGTGTCGCTGTCCGTGCCGCTGGTCGTGCGCATGAAGGGTACCAACGAGGAAATCGGCAAGAAGATGCTGGCCGACTCGGGCCTGCCCATCATTGCTGCCGACACCATGGAAGAAGCCGCCCAGAAGGTGGTGGCTGCGGCCGCGGGCAAGTAAGCCAAGACGCACGAACGCCAACAAAACGCGACGCGAGCAGCGCGCCGGGCCAGGCCCCGCGCTGCTTGGAGCCAAGCAAAGGATTACAGCATGTCGATTCTGATTAACAAAGACACCAAGGTCATCACCCAGGGCATCACCGGCAAGACCGGCCAGTTCCACACCCGTGGCTGCCGCGACTATGCCAACGGCAAGAACTGCTTCGTGGCCGGCGTGAACCCGAAGAAGGCCGGCGAAGACTTCGAAGGCATTCCCATCTACGCCAGCGTGAAGGACGCCAAGGACTCCACCGGCGCCACCGTTTCCGTGATCTACGTGCCGCCCGCAGGCGCCGCCGCCGCGATCTGGGAAGCCGTCGACGCTGACCTGGACCTGGTGGTCTGCATCACCGAAGGCATCCCCGTGCGCGACATGATGGAGCTCAAGGACAAGATGCGTAAGGGCAACAAGAAGACCTTGCTGCTCGGACCGAACTGCCCTGGCCTGATCACGCCGGACGAAATCAAGATCGGCATCATGCCGGGCCATATCCACCGCAAGGGCCGCATCGGCGTGGTGTCGCGCTCGGGCACGCTGACCTATGAAGCCGTGGGCCAGCTGACCGCGCTGGGCCTGGGCCAGTCGTCGGCAGTGGGCATCGGTGGCGACCCCATCAATGGCCTGAAGCACATCGACATCATGAAGATGTTCAACGACGATCCCGAAACGGACGCCGTGGTCATGATCGGCGAAATCGGCGGTCCGGACGAAGCCAACGCCGCCGAGTGGATCAAGGACAACATGAAGAAGCCGGTGGTTGGCTTCATCGCTGGCGTGACCGCGCCTCCGGGCAAGCGCATGGGCCACGCCGGCGCGCTGATCTCGGGCGGTGCCGACACGGCGCAAGCCAAGCTGGAAATCATGGAAGCCTGCGGTATCAAGGTCACCAAGAATCCGTCGGAAATGGGCCGCCTGCTGAAGTCGATCCTGTAATCGCCGCTTTCTGGTGATATCTGGCGGACCCCGCCCGAGGGCGGGAGATTTGCCGGTGCCGGGGTGGCCTGCCTGAACGCAGGTGCGCCGCCGGCCCTCGATGCCCCCGCCTTCGCGCGGGGGCGCGTCATTCTGGGACGCCAGGAACCTAGGGTATCTCCCGAGGCTGGCGAACTGGCGATTGAAACCGAATCGAAAGCTTGATACGGTAAATCTCATGTCTGAAGACTCAGACATCCGAATTCCGTCATCATCGGCTGGACGTCGTCGGTTGGATCGCCCGTCGCCATGCGGCGTTCGAATCATAATTTAAGAAAACTCGAGGAGCTTTACCGTGGAACTGCTGTCCTCCACCGCGTTCTGGATCGCGCTGGGATCCATCATCCTGACCAATATCGTGCTCTCCGGCGACAACGCCGTGGTGATCGCGCTCGCATCCCGCAACCTGCCGCCCGCCCAGCAGAAGAAAGCGATCTTCTGGGGCAGCGCCGCCGCCATCATCATGCGGGTGGTGCTCACGGTTGCCGCGGTCAAGCTGCTCAGCCTGCCTTACCTCAAGATCGTCGGCGCCTTGCTGCTGGTCTATATCGGCGTGCAACTGCTGACCGGCGAAGACGACGAAGACGGCCATTCGGCCAAGGACAATATCTGGGCCGCGATCCGCACCATCCTGATCGCCGACCTGGTGATGTCGCTCGATAACGTGGTGGCCGTGGCCGCCGCGGCGCAGAAGGGACCGGAAGGCAGCCAGCTGATGCTGCTGGTGCTCGGCCTGGGCCTGTCCATCCCCCTGATCGTGTTCGGCAGCACCATCCTGCTCAAGGTCATGGACCGCTTTCCCGTCATCATCGTGCTGGGCGCCGCGCTGCTGGGCTACCTGGCCGGCGAAATGCTGGTGAGCGATCCCGTGGACGCCGCCTGGTTCGAGATGCACGTGCCGCATGCGCACCTTGTGTTCGGCATCATCGGTGCGGCGCTGGTGGTGTTGGTCGGCAAGCTGCTGCAGAAACGCGCGGCGCAGCCAGCCTGACGGCATGACGTATTGAAGCGGAGCCGTCCGGATCGGACGGCTCCGTGAACGGACGGTGCACCTTGCTGCACTACCGGACGGGTGGCCCAGGGGCCACCCGTTTCGTTTTCCGCCGCACCGCCGCGGCCCGGGAATTCAGTGCGGTTTCGCACAGAGTTAAACAGGATTTTGTGTTTACTGACTGTCCGCGTCATCTTAAGTGACAAAATTTGCGCCGTATCAAGGCTCGGAACACTCCGAAGTGGCGAAAATTGTCACTCGCCGACGAAGCCACCGGGGTTTGCGGCGCTGGCACGCTAAGTGCTAAAGGATTTACAGCATCACATGAAACAAAATGTTTCTATCTGTATCCAAAATTCCTTCGAGGGGTCAATCATGCAAAAACGGGTTCAACTGAAGAAACTGGGCCGCCGTGTCCAGAAGGGTTTCACCCTGATCGAACTGATGATCGTTGTGGCGATCATCGGTATCCTGGCTGCGATTGCGATTCCGCAATATCAGCAATACACGCAAAAGGCGAAGTTCTCCGAAGTCATCAATACTGCGGAGTCGTACAAGACCGCTGTGGGTGTCTGCGTCCAGGAAACCAGCAGCGCGACGGGCTGCAGTGCTAACTCCAATGGTATTCCGCAGATTCCGACTACGCTGCCCGGTAACGTTCAGGCATTGACTGTTACAGACGGCGTCGTGACGGCGACTGGCACGGCCGCGGCCGGTGGTTATGTTTTTGCGGTTTCGCCGGTAATTGACAACGGTGTTCTCAAGTGGGCTCATGTCGCCGGTACCGATACCTGCTTCGCCGCGAATTATTGCAAGTAATTGCTGCATCTCCTGCCGCGCCGCGATTACGCAATGCGCGGCAGGTGAAGGAAAGGCGCCTCAGGGCGCCTTTTTTTATGGATCCAGGGAGTGTGCAAACTCTGCGCCTCAGTCTTCTCCGGTGCAGCCTGTGGCGCGCGTGAGAGCTGTTTTCCTGACATCGGAACCAATGCCGTGAAAGCCAGATCTGGGCCGCTGCGCCTCTCGATTACGCTGGTGATGACGTTCGCCCTGTGGACGGTCCCATACCTGATAGCGCCACATCCCCTTCCGATTCCATCCTTCTATGCCGAGTCGCTGGCCATTGCTGCGGCAATGACCATTTGTCTGCTTGCATTCTCTATGGAGGCAGGTCGTGGAGGGGCTTCCAGGGTGGCCGCTGTCGCCGTGGCACCAATTGCCTTTGCCGCCGTGTTGATTGTCCAACTGGCGGCGATTCGGCTCGAGCGGCCCGTGGCCTCTTATCTGGCGATCTTCTTTTGCATCGCTGCCGCACTGACGATCCAGGCCGGATGCTGGCTGTCCCTGGACCGGCGGCGAGCGGAACTGATCCTGCATGTCTGTGCAGTTGGGTGCGTGATTGGTGGCATCATCTCCAGCGGCATGGCTTGGATGCAGGCTTTTGGCCTGGAGCGGTACCTCGCGCCGTGGGTTGTCGCATTGCCCTTTGAAGAGGGGCGCAGGCCTTTCGCCAACCTCCTGCAGGCAAACCATCTTGCCACCCTCGCTGCGCTGGCCGTGGCCAGCGCGCTTTACCTGTGGTGCGGGCGCCTGATCGGCAGGGCCACCTTAGGGGCCTCGCTTGTCGTGCTGAGCATTGGCATCGCGCTGACCGTATCGCGCACCCCGATACTGCAGGCCGTCGTGGTTGGCGCAGGCGCCGCCGCAACGGCGCTTTCGGCCACGAGAGGCAGGCCGGGGAGAGCCGACTGGGTGCGTGCGGCGGTCCTGGGGGCCTTGCCGCTTCTGGTACTGATTGCGGCGATGGCGCTCGTGTCTTTGCTCAATCAATCCCTTGAACTTCATCTGGCCTCGACTACCGAACGCCTGGCGAGAGAGTTGCACGTGTCGCCGCGTCTCGCGCTATGGCGCTATGCGCTGGAAATTGCGCGCGAGCATCCGCTGCTTGGGGTTGGCTGGGGCGAGTATATGCGGGCGCAATATCTCATTGCTGATCGTCTCGGACCTGTCGTCGTTGCCGATAATGCGCACAATATCGTGCTGGATCTGCTTGCCAAGACAGGCATTGCGGGGGCGCTTGCCGTGCTGGTGCCATGCGTCCTGTGGGCCTGGCGTTGCGCGCAAGCCGTGCGCGCAGGCCGCGAGGCTTCGCAACGTATCTATTGCCTCACCATGGTTACGGTGGTCGCGGTGCATGCCATGCTGGAATTCCCGCAAACCTATGCCTTTTTCCTGTTGCCGGTTTGCCTGCTGCTTGGCATGGCGGAAACCTCGGTTTGGCAAAGCGCCTCCGGCAGGCTTCTGTCAGTCCTGAGTCTGTTTTCGCTCGGCGGCGTGCTGTTCGGGCTTGTCGCGGGTGGTTTCGACTATCAGAATGCGAGGGCTGTTTACGAGGGCCAGGCTGCCAGGAACTACACGCTGAATCCGTCACTGATCTTCGGCGACTGGGGACAGCGCGGGCTCGTTGGCGGAATTCCTCTGACCACAGATATGCTCCGGGAAAAGATCGCCCTTCACGAGAGCGCCTTGGACGTGGCTGCTTCACCCAAGTACATCCGCCGCTACACAGTCCTTCTCGCGCTGGACCGTCGGCCGGAGGAGGCGCTTCTACAGGTCAAGCGCCTCAGGAATCTTTCGGGCACGGAATTCGATGCGCACTATGCGTGGCTGATCGCCATGTGCGATAACCAAAAATCCCTGCTGAGTGGATTCAAGTCGCAGTTGCTCAGCCTCTATGGAGAGCCAAAAGTGCATGCCGAGGTGGTGGCCGCGGGCAGTTGAGCAAAACGGATCATTCCCCTGATTTGCATCCCCGCCCTACATCCTCAAGAAAAAGCGCCTCCGGGCGCTTTTTCTTTTCCCGCCCCCCAAGCTATCATCCGCCTTTTGCCAACCGGCATCACAAGGCATCCCGCATGCTGTCCTCCCGGTCAGCCATTCCCCTCAGCTTCCTCGCCGCCACGCTCGTCGTGCCGCTGCTGGTTTCCCGGCATACGCTTCCGCTCGCCACCTTCTACGGCGAATGGACTTCCGCGCTGCTGTTCGCCGTCGCCGTCATCATTCTGGGCGCCGTAACGCCCCGGCAAGCCGCCGGTTACGGCTATGGTTACCAGGCGGGGCCAGCCCAGCTTCCCTGGATCCTCCTCTTCCCCCTCTGGCTGATCGCTACCGGCATCGTGCAGGGGCTCGCCGGCATGGAAGATGTGTCCGGCAGCCGCCTGGTGACGGAACTGGTGCTCGCGCTTGCAGCGGCTGTGATGTGGGCGGCGTGGCGACAGGGGCGGACCGCATCATCGGCCGAGCGGCAGGCAATGGTCGATACGCTGGCCATCGCGTGGCTGGTGGCGGGACTGCTGGGCGCCGTGGCGCAGTGGGTCCAGGTGTTCGGGCTGGAGCCCGACACAGTGGGGCTGGTATCCACCTACTTCTATGACGACAACCGCCGCCTGTGGGGCAATCTGAACCAGCCCAATCACCAGGCCACGGTCGAGGGCCTGGCGCTGGCGGCGGCGGTGTGGCTGGCGGCGCGCGGCCGCTTGCGGGCGCCGGCCTGGCTGGCCGCGGCGGTGCTGCTGGTGAGTGGCATCGTGCTGTCCGGTTCGCGCACCGGGGTGCTGCACGTGGGGCTGGCCGCGGCTTACGCGCTGGTGATGGCGTGGATGGCGCGCGGGCAGGGCGCAGGCGGCGGCATGATGCGGCGTGCGCGTCCGGGCGGCAACAATCCGATGCGCCGTCCCGCGGGACTCGTGTTTGCCGCCGTGGCGATGGTGGTGACGCTGCTGATCCTCCAGCCCGCGATCAAGAGTGCGGGACAGGCAATGGGCTGGCGGCTGTTCGATACGGTGGCGCAACTGCAGGGCGCGGACCAGTTGTCGTGGCGGGGCGCGATGTGGACCCACGCGTGGGCCATGTTCCGCTCGCATCCGTGGCTGGGCGTGAGCTGGGGTGAGTTCGGCTGGGCGCAGTTTGCCCAGATGGAGCAGGTGGGCGTGAAGGTGGAGATGTCCCTCCATGCCCACAACGCCTTGCTGGACCTGCTGGCCAAGACCGGCCTGGTCGGGACGGCCGGCGTGATGTTGTCGCTGCTGGCCTGGCTATGGCGCGTTGCGTACCGTCGCCTTTGGCGCGGCGACGCGAAGGAGCGGGCGCAGACGGTCCTGGTGCTGACCTGGCTGGCGATGCTGTGCGCGCATTCCATGCTGGAGTATCCGCTGCATTACCTGTACTTCCTGCTGCCGTTCTGTTTCATGCTGGCCTGGCTGGAGCCGTCCGGCTTCGGCCGCATGCGTTTGCCGCGCGCGGCCGCCGTGCTGGCCGGGCTCGTGTATGCGGGCGTGGCGGCCGTTGTCCTCACGACCATGTGGCAGGACTTCCGCCGCGCCGAGGCGCGCGAATATGCCCGCGCCGAGCGCCGCGCCGCGCTGCCGATGCCGCAGCGCTGGTTCCGCCAGGCCGCCGCTTCCGACGCCGCCGAGGATGCGGTCATCACGCCGGCGAACGCGGCGCGGCTGCTCGGGCCGCATATCGCCGCCGTACACCTGCTGCCCACGCCGACGATGATCGCGCGCACCGCCTGGCTGCTGGCGCTGACCGGCGATCCCGCGCAGGGCCGCGCCTGGCTGGAGCGCCTGCGTTTCTACTATGCCGGTGACGAAGCGCACCAGTTTGCCGAACTGGCCCACGCCTGTTCCGAGGTGGACGCGGCCGCGCGGCCGCAGGCGTTCTGCGACTGGGTGCAGTCGCGCAGCCAGGCGATGCCCGGGCATGGGCAGGCGCACGATGCCCAGGACGATGCGGAGGACGACCCCGAATAGACACATCCCGCGCCGCGCGGCATCAGGCCTGCGCGGGCACGGGATGCGGGACTGGCTGGCCGGTCGCTACTGCGGAACGTAGCCCGGGGGCGGAGGCGGATAGTAGTAGGTCGGCGCTGCCGGCCGCGGGGCCGACGACACCATCTGGCCATAGACCGGCACGCGGTGGCCGCTGGCGTACATGCATTGCACATAGGCCGCGTCGTACTGGCGCTGGCTGCCATAGCCGGCATATTGCGCGTTGCCCGCACCAACCGCGGCGCCGGTCAGCAGGCCCACGCCCGCACCTACCGCCGCGCCCGCTCCGCCGTTGAAGGCCGCGCCCGCCGCCGCGCCCAGCGCCGTGCCCACCGCGGCGCTGCCGACCGCGCTGGTGGTGGCGGCCTGGTTGGCGGTCACGCCGCCGACCTGCCCGAAGGCGAACTGGCGGCAACCATAGTCGTCGGCGCGGAACTGGTCGAAGTTCTTGCCCGTGCCCGGCAGCACCATCACGCTGGGGCCACTGGGCATCACGGCGCAGCCGGCCAGCACCAGGGCGGCCAAAGGCAGGGCCAGCAAGACGGGGCGTTTGGCCAAAGCTGGACGGATCAACGTTTTCATCTCTGCACCTCGGTACCTCGGTCAGCAAATCGTCAGTCAAGAAAACCGTCGCACGCGGCCGCAAGGCGATGCCGCGAGCGCACGGGTACGCGTTCTCTGCGCGCGCTCAGGCCGGTGGCTGGGCCGGTACCTTCTCCCACCCGCCCGGGCAGGCCTTGATATACGGGTAATAGCCATCCGGCCGGCCGCAGTGATACCAGAACGCCTGCGCGGGAGCGGGCGCCGCGGCTGCCGGGCCGCCCATGTCGACCGGGCCATCCTGGCCCTGCTCGATATATTGCGGCGGCCCCGACGGTGCCGCGACTACGGGCGGATAGTAGTAGCCGGGCGCGTAGTACGGATAGGGGTAGCCCCAGCCATAACCATAGCCATAGCCGAAACCGGGACCGATCACGACGCCCACGCTGCCGTGCCATCCGCCATGCCATCCGCCGCCATGCCATCCACCGCCGCCGTGCCATCCACCGCCGCCGTGCCCGCCGCCGCCATGGCCGCCACCCCCTCCCGCCAGGGCGGTCCCGCTGACCGCCAGCGCTGCCACCACCAGCAGAAGCTGGCCAAACCTAC
The DNA here is from genome assembly GCF_052115045.1 of Cupriavidus sp. 2TAF22. Lineage (NCBI taxonomy): Bacteria > Pseudomonadati > Pseudomonadota > Betaproteobacteria > Burkholderiales > Burkholderiaceae > Cupriavidus > Cupriavidus sp. 2TAF22. Next base: position 20,915 of record NZ_JBFRFX010000038.1, read on the forward strand.
GCCCGTTCATGTTGCTCACCCATGGATGATCGCGGGACGACACCCCGCCGGCGGCGCATTGGCGCCCCCTAAACTGCATTGAATACCAATTTGCCCCAGGCGGCGCGCGCCCCACGGCTGGCGAAATGCCGCGTTACGCTTGTTACAGCGGAATACGCATGGGCGCCAGATCATGTCGGTCGCGACACGAATCGCGGACGCTGGCGAGGGACGGCCTCGATACCCCGGCGGGCGGCGCGCTCCCGTGGCGCCCGCCGGGTGGGCTTGGGTTCCTGCCGCGCCCGGTCCGCCGAGTTGCCACCATGCTGATGGAACTTCACGCATTGCCGCGGGAATGTCCGACAGGCCACGGCGCTGCCGGACGGCACCGCGCAAATGGTTCCGGCCGGCTTCCTGCTACTTCCTCCTATTGCCTCCTATTCGGCGAACAGGTCTGGCCCAAACACTTCGTAGTGAATATGCGGCTCCTGGATTCCCAGCTCTTTCAGCGCGTCATGCTGCATGCGCATAAAGGGGATCGGCCCGCAGATGTAATAGTCGGCATCGGGCAGCAGGATCGCATCCTTGATCGCCTTGACATCGACAAGCCCTGCGTAATCGTAGTCCCGGCCAGCAACATCCTGCGGCAGCGGGTCGTCGTAGAACACGATCACATCGAGATTGGCATACGTCTTGGCGGTTTCACGCAGCCGGTCACGCATGGCGTGTACCCCGCTGTTGCGCGCGCCATGCACGAATACCACTTGCCGCTGCGGGTCTTGTATTGCCCTTTTGAGCATGCTGATCATGGGCGTCAGCCCCACGCCACCGCTGATCAGGACGATCGGGGTCCTGGCATCGACATCGATATGGAAGGTGCCATACGGCGCTGCCAGCTGAACCTCGTCTCCAACCTTGACATGATCATGCAAGAGGCACGACACATGCCCCGGAGGGTTCGTACCGCCGCCTTCACGCTTCACCGAGATTCGATAGCTGCGCCCGTTTGGCATATCCGACAGACTGTACTGGCGAATCTGCCGCACACCGAGCGCAGGCACGTCGACTGCGATGCTGATGTATTGACCGGGTTCGAAGTTCAACACGGGGCCGCCATCCTTGGGCTCGAGGATGAACGACGTGATCACGCTGCTTTCGGGCCGCTTCTCGCGAACGACAAAGGTACGCCCGCCGGTCCAGCCCCCGGGTTCCTCCGCGGACCGCTCGTACAGCTCGCTTTCCATGCCCATCAGCACGTCTGCAAGGTTCCCGTAAGCCTGTGCCCATGCGGAGATAATCTCTTCCGTCGCGGCGCCGCCTAGTACCTCCTTGATGGCCGCCAGCAGATGCTCCCCGACAATCGGATACTGCTCAGGCCTGACGCCCAGGCTCGCATGCTTGTTGGCAATGTTTTTCAGCACTGCCGCCAGGCTGCTCGGATCCTCGATATTCTCGGCATACGCGTAGACCGCGCGCGCGAGTGCTTCCTGCTGCTGCCCCTGCTCCTGATGCGCCATGTTGAACACATTCTTCAGCTCGGGATGCGCGCCGAGCATGCGTTCATAGAAGCGCTTTACGATGGCGGAGCCATGTTCGGCCAGCACCGGCGCAGTTGCCTTCACGATGTCTTTTGTCTTCTGCGTCAACATAGCCGGTCTCCTTTGGGCGCGGTGGTGGACTCGTCAGCTGGATCAAGTCTAGACGGCGGCTTGCCTTGTGACTTCTGCTTTCGCGATTCGACGGTTCGCCTAAGTGAGGAGTCAACGCGAGGAGCCAATGCGGGGAGTCGCCGTTCGATACGCAGGCAGAAACGCAAACACTTCGGATTCCCCCAAGGCCGAAGACCATTTTTAGATCACGGGGTTGCCACCCAGTCCCCCGACTTCCCCCCATGCTTCTCCAGCAACTTCACATCCCCCATCACCATCCCCCGGTCCACTGCCTTGCACATGTCGTAGATGGTCAGCAGCGCGACCTGGACGCCGGTCAGCGCTTCCATTTCCACGCCGGTCTGGCCGTGGGTCTCGGCGCGCACGGTGCAGCGCACGGTGGCGGCGGCCTGGTCCAGCGCAAAGTCCACCGCAACCTTGGTGAGCGCCAGCGGATGGCACAGGGGGATCAGGTCGGAGGTGCGCTTGGTGGCCATGATGGCGGCCACGCGCGCAATGCCCAGCACGTCGCCCTTCTTGGCGGTGCCGTCGCGCACCAACGCGAAGGTTGCCGGCAGCATGGTGATGGCGCCAGTGGCGATGGCCACGCGGTGGCTGTGCGCCTTGGTGCCGACGTCGACCATATGGGCTTGTCCGGCGGAATCGAAATGGGTGAGCTGGCTCATGGCGTGGACGGGAATCGAGGGGAGTTGCGGAAAAAACGGCACGGCACGGATGCTTCGCCGCGCCCGCGGGCTCAACGTCTGGCAGGGCCCGGGCCAAGCCCGGGGATGCCCGATGGGAATGGCTTCCAGAGGCCGCTATCATAGCAAGATGCGCAAGAATTCAACGCTCCGCGGAGCGCTCTCCTCGCCCGCCCGACAGGCAAGCCCGGACTCGCCCGAGGCTCGCATGCGGCATGGCGGACCCGCCGCTTTCCTGGTCCCTCCGATGCTCGTGCGCCGCTCGCTTGCGGCGCTGCTGGCGCTGACCATGGCACTGCCCGCCTGGCCGCAGCAGCGCCAGTTGCTGAACGATCCCGCGCGCACCGCCGCGGATGCCGCGGGCGGCGCAGACGGCAGCGACCAGGTCTACGACAACCTGAACCGCAGCGTGAAGGCGGGCCAGAAATCCGAGTTCGGGTTGCGTACCAATAACACGGTGGTGGAAACCAGTGGCGTGCAGTTGCCGGATCTTGGCGATCCCTCCACCGCCTCGCTCACGCCCGACATGGAACGGCGCCTGGGCGAGCGCATCATGCGCGACATCCGGCGCGATCCGGACTATGTGGTGGACCCGCTGCTGGCCGACTACCTGAACGCGCTCGGCTACCGGCTGGTGCAGGCGGCGCGCCGGCAGAACATCTCGGGCTCGACGGGGTCGGGCACCTTTGCCACCGGCTTCGAGCTGTTCGCGGTGCGTGACCGCAGCATCAACGCCTTCGCGCTGCCGGGCGGGTATATCGGCGTGCATTCCGGCCTGCTGGTGCAGTCGGACACGGAGTCGGAACTGGCCTCGGTGCTCGGCCACGAAATCGGCCACGTGATGCAGCGCCATATCGCGCGCGGCATCACCTCGCAGGACCAGTCGATGTGGATCGCGCTGGCATCGATGGTGCTGGCGGGCCTGGCCGCCACCAAGAGCGGCGACGCGGCGTCGGCGCTGGCAGTGGGCGGGCAGGCCGCGGCGGTGGCCAACCAGCTGTCGTTCTCGCGCGGCGCCGAGCGCGAGGCCGACCGCGTCGGCTTCCAGATCATGACCGCGGCCGGCTTCGATCCGCAGGGCATGCCGGACTTCTTCAAGCGCCTGCAGCGGGTGATGGGCATCTCGGAAAGCTCGGTGCCTGCCTATGTGCGTACCCACCCGCTGACCTCGGAGCGTATCGCCGACATGCAGGACCGCGTCAGCCATGTGGCGGTGCGCCGCGTCGCCAGCACGCCAGAATACGAATTCGCGCGCATGCGCGCCCGCATCATCCAGGAAACCACGCCGAGCGACGTGCAGAACGCCCGCACCGCGCTGCAAGCGCAGCTGGCCGGGGCCTCGCCGGCGCGCACGCCGGCGCTGTACTACGGCATCGCCTTCGCCGAGCAGCGCCTGGGCCGCCTTGCCGCGGCCGAGCAGTCGCTGGCCGAAGCGCGCCGGCTCTACGGCAATATCCCCGGCGCGACCTCGGGCAGCCCCATGCTCGACGTGATGGCGATCGAACTGGCGCGCGGCCAGGGCCGGCCCCAGGAAGCGCTGAACCAGGCGGTGGCGTCGATGAAGGCCTTCCCGCTATCGCACGCGGTGGCGGTGAGCTACGCGGCGACCCTGCTGGGCGCGGGGCGCCTGGACCAGGCGGTGGCCTTCCTGCGCGAACGCACGCGCGAGGATCTCTCGCGCTCGGAATGGTGGGACATGCTGGCGCGGGCCTATGCGGCCCAGGGCCGGCGCGTGCAGCAGCACCAGGCGCTGGCCGAGAAGTACGCGGTCGACGGCGCCTACCAGGCCGCCATCGAACAATTGCAGATCGCGCGCAAGGCCGGCGACGGGGATTTCTACACGCTGTCGGAGGTCGATGCGCGCCTGCACCAGCTCGAACGCCAGTATCGCGAGGAAAAGCAGGACAACAAGGGCATGCCGAACTAGCGGCCCGCGCCCCTGGCTCAGGCTGCGTTTTCGCCTGCGGGCGGCGCGGGCTGCCGCACGAAACCGTAGCGCGACGGCACTTCGTCCTCGATGATCGGCTCGATCGGCACATCGGTGCCGTGGAAATGGGACACGCCGAGATTGCCGCCGCACGCCTCGCCATGCCAGGTGCAGGCGCTGCTAAACGCGTCGAGATCATGGTCGTGCAACAACGCGGCGGTGACGCCGCCACCTGCTTGCCCGTCGATCTCGCCTGCCAGGACCACGTTGCCGTGTTCGTCCGCATGGCAGCCGCGCAGGGTGAAGGCGCGCCCCGTGGTGGTGTGCAGCCGTCCTTCGTGCAGCCGCACGATCCATGGCGCGTAGGCCAGCGCAACGAATACGCGCTGCGGTCCGTTCTGGAAATGCCAGGCGCCGCGCTCGTCGTGCTGGTAGTTGCGCTCGATAAAGGCCACCAGCGCCGGGTGCCGGATCGGGTCGCCCGACAGGCCGTTCTGCTGGGCATACTCATTGCGCATGCGCCATTGCCCGCGCCGGTCCAGCGCCAGCCAGCCGTAGCAGTTAGGTACGTTGGGCCAGCGGGCCATGGCTTGCTTGACTGTCTCGTCCATTGTTGCTGTCTCCTGTGCGGGAAGCCCTGGAGCAGGCCTTCCCGCCGGTGAATCTCGCCGCGCCCGGCGCCGCCGCTAGCGCCGCTAGCGCCGATAGCCTATGCGACCGAGTCGAAATACTGCAGGATGCGCGCCGGCAGCCACTCGATATGGCCGGCATACGGCAGCACGGGCAACGCCCGCAGCAGATCTTCGCGCGGCGTCATGAAACCGACGTGACCGCCGTGTTCCGGCTGCTCCAGCCGGACTTGCGGGCTGACCTGGGCGGGGCCGGGCAGGTGGCGCGCCGGCAGGAAGGGATCGTTGCGCGCATTGAGCACCAGGGTCGGCACGGCGATGGCGCCGAGCACTGGCTTGCTGGAAGCGCGCTTCCAGTAATCGTCGGTATCGCGAAAGCCATGCAGCGGGGCCGTCACGATATTGTCGAAGGCGTACAGGTCGCGGCTGGCAAGCATGGCGGTGCGGTCGAACAGGCCGGGATACTGGCGCAGCTTCTCCTGCGACTTGCGCTTGAGCGTCTGCAGGAACATGCGCGTATAGAGCATGTTGAACCCCTGCGAGAGCGCCGCGCCGCCGCCGGCCAGGTCCAGCGGCGCCGAGACCGATGCCGCCGCGCTGACGAAGCGCGCACCGCCCCCTTCCTCGCCCAGGTAGCGCAGCAGCGCGTTGCCGCCCAGCGAGATGCCCACTACCAGCAGCTTGCGCCCGTGCGCGCAGTACTCCCGGTGCAGCCGCTCCAGGATCCAGCGGATCTCCTGCGCGTCACCGGAGTGGTAGAAGCGCGGCGCCAGGTTCAGCTCGCCAGAGCAGCCGCGGAAATGCGGGACCACGCCCTGCCAGCCGCGCGCGGCCAGCGCATGCATCATGGTCTGCGCGTAGTGGCTCTCCGAGTTGCCTTCCAGGCCGTGGAACATGACCAGCAGCGGCGTATCCGGCGTGACCGCGTGGGTGGTCCAGTCGAGGTCGATGAAGTCGCTGTCGGGCGCCGTCCAGCGTTCGCGCCTGAAGGCCGTGCGCGGGCGCCGGGTAAAGCGCGCGGGGATGATGGTCTGGGTGTGGCCGCCGGACAGCCACCAGGGCATGCGGCGACCGCTGCCGAATGCGGTCATGCTGCGTTGGGTATCTCGTGCGCCAGTCCGGCAATCCACTAATGCAGAGCCTGGCCCGGCGCCGTGCTGACGGCGGCGACCTGGGCGGCGTTGGCCGGGCTGCAGTGGATATGCGCGAGGCGCCAGCCCTCGTGGTTCTGCATCAGCACGTAGGTGGTGTGCACGTAGAGGTCCGCCTCGACGCGGTCGTCGCCGAAGCGCAGCGCCTCGGTCACGTCGAAGATGGCCACGCCGAGCGAGGCATGGCTGCTGGTCTCGATCACGTCGATCAGCACCGGCTGCAGCTCGAGCAGCTGGGCGAAGGCCTGGCGCAACTGCTCGTGGCCGATCAGGCGCTGGCCGTCCGGCATCACGCAGGTGACCGAGTCCTCATCCAGCCACAGGCGCAGCGAGCCATCCGCATCGCGCAGTTTCATGGCTTCGCGAAAGGCTTCGACAATGTCTTCGGCGGAATCGAACAGGCGGGCAAAACGAGGCATGGTGACTGGACTCAGGATTCGTTGGCCGGATTGACACGAACTGCGGGCCGGCGCTTGGTGCGTCAGGCGCGGTGCAGGAGCTTGCGCAGCTCCACGAACACCATTTCGGGTTCGATATCTTTCAGGCAGCGCAGGTGACCCAGGGGGCACTCGCGTTTGAAGCACGGACTGCATTCGAGCTGCAGCCACATGATACTAGCAGCCTGCGACAGCGGGGGGGTATGGCGCGGGTCACTGGAGCCGAACACCGCCACCTGGGGCCGGTTCAGCGCCGCGGTGACGTGCATCAGGCCGGAATCGTTGCACACCGCGCCTTCGGAAAGCGCGAGCAGGTCCACGGCATCGTCCAGCGAGGTCTGGCCGCACAGGTTGCGCACGAAGGGCGCGCCCTTGACGATCTCGGCGGCGATCTCCGCGTCCTTGGGCGAGCCCAGCGTGATCATCTGCGCGTACGGGAACGAGCGCTTGAGCATCTGCGCCAGCTCCGCGAAATGCGCCGCCGGCCAGCGCTTGGCCGGGCCGAACTCCGCGCCCGGGCAGAAGGCGATCAGGCGCGTCTGCGGCGGGATGCCGAAACGCTCGGCGGTCTTGGCCATGCGCGCGGGATCGGTGCGCAGGCGCGGCTCGGGCAGGTGCTCGGGCAGGCGCGCGCCGGGCTTGAGCGCCAGCCGCGCATAGTGCTCGACCATTGGCGGGCGCTGGTCGCGCGGCGGGTTGGCGTGGCGGATATTGAGCATGCCGAAGCGCGCTTCGCCGCGGTAGCCGATGCGCAGCGGGATGCCGGCCAGCCAGGGGATCAATGCCGACTTGAGCGAGTTGGGCAGCACGTAGGCTGCGTCATAGCCTTCGTTCTTGAGCTGCTGCGCGAACATCAGCCGCGCCGACAGCTGCAGCTTGCCGTGCGCCAGTTCGCTGGGGAAAACCTGGTTGATCTCGGGCATGCGCGCCAGCACCGGCGCCACCCACTTGGGGGCGAGGGCGTCGATGAGCAGGCGCGGATGGCGCGCTTTCATGAGCGAGAAGAGCGGCTGCGCCATCAGGGCGTCGCCGATCCAGTTGGGGGCGATGACGAGGGCTTTTTTCATGGATGGAGCGCTGCCGGATAAAGGGGCGTGATACGGGTGGTGCGGACGGTGCGGGCCTTGCGTTCCACGCGCGCCGCGCACGCCGACGCTCCGGCGCGCCTGCTGGCGGGCCGGAGCGTCGAGTCGGCGCGGTCAGGCGTGGCGCGTGTCAGTGGTGACCCTTGATGACGGTGCCTGCCTTGAGCTTGTAGACGGTGCCGCAATACGGGCACTTCACTTCGCCGGTGTCCGTCACGTCGAGGAAGACGCGCGGATGGTAGTTCCACGCGGGCGTGTTGCCGGTGGGGCAGTGCAGCGGAAGGTCTTCTGCGCCGATTTCGATTACGGAGGCGGTTTGCGTCATGGTGTTGCGGGGATGGTTTTGGTCTTGTGTGGAACTGGAATCCGTTTCCCCGTCCGGTCCGTTGCGTGGACCGGACGGGAGCCCGGTGAACAGGTCAGCTTCGGTAATTCGGTGACTGGGTGATTCGACTCAGTGTTGCGCCTCGGCGTGGTCACGTTCAGACCAGCGTCAGCCAGTGCTTGTACTGCTCGCTGGTGCCGCCCACGGCGGCGAAGAACGCGTCCTGCACGCGCTTGGTCACCGGGCCGCGGCGGCCTTCGCCGATGAGGCGGTCGTCCAGCTCGCGGATCGGCGTGACCTCGGCGGCGGTGCCGGTGAAGAACGCTTCGTCGGCGCAGTAGACCTCGTCGCGCGTGATGCGCTTTTCGCGCACCGGGATGCCCAGGTCGCCGGCGATGGTGAGGATGGCGTCGCGCGTGATGCCGTCCAGGCAGGAAGCCAGGTCGGGGGTGTAGATCACGCCGTCGCGCACCACGAACACGTTCTCGCCGGAGCCTTCGCTGACGTAGCCTTCGGTGTCTAGCAGCAGCGCTTCGTCATAGCCGAGGCTGGTGGCTTCCTGGTTGGCCAGGATCGAGTTGATGTAGTAGCCGCTGGCCTTGGCCCTCACCATCGACACATTGACGTGGTGGCGGGTGAACGAAGACGTCTTGACGCGGATGCCGCGCTCCAGGCCTTCTTCGCCCAGGTATGCGCCCCACGGCCACGCGGCGATCGCCACGTGGATGGTGTTGCCCCTGGCCGAGACGCCCAGCTTTTCCGAGCCGATCCACACCAGCGGGCGGATATAGCAGGACTCGAGCTGGTTGGCCTTGACCACTTCGAGCTGCGCCGCTTCCAGCGTGGCCGCGTCGAAAGGCATCGCCATCTGGAAGATCTTGGCCGAGTTGAACAGGCGGCGGGTATGTTCCTTGAGACGGAAGATCGCGGTGCCGGCCGGCGTCTTGTAGGCGCGCACGCCCTCGAACACGCCCATGCCGTAGTGCAGGGTATGGGTGAGCACGTGGATCTTGGCGTCACGCCATTCGATCAACTTGCCGTCCATCCAGATTTTTCCGTCGCGATCCGCCATCGACATGGTTTGCTCCGTGTGCGCCGTCAGCCATGCAAAAGCGACATTGTAAACCCCGGGACCCCACGTGCCAACGCGGGCACGGGGCCGGCGGGGCTTAAAATCGTCACATTGTGTCCGCCGCCGCCCCGCCCGTGCCCCTGCCGCCTACGTCCCGCTTTGCCGACCTACGCACCAGCCCGCTTGCCGGCCAGCTGCGCGAGGCCCTCTTTTCCGGCGCGGCGCAGTCCGTGATCGAGCCGTTGCTGGCGCGGTTCGGCGACAGCGCCGGCCAGGCCGAAGCGCTGGTGGACGCCATGCTGGACGCCGGCGACGCGCAGTTGCTCGACCGCGTGGCGCCGGACTACCGCTGGCGCATCGTGTTGCATGCGCTGGCGTCCCTCCACCACGACTGGGACCCACGGATGCGGCCCTGCCTGGACTACGCGCTGTCCCGCGCACGCGCGGATGCGCCGGCGGTGCCGGCCCCTGTCCGCGGCGCGCTGGCCATGGGGCAACTCTACGCGGGCGATGTCACGGGGGCGCTGGCGCTGCTGCAGGCCGGCAACGCGGGCGGGGACGAGACGGCACGGCGCGCGCTTGCCCGCGTGCAGGAAGGCGACTGGCCCGCTGCCCAGGCCGGTTTCGAGGCTGCGCTCAAGCAGCTGCGGGCCGGATCCGGGGAACGCACGGGCCTGATGGATGCCACGCTGGCACCGTTCTACCCGCTGTCCCTGCTGGCGCAGCGCTCGCCCGCGCATCTCGAGCGGGCCCGCAAGTTCTGCCAGGCGGAATCGGGCGCGCGCGCGCCCACGGCGGCAGGGCGCTGGGGCTTGTGGGTGCACGCCCTGGACGCGCAGCGCGGCGACGCGCGGCTGGACGAAGCCGCCTTCGTCCTGCATCCGGACGTCCCGCCACTGGCGCAGTTCTGGCGCGTGCTGCTGCGCGCCTGGCTGGGCGATGGGGTGCCGGCCAGCGGGCGCCGCCAGCCCGAAGCCGCCCGCGCCGAGGCCATCGCAGGCCTGCGGGGCCGCCTGCAGGCCTGTGGCCTGCATTGGCTGGATGGGCAACTGGAGGGCGCGGTGGCACTGGCGGCCGGCGAACCCGTGCCTGAGCACTTCTTCGCCGGCCAGCGACGCGAAAGCTGGCGGCTGGCGCTCGACGCGCTGCAGGCGCTGGCCGGCGACACGCGCGCGCCCGACGGCGCCAGCGCCAGCCGGCTGCTGTGGGCGGTCACGCTGGACGCCGACGGCGCCGTCGGCGCGATCGAGCCGCTCGAGCAGCTGCGCGGGCCGCGCGGCTGGAACAAGCCGCGCCCGCTGCCGCTGGCCAAGCTGGCGGAAGACGACCGGCTCGAACCGTGGGACGCCCGCGTGGYGCGCGCGATCCGGCGCGACCAGTCCTACCGCCGCCGCCATGTGCTCGACCGCGCCGCCGCCATGCTGGCCCTGGTCGGCCATCCGGGCGTGGTGCTGGCGCAGGCCCCCGAGCAGACGCTGGAAGTGGTGGAAGGCGCCCCCACGCTGGAGGTGGTGCGCGAAGGCGCGCGCTACGTGCTGCGCATCTCTCCGCCGTTGCGCGAGGCGCCGGCCATGGACAGCTTCCTGCCCGCCGGCAGCCGCGCCGATGCCCAAGCGCTGCGCCAGGTCACCGTGCTGCGCGAAGGCTCGCAGCGCCTGCGCGTGATCCGCCTGACGCCGGCGCAGCAAGGCGCGGCGCAGCTGATCGCCGGCGGACTGGCAGTGCCGGCCGAGGCGCAAGGCCAGCTCGATGCCACGCTGCGCGCGCTGTCGGGCCATTTCCAGGTGCATTCCGACCATGGCGGCGGCACGCGCGAGCTCGAGACCGAGAGCCGCCTGCGCGCCGAACTGGCGCCGCTGGGCGAAGGCCTGGCGCTGCGCCTGGCGGTGACGCCGCTCGGGCCGCTCGGCCCGCGGCTGGCGCCGGGCAGCGGACGCGAACGTCTCATGGCCGCGGTCCAGGGCGAGACGCTCGCCACCCAGCGCGACCTGGCCGCGGAGCTTGCCAACGTGGCCGAGGTGTTCGATGCGCTGCCGTTCCTGGTGCCGCGCGCGCCGGAGAGCGGCGAGTACGACTGGGCCCTGGCCGATCCCGAGGAGGCGTTGTCCGTGGTGGAGGCGCTGCCCGGCCTGGCCGGCGTGCTGGCCCTGGAGTGGCCCCGGGGCAAGGAGCTGAAGGTGGCCAGCGCGGACATCGCCCGGCTGGCGGTGCATATCGAAACCGAAAGCGAATGGTTCAAGCTGGTCGGCGAGCTCAAGGTGGCCGAGGGGCTGGTGGCGCAGCTGGGCGAACTGCTGGCCTGGGCCGGCAGCCACGCCGGGCGCTTCATGCCGATGGGGCAGGGGGTCTACGTGGCGCTCACGCGCAGCCTGCACGCCCGGCTGCGCGACCTCGCCAGCGTGGCGCACGGCGCGCCCGACGGCATCCGCGTGCCGCTCATGGCCGCGCCCTGGCTGGATGATGTGCTGGCCGGCGCCGGGGTCGACCCCGACAGCCATTTCCGCGAGCGCGTGCGGCGCCTGCGCGGCGCGCGCGCCAGCCGGGCCGCGCTGCCCGCCAACCTGGCGGCCGAGCTGCGGCCCTACCAGGAAGACGGCTATCGCTGGGCCATGTCGCTGGCCGAGGCTGGCTTCGGCGCCTGCCTGGCCGACGACATGGGCCTGGGCAAGACCCTGCAGGCGCTGGCGGTGATGCTGGCGCGCGCGCCCGGCGGCGCGGCGCTGGTGATCGCCCCGACCTCCGTGTGCGGCAACTGGGCCGAGGAGGCGCGCCGCTTCGCGCCGACGCTGCGCGTGCATATCTATGCCGAAGGCGAGCGCGCGGCGCTGCTCGGGCAGGCGGGCGCCTTCGATGTGGTGATCGTGTCCTACACCCTGCTGCTGCAGGCGCGCGAAGCGTTCTGCGAGCGCGAGTGGCACACGATCGTCGCCGACGAGGCGCAGTCCTTCAAGAACGCCGCCACCAAGCGCTCGCAGGCGATCTTCGAGCTCAAGGCCGGGTTCCGCATGGCGCTGTCCGGCACGCCGGTCGAGAACCGGCTGGCCGAGCTGTGGTCGATCATGCGGTTCTGCAACCCGGGGCTGCTCGGCTCGCTGGTCCGCTTCAACGAACACTTCGCCGTGCCCATCGAGCGCAACGGCGTGCGCGAAGCCGCCCAGCGCCTGCGCCGCATGATCGCGCCCTTCGTGCTGCGCCGGACCAAGGCCCAGGTGCTCGACGAACTGCCGCCGCGCACCGAGCTGGTCCTGCGCGTCGAGCCCGACGCGGTGGAAGCCGCGCACTACGAAGCGCTGCGCCGCCAGGCGCTGGCCGCAGCCGAGGCCGCCGTGGCCGCGCCGGCACGCCGGACCAGGCAAGGCCAGCCCGCCCCCGAGGCTCGCATCCACGTGCTGGCGCAGCTCATGCGGCTGCGCCGCGCGGCCTGCGACGCGCGCCTGGTCACGCCCGAGCTGGATCCCGGGCAGGAGGGCGCCAAGCTGCGCGCCTTCGTGCAGCTGGCCGGCGAGCTGGCCGCCAACGGCCACAAGACGCTGGTGTTCAGCCAGTTCGTCGATTTCCTGCAGGTGCTGCGCCGCGGCCTGGACCAGGCCGGGCTGGCCTGGCAATACCTCGACGGCGCGACCCCCGCGGCGGAGCGCACCCGGCGCGTGGCCGCCTTCCAGGCCGGCGAGGGCGATGTCTTCCTGATCAGCCTGAAAGCCGGCGGCTTCGGCCTCAACCTGACCGCGGCCGACTACGTGATCATCGCCGACCCGTGGTGGAACCCGGCCGCCGAAGACCAGGCCATGGGCCGCGCCCACCGCATCGGCCAGCAGCGCCCGGTCACGGTGTACCGCCTGATCAGCGCCGGCACCATCGAGGAGCGCATCCTCGCGCTGCATCACGGCAAGCGCGCGCTGGCCGACGGCATCCTGGAGGCGGGGGAAGACGGCGGGGCAGGCCTGGCCGGGACCGCGGCGCCGCTGCCCGACATCGACGAGCTGGTGGGGCTGCTGCGCAGCTAGCTGCCCGCGGGCGGCGCGCCATGTCTGCTTATACCAACATGGCATACCGTCAAGCGAACTGGATCGTTGGTGATGCGGCGGATCATTGGTATCTTGCTGGCTTGGCCCGGGGCGGCAGACCCCGGCCGGCACGCCCCATTTGCCGTAGCTCCACATTCATTTCCACTTCCGACGGTGCCCCCCATGTTCCGCATTGCTTCCCGCCGCATTTCCTTCCGTACCCGCCCTTCGCGCCTGGCCGCCGGCCTTGGCGCGCTGGCGGCGATCTGCGCGCTCTCGGCGCCGGCCCGCGCCCAGGACCCGGCATGGCCGGCCCAGCCCATCACCATCCTGATGGGCTTCACCGCGGGCTCGGGCGTGGACATGGTGGGCCGGACGCTGCAGGAATCGCTGCAGAAGTCGCTCAAGACCACCATCATCTACGACTACCGGCCCGGCGCCGGCGGCAACGTGGCCTCCGAAGTGGTGGCCCACGCCAAGCCCGACGGCTACACCCTGCTGCTCGGCACCGCTGCCACGCACGGCATCAACCCGGCCTTGTACAAGAGCCTGCCGTTCGACGCCGAAGCCGATTTCACGCCGGTGGCGCCGCTGGTCGAAGTGTCCAACGTGCTGACCGTGAATCCCGCCGTGCTCGACGTGAAGTCGGTCAAGGAGTTCATCGAGAAGGTCAAGGCCAGCCCGGGCAAGTACAACTACGCCTCCACCGGCAATGGCACCGGCACCCACCTGGCCTTCGCCGAATTCAACGCGCGCGCCGGCCTGGACATGGTCCACGTGCCATACAAGGGCGGCCCCGACGCGCTGCAGGCCGTGCTCAAGGGCGAAGTCTGCTGCATCTTCAACCAGGTGCAGAGCGTGCTGCCGCAGTACCGTGCCGGCAAGGTGCGCTTGCTGGGTGTGACCACCAAGAGCCGCGTGGCGGTGATCCCCGAAGTGCCGACCATCGGCGAGAGCGGCCTGCCGGGCTTCAACAGCACGATCTGGTTCGGCTTCTTCGGGCCCAAGGGGCTGGATCCGAATATCAGCAAGAAGCTCAACGACGCGGTCAAGGTGGCGCTGGAAACGCCCGCCATCCGGCAGAAGCTGATCGAAGCGGGGAATTCGCCGCGCGTCGAGACGGTCGACCAGTTCCGCAACACGGTGAAGGCGGACCGGCAGAAGTGGGCGGGGGTAGTGAAGAGCGTGGGGGCTTCGATTGACTGATTGATCCGCTGATCCGCTGATCCGTTGATTGCTTGAGGTTGTGCTGGCGTTGGCGTTGGCGAGCGCTCTCGCGCTTTGAAGACGAGACCAGCCAAGACCGGGAGATCTGGTTCCCGGCACGCAAAATTCGAGTTAAGCGGATGCTTACGATGGCGCGGGCAGGGCCTATAATGGCCGCTTGCCCGCGCGCCGGGAGTGCCAGCATCTGTGCTGGCTTCGTTTTTCCCCGGTGCCGCCCCATCCCGATCCCTTGAGTCATGACTTTCCAGTCCCCCCAGGCCCTGCAGCGCGCCTGGCAGCGTTTTGATCCGGCCGAACGCTCGGGTTTTATCGAAGGTGCGCGCTATTTCGCGCCGTCGCTGCCGGCGGTGTTTTCCTGGGGGCTGGTGACCGGCGTGGCCATGAGCAAGTCGGTCATGAACGTGCCTGAGGCCATCGGCATGTCGCTGCTGGTCTACGCGGGTTCGGCGCAACTGGCCGTGCTGCCGCTGTTTGCGGCGGGTTTGCCGCTGTGGACGATCTGGCTCACCGCGGCCATCGTCAACCTGCGCTTCGTGATCTTCAGCGCGGGGCTGCAGCCGCATTTCAGCTACCTGCCGCTGTGGCGCCGCACCGTGCTGGGTTCGTTCAACGGCGACCTGCACTTCGTCTATTTCATGCAGCGCTATGCCACGCCGGACCGCGAGCCCGGCAAGGAAGGCTACTTCTGGGGCATGGCGCTGACCAATTTCGCCATGTGGCAGGTGTCGTCCATCATCGGCATCGTGCTGGCGAGCGCCTTTCCGGATAGCTGGGGCCTGGGGCTGGCCGGCACCATGGCGCTGATTCCGGTGATGGTGACCACCATCCGTTCGCGCTCGACATTGCTGGCGGTCGCGGTGGCGGCCACGCTGGCGCTGCTGTGCTTCGATCTGCCGTACCGGCTTGGCCTGGTGGCGGCGGTGGTGGGCGCGATCGCCGCGGGCATGGCCAGCGATGAGCTGGCGGCGCGCGCCACCCTGCGCGGTATCCGCCGCCGCAAGGCGGAGCATGCGATCGCGTCCGCGCAGTCGTCGGCGCAATCGTCGGCGCAGTCGTCCGCACAATCGTCGGCGCCATCGCGGGAGGACCGCGCATGAGCCATCTCGAGATCTGGATCGCACTGTTCGGCATGGCGGTGGTGACCATCGTCACGCGCGCCCTGTTCCTGATGGCGGGCGAGCACGTGAGCGTGCCCGACCGCATCCAGCGCGCGCTGCGCTATGCGCCGGCGGCCGCGCTGGCCGCGATCATCCTGCCGGACCTGATGACCTGGCAAGGGCACTTCTCGGCGGCGCCGACCAACTACAAGCTGGTGGCCGGCGCCGTGGCGCTGTTGTTCTACCTGCTGACGCGGCGCATGGTCGGCATGATCGTGGCGGGCATGGCGGTGTACACCGGGCTGCGCTTGTTCGCGTAGGCCTTGCCTGCGGCGCGTCAGGCCGGGGTGTCGCCTTCGCTGGCCGGGGCCAGCGCCGCGCCCAGCTGGGTCAGCAGCCGAGCCAGCCGCGCCTGCGTGCTGGTGCCGGTCTTCAGGAATATCGCCTTGAGCTGGCTGCGGGCGGTTTCATGCCGCACGCGCAGGCGCTCGCTGGCTTCGGGCAGTCCCATGCCGGTGGCCAGCAGGCTCGCCAGCCGGATCTCGGCCGGCGTCAGGGCGTAGATGTCGCGCAGCAGCAGCGGCAGGTGCTGCGCCGACGGTGCCTCTTCGTGGATCACCACCAGCGCGGCCGGCTTTTGCCACGGCAGCGCGAACAAGTGCGAAGGCGGCAGCGGCAGCACGACCACCTGCGCCGTGTTGCCGTCGGCGTGGCGCGCCTGCGCGGCCTGGGCCGGCAGCAGGCTGCCGGGCTCGCAGGCGGCGGCCACCATGTCGGCCAGCGCACGCGAGAGCTGCCAATCGCTGGTCTTGCCGGCGGGGTCCAGGCGCCGCACCCAGCGCTCGCCGATGCCGTTGCTCAGGAGCACGCGGCGCTCGGGCGAGAACGCAATCACGCCGAACGACATCTGCTCCAGGACCTGCGCCGACAACTGCGCCTGCACCGACAGCCCGATGGTGCGGTCGCGCAGGGCCATGGCGCTGCGTATATGGGGCAGGGCCCAGTCAAGCGCGCGCGTGTCGGCCTCGGTGAACACACCTTGCGAGAACGAGCGCTGCAGGGCGAAATACACTTCGTAGTGCGGTTGCCGCTCGACCAGGCAGGCAGCGTACGAGCACAGGTCGAACCGGTGGAAGAAATCGCGGTAGAACGGGCTGCGCCGCATCGAGCCTTCGCCGAAATCGCGCGCGTCGATATACCACTGGCCGGGCGACAGCTTGTGCGCGAACAGCTTGCCTGGATCGATCTCGTGGAACTCGTTCTCGTAGGCGGCGAACAGTTCCTGTACCGGGCGCACCATCTCGTTGACCGTCATCAGGTCACGATCGGTGTCGCGCACGATCATCGAAGCGTGCGCGCTGCCGGCCATGCTGCTCAGCGTGTGCAGGCTGCGCTGCCAGGCCTGCGCGTCAAGAATCCCCTCGTACAAGCCACGGATCGCCCGGTGCATGTCCTCATTCATGATTACCCCTCGCTTCGCGACAACGGCGTATGCCGTGTGGCGCCGGCGCCCTTTCCCGAAAGTGCATCCCGGCACAGTGCCGTGGGTCCCGTCTGAATGCAGGCCTCTGGCTATGTTCGTGCAAGCATAACTTCTCTGCCCATTGCACGCTTTTGCGCAGAGTACGAGACAGGCGCGGATTGTTTCACCCCACTTAGCGGGGGTGCGTTGCAAGGAAGCGGCAGCTTTGGGGCCAAATGTGCCGGATGACTAACCCGGAGCATGGCGCGCAAGGTGGGCAAACGCGCAAATCGGCTGTTGCGATCAGGTAAAATGCCGAATTTCCCCGATTTCTGCTCTCTTCCTCTTCGCCATGACCTCTGTGCTGCGTCTCTCCGACCTCATCTCCGAAGGCAAAATTGCCGGCAAGCGTGTCTTTATCCGCGCCGACCTGAACGTGCCGCAGGACGACGCAGGCAATATCACCGAAGACACCCGCATCCGCGCCTCGGTGCCGGCCATCGAGGCCTGCCTCGCGGCGGGCGCCGCCGTGATGGTGACCTCGCACCTGGGCCGCCCGACCGAGGGCGAGTTCAAGCCCGAGGATTCGCTGGCGCCGGTGGCCGTGCGCTTGTCCGAGCTGCTCGGCAAGCCGGTCAGGCTGGTGCAGAACTGGGTCGACGGCACCGGCGAGGTGAGCCAGGTCAAGCCCGGCGAAGTGGTGCTGCTGGAAAACTGCCGCGTCAACAAGGGCGAGAAGAAGAACAGCGACGAGCTGGCGCAGAAGATGGCCAAGCTGTGCGATGTCTATGTGAACGACGCCTTCGGCACCGCGCACCGCGCCGAAGCCACCACCCACGGCATCGCCAAGTACGCGCCCATCGCCTGCGCCGGCCCGCTGCTGGCCGCCGAGATCGACGCGCTGGGCAAGGCGCTGGGCCAGCCGGCGCGTCCGCTGGTGGCCATCGTCGCCGGTTCCAAGGTGTCCACCAAGCTGACCATCCTCAAGACGCTGGCGGCCAAGGTCGACAACCTGGTCGTCGGCGGGGGCATCGCCAATACCTTCATGCTGGCGGCCGGGCTCAAGATCGGCAAGTCGCTGGCCGAGGCCGACCTGGTCGGCGACGCGCGCGCCATCATCGACATCATGGCTGCCCGCGGCGCCTCGGTGCCCATCCCCGTGGACGTGGTCTGCGCGAAGGAATTCAGCGCGACCGCCGCTGCCACCGTCAAGGATGCGAATGACGTGGCCGACGACGACATGATCCTCGACATCGGCCCCAAGACCGCGCAGATGCTGGCCGACCAGCTCAAGGCCGCCGGCACCATCGTGTGGAATGGCCCGGTCGGCGTGTTCGAGTTCGACCAGTTCAGCAATGGCACGCAGGTGCTGGCGCAAGCCATCGCCGAGTCCAAGGCGTTTTCCATCGCCGGCGGCGGCGACACGCTGGCTGCCATCGCCAAGTACGGCATCGCCGACCGCGTGGGCTATATCTCTACCGGCGGCGGCGCATTCCTGGAATTCCTCGAAGGCAAGAAGCTGCCCGCCTTCGAAGTGCTGGAACAGCGCGCAGCGGGCTGAGATGCAGGCTTCGCGCGGCATGGCCGGCGGCGCATGCTGTCCGGGATGAGCGGTCCGCCGCGGGCCGTCGCGGCGCAAGGCACCGGCCTGGCGCCGGCGCTACCGGGCTCGCAGGATGCAGGCCGCGCCGGCTTCGCCGGACGGCGGCGCACAACCACAAGGAAAACGTGTTCATGACCCGCTCGACAAAGATCGTCGCCACCATCGGTCCCGCCTCCAGCACGCTGGAGGTCCTCACGCGCATGATCTCGGCCGGGGTCGATGTAGTGCGCCTGAACTTCTCCCACGGCAAGGCCGAGGACCATATCGAGCGCGCGCAGCTGGTGCGCCAGGCGGCCCAGGCCTGCGGCCGCGAGGTGGCCATCATGGCGGACCTGCAAGGCCCCAAGATCCGCGTGGGCAAGTTCGAGCACGGCAAGGTCACGCTCAAGCCCGGCGACCCCTTCATCCTCGACGCGACCTGCTCGCTGGGCAACCAAGAGCGCGCCGGCCTCGACTACGAAGACCTGCCGCGCGACGTGGGCCCGGGCGACCTGCTGCTGCTCAACGACGGACTGATCGTGCTGGTGGTGGTCCGCGTGTTCGGCCACGAGATCTTCACCACGGTGAAGATCGGCGGCGAGCTGTCCAACAACAAGGGCATCAACCGCCAGGGCGGCGGGCTGTCGGCGCCGGCGCTGACCGCCAAGGACATGGAGGACATCAAGACCGCCATGGCGCTGGGCGCGGACTATGTCGCGGTGAGCTTCCCGAAGAACGCCACCGACATGGAAATGGCGCGCCAGCTGGCCGCCGTGGCCGGCCAGCCGCACCAGCACAAGACCCGCATGATCGCCAAGATCGAGCGCGCAGAGGCGATCCGCCCGGGCGTGCTGGAAGAGATCCTGCAGGCCTCCGACGGCATCATGGTGGCGCGCGGCGACCTGGCCGTGGAAGTGGGCAATGCCGCCGTGCCGGCGCTGCAGAAGCGCATGATCCGGCTGGCGCGCGAAGCCAACAAGCTGACCATCACCGCCACCCAGATGATGGAGAGCATGATCGTCAACCCGGTGCCGACGCGCGCCGAGGTGTCCGACGTGGCCAACGCCGTGCTGGACGGCACCGACGCCGTGATGCTGTCGGCCGAGACCGCCGCCGGTCGCTATCCCGTGGAAACCGTCGAAGCCATGGCCGCGGTGTGCGTGGAGGCCGAGAAATCCGAGGTGGTCCAGCTCGACACCGATTTCCTGAACCAGACCTTCGCCCGCATCGACCAGTCGATCGCCATGGGCGCGTTGTTCACGGCCTATCATTTGCAGGTGAAGGCCATCGCCGCGCTGACCGATTCCGGCGCCACCGCGCTCTGGATGAGCCGGCACCGCATTCACGTGCCGATCTACGCCATGACGCCCAACCTGGCGTCGCAGCGCAAGATGCAGCTCTACCGCAACGTCGTGGCGCTGCCGCTGGAAGCCAGCACCGACCGCGACACCGCGCTGGAGCAGGCCGAGGAACTGCTGCTGGCGCGCGGCGTGGTGCAGCGCGGTGACTTCATCGTGCTCACCATCGGCGAGCCGATGGGGCAGCCCGGTGGCACCAATACGCTGAAGATCGTCAGGGTTGGCGCCTGATGCCGGGATGTGTGCCTTGCCGTCCAGAGCTGCAGGCGCGTGCCAGCGACAATTCGAAAGACATAAAGAAATACCGAGACACCCCATTCTTTCTTTAGGAGTTTGACATGCCACTCGTATCGATGCGCCAGCTGCTCGACCACGCCGCCGAAAACGGCTACGGTCTGCCTGCCTTCAACGTCAACAACCTGGAACAGGTTCAGGCCATCATGCAGGCCGCCGACGAAGTCAACGCGCCGGTGATCATGCAGGCCTCGGCGGGCGCGCGCAAGTATGCGGGCGAGCACTTCCTGCGCCACCTGATCGAAGCCGCAGTGGAAGCCTACCCGCATATCCCGGTGGTGATGCACCAGGACCACGGCCAGTCGCCGGCGATCTGCCAGGCCGCCATCGACCTGGGCTTCTCCTCGGTGATGATGGACGGCTCGCTGCGCGAAGACGGCAAGACCCCGTCGGACTATGAGTACAACATCGACGTGACCCGCAAGGTGGTGCAGCTCTCGCACGCCATCGGCGTCACCGTGGAAGGCGAACTCGGCTGCCTGGGCTCGCTCGAGACCGGCGAAGCCGGCGAGGAAGACGGCATCGGCGCCGAAGGCAAGCTGGACCACTCCATGCTGCTGACCGACCCCGAGCAGGCCGCCGACTTCGTCAAGGCCACCCAGCTCGACGCGCTGGCCATCGCCATCGGCACCTCGCACGGCGCCTACAAGTTCACCCGCAAGCCCACCGGCGACATCCTGGCGATCGGCCGCATCAAGGAAATCCACGCCCGCATCCCCAACACCCACCTGGTGATGCACGGCTCGTCCTCGGTGCCGCAGGAACTGCTCGAGGAAATCCGCCAGTTCGGCGGCGACATGAAGGAAACCTACGGCGTGCCCGTCGAGGAAATCCAGGAAGCCATCAAGTTCGGCGTGCGCAAGATCAATATCGACACCGATATCCGCCTGGCCATGACCGGCGCGATCCGCCGCTTCTTCGCCGAGAACCCGGGCAAGTTCGACCCGCGCGAATACCTCAAGCCGGCCCGCGAAGCCGCCAAGCTGGTCTGCAAGGCGCGCTACATCGCCTTCGGCTGCGAAGGCCAGGCTTCGAAGATCAAGCCGGTCGCGCTCGAAGCGATCGCCCAGCAGTACAAGTCGGGCGCGCTGGCGCAGGTCGTGCAGTGACCTTGCAGTAAATCGCAGTCCGTGCCGCCGGCCCGCCGGCGGCACCACCGTATGCCCCTGAGTCCCTGCCCAGGCCCCCGTAGCGGGGGCCGGCGGGGACGACGCTTTTCCAGGCCGTGCGCCTAGCTCCGCGTTTTTTCGGAACCACCATGTCCAACGCCCTTTACCAGTCCTCCATCACCTCGCTGCCGCTGCTCGGCCACGGCAAGGTCCGCGACAACTACGCCGTCGGCGAAGACAAGTTGCTGATCGTCACCTCCGACCGCCTGTCGGCCTTCGACGTCATCCTGGGCGAGCCGATTCCCGGCAAGGGCCGCGTGCTCAACCAGATGGCCAATTTCTGGTTCAAGAAGCTGGCCCATATCGTGCCGAACCACGAGACCGACGTCAGCGCAGAAAGCGTGGTGAGCCCGGCCGAAGTCGAACAGGTGAAGGGCCGCGCCGTGGTGGTCAAGCGTCTCAAGCCGATCCTGGTGGAGGCCGTGGTGCGCGGCTACCTGGCCGGCAGCGGCTGGAAGGACTACCAGGCCACCGGCAGCGTGTGCGGCATCAAGCTGCCCGCCGGCCTGCAGAACGCGCAGAAGCTGCCCGAGCCGATCTTCACCCCGGCCGCCAAGGCCGAGATGGGCGAGCACGACGAGAACATCTCCTTCGGCGAAGTCGAGACCCGCATCGGCGTGGACCTGGCGCGCCGGATGCGCGAGATCTCCATCCGCCTGTACAAGGAAGCGGCCGAGTACGCTGCCACGCGCGGCATCATCATCGCCGACACCAAGTTCGAGTTCGGCCTGGACGAAGACGGCACGCTGACGCTGATGGACGAAGTGCTGACGGCCGATTCCTCGCGCTTCTGGCCGGCGGATTCGTACCAGGTCGGCACCAACCCGCCGTCGTTCGACAAGCAGTTCGTGCGCGACTGGCTCGAGTCCGTGCGCATCGACGGCAAGCCCTGGCCCAAGACCGCCCCGGCGCCCAAGCTGCCCGACGACGTGATCGAGAAGACCGCCGCCAAGTACCGCGAGGCGCTGACGCGCCTAACCGGCGAGGAACTGCAGTAATGACCCGCGCGGGTCCCGCCTGCGTGGGCCGGACTTGCAAGATGTTGGCTCCGCCCGCCCCCGTAGCGGGAGAGCGGAGGCCACCGCCGCGGGGCGCAAGCCGGCGGCGGGGATTCATAAGGATTTGAACGTGAGCAATACAGTCAAGCCGCTGGTCGGCGTCGTGATGGGCAGCAGTTCCGACTGGGACGTGATGCAGAACGCAGTGGCCATGCTGAAGGATTTCGGCGTGGCCTTCGAGGCGCGCGTGGTGTCCGCCCACCGCATGGCCGACGAGATGTTCGAGTACGCCGCCACCGCGCGCGCGCGCGGCCTGCGTGCCATCATCGCCGGCGCCGGTGGCGCCGCGCACCTGCCAGGCATGATCGCCGCCAAGACCATCGTGCCGGTGTTCGGCGTGCCGGTGCCCTCCAAGTACCTGCGCGGCGAGGATTCGCTGCTGTCGATCGTGCAGATGCCCAAGGGCGTGCCGGTCGCCACCTTCGCCATCGGCGAGGCCGGTGCCGCCAATGCCGCGCTGCACGCCATCGCCACGCTGGCCACCACCGACGACGCGCTGGCCGCCGCGCTCGAAGCGTTCCGCGCGAAGCAGACCGAAGCCGYGCGCGCCATGACGCTGCCGGTGTAAGCGCCGCACGTCCACGCTGCCCGAGCCAGCCCAGCCCCGTTTTACCGCAAAAGAGCGCCATGCCTACCGACATCCATCCCTACCTGGTCGAAGCCCACACGCCCGAGTCGCGTGCCGAGTTCGGCCTCGACAATCCCGGTGCGCCGGTACTGCCCGGCGCCTGGCTCGGCGTGCTCGGCGGCGGCCAGCTCGGCCGCATGTTCGCGCAGGCCGCGCAGTCCATGGGCTACAAGGTCTGCGTGCTCGACCCGGACCAGGACAGCCCGGCCGGCACCATCGCCGAGAAGCACATCTGCGCGCCTTATACCGACGAGGCGGCGCTGGCCGAGATGGCTCGCCTGTGCCCGGCGGTGACCACCGAGTTCGAGAACGTGCCCTCGCTCTCGCTGGACCGGCTCGAGCAGCTCGGTGCCTTCGTCGCGCCGCGCGGCTACTGCGTGTCGATCGCGCAGAACCGCATCGGCGAGAAGAAGTTCTTCGCGTTGTGCGCCGAGCGCACCGGCGTGCCCACCGCGCCGCACTGGGTGATCCAGCACGATGCCGACGTCGACCAGCTGCCCGAGGAACTGCTGCCCGGCATCCTCAAGACCGCGCGCATGGGCTACGACGGCAAGGGCCAGGCCCGCGTGAAGACCCGCGAAGACGTGCGTGCCGCGTGGCGCGCCATGCAGCACGTGCCCTGCGTGCTGGAGAAGATGCTGCCGCTGGCCTACGAAGTCTCCGTGCTGGCCGCGCGCGCCGCCGACGGCAGCACCGCTACCTGGCCGCTGGCCGAGAACGTGCACCGCGACGGCATCCTGTTCGCCACCACCATGCCGTCGACCAGCGTCTCCGACGAGATCGCCGATCGCGCGCGTGCCGCTGCCGCCACCATCGCCACCGAGATGGGCTATGTGGGCGTGCTGTGCATCGAGTTCTTCGTGCTGACGGACGGCTCGCTGGTCGCCAACGAAATGGCGCCGCGCCCGCACAACTCCGGCCACATCACCATGGATGCGTGCGAGACCAGCCAGTTCGAGCAGCRGGTGCGCGCCATGGCACGCCTGCCGCTGGGCAGCACGCGCCAGCACTCCGCCGGCAAGATGCTCAACCTGCTCGGCGACGCCTGGTTCGAGTTCGGCCTGGAGCGTACGCCGGCCTGGGACGAAGTGCTGGGCCAGGCAGGCGCCAAGCTCCACCTCTACGGCAAGAACGACGCCCGCCCCTCGCGCAAGATGGGCCACGTCAACTGCGTGGGCGGCGAGGCTGCCGATGCCGCGCGCGCCTTCGACACCGCCTTGAAGGCGCTCCATATCGAGCCCTGACCGGCCCCCGGCGCGCCCGCCGTCGCGCCTCACCCCCGCCCCAGAGATCCATCGATGTCGCGCATGCCTACCCCCGCCGAACTTGACCAGGCGGTCCAACTGCTGGAAGCCGGCCAGCTGGTCGCCTTTCCCACCGAGACCGTCTACGGCCTCGGCGCCGACGCGGAGAACCCCGAGGCCATCGCCCGCATCTTCGCCGCCAAGGGGCGCCCGTCCAACCATCCCATCATCGTGCACGTGGTGGACGGCGGCGACATCAGCTACTGGGTGGACGACGTGCCGCCGGCCGCGCAGGACCTGATCGACGCGTTCTGGCCCGGCCCGCTCACGCTGATCCTCAAGCGTGCCGCCCATATCCCCGCGGCGGTGGCGGGCGGCCAGGACAGCATCGGCCTGCGCTGCCCCTCGCATCCGGTCGCGCAGGCGCTGCTGTCGCGCTTCAAGCGCGGCCGCGGCGGCATCGCCGCACCGTCGGCCAACAAGTTCGGCCAGGTCAGCCCGACCACGGCCCAGCACGTGCGCGACGAATTCGGCGACAGCGTCTTCGTGCTCGAAGGCGACGGCGTGGAAGTCGGCATCGAATCCACCATCGTCGACCTGTCGCGGCTGGAGCAGGGCATCGGACCGGTATTGCTGCGCCCCGGCGCGATCACGCCGGCGATGATGGCAGGCGTCCTGGGTGCGACGCCCTTGCCGCCGGACGCCGCCGCGCCGCGCGCCTCGGGGACGCTGAAAGCGCATTACGCACCGCATACGCCGCTGGTGTTGTCGTCGATGGCGGACCTGCCCGCGCAACTGGCGAACCTGCCTGCCGGTGCGAAAGTGGCCTGGGTGGGGCGCGAGGCTGCCACCGATCCGCGCTGTACCTGGGTGCCGGCGCCCGCGGATGCCGAGGCCTTTGCGCGCGAGCTGTACCGCCTGTTGCGCAGGCTGGATCGGGAGGGGTACGGACTGCTGGCGGTTGAGGCCCTGCCGGCCGGGCACGAGTGGGATGGGGTGAGGGACCGGTTGCAGCGGGCCGCCGCGGCGTTCAACTGATCCCGGGCACTTGAGCTGACTTTCCGCCCGGCGCCGCAAGCCTCACCGTCACCGCCTGGCTTGAAAGCCAGGACAGCTTCAAAGGCAGCGATGCCTTGAAGCTGTCTTTGACTTCAGCCCGGAAGCGCGAAACCTCAGGGCGCTCCCTGATAGACCCACTGCAACAACGCATCGTGCGCCTGCTGCCCGGCAGAAGCATTCGCATGATTGATATAGCTCACCACCACATACCGGTCGCCATTCAAGGCATCCACATACCCCGCCAGCGCACGCACGTCCGCCAGCGTGCCGGTCTTCATGTAGGCATTGCCGGCAGCGCCCGCGCGGGTGAGGCGGTTGCGCAGGGTGCCGTCCACGCCCAGGATCGGCAGTGAATCGATCAGCACCGGCCCCACATCGCTGGCCAGCGCCTGCTGCAACAGCCGCGACATATCGTAGGCGCTGATGCGCTCTTCGCGCGACAGGCCCGAGCCGTTGTCCAGCACCAGGCCTGGCATGTCCAGGCCCTGCCGGCCCAGCCAGCGCTGCACTACCTTGGCCGAGCGCGCGGTGCTGGCGGGACCGCTGCGGTCGATCTCGGCGCCGATGGTCAGGTACAGCTGGCGCGCCATCACGTTGTTCGAATACTTGTTGATGTCGCGCACGATCTCCGACAGCGGCTGGCCGTAGTGGCGCGCCAGCAGGAAGGACCCGCGCGGCGCGCGGCCCATGCGTAGGGCGGGCTGGTGGGTGAAGCGGCCGCCCGCGAGCTGCCATTCGGCGACAAAGCCGCCCCAGGCGAACTCGTTGTGCGAGAGCGTGGCGATATTGACCACGTGCTCGCCGCAGTCGGCTGCATAGCTGCCGTCGAAGGAGGCCAGCACGGTACCGTCCGGCTGCGGCGTGACCATCGGGTTGGCGTGCGCGCGCCAGTCGCCGCATTTGCCGTGCGACAGCGCGAGGCGGTTGTCGAGCTTGAGCTGGGCCAGCGCCGGCGTGACCGAAACCGCCACGGTCTGGCTGGCGGCATCGGGGGTGAGGGTGAAGGACAGCGTCTTGAACGCATACAGCAGCGCATCGGGGCTGACGTTGTAGGCGCGCTGGGTTTCGCCGTCGATGGTGTTGCCGTTGTCGATGGCCGCGTCGAAGAAGCTGCGGTCCAGCACCAGGTCGCCGTTGATGGTGGTGGCGCCCGCGGTGCGCGCCGAGGCGACCAGCTTGGCCATCTCCTCGGGCACCAGCTTGGGATCGCCCTGGCCGCGCAGGTAGACGTTGCCGTTGACGGTGCCGTCGGCGCCGGGCTGGCTGTCGGCGTAGAGCGAAGTCTGCCAGCGGTAGGCGGGCCCCAGCAACTGCAGCCCGGCGAAGGTGGTGACCAGCTTCATGGTCGACGCGGGGTTCATCGGCGCCTGCGCGTTCCAGCTCGCGCGCGGTGCCTGCGCCCCGACCTTGATCACATAGAAGCTGGTGGATGCCGCGGGGATATGGGCGCGCTTGAGCGCGGCCATCACGCCGGCCGGCAGGCCCGAGCGCGCGGCGGCGGGCTCGGCGGCTTCACTGCCGGCGTGCCTGGTGGTTGCGGCGGCAGCGTGGGCGGCCTTGGCCTTGGCGGTCTTTGCCGTGGCGGCCGGCAGGCCGTTGACGAATAGCAGCGCCGCGGCGCAAAGCGGCAGCAGGCGGCGAAGAAGTGGGGAGGGGCGTTTCTGCATGGTGCCCATGTTAACGCATGGACATGGCGCCGCGGATGACGCCGTTTTCAGATTTCCGCGAGGCCGCCCGCTTGCGCGGCGGCGGCGCCACCGGGCGGCGCCAGCTGGCCGAGCAGCGCACGCAGCGTGTCTTGCTGCTCCGCGCTCAGGGCCGCCGCCACGCGCGCATCGTGCTCGCACACGGCCGCGGTGGCGGCTTCCAGCGTGCGACGCCCGCCCGGGGTCAGCACCAGGCTGTAGGCGCGGCGGTCGTGCGGGGCCGGGCGGCGCGCCACCAGCTTCATGTCTTCCAGCGCATCGACCAGCAGTACCGCGCCGGAGCGCGCGATGCCGAGTATGCGTGCCAGCTCGGTCAGCTTGAGATGGGGGTTGCGCGCGATGATCACCAGCGCGGAAAAGCGCGGCGGCGTGATGT
This sequence comes from Cupriavidus sp. 2TAF22, assembly GCF_052115045.1. Taxonomy (NCBI): domain Bacteria; kingdom Pseudomonadati; phylum Pseudomonadota; class Betaproteobacteria; order Burkholderiales; family Burkholderiaceae; genus Cupriavidus; species Cupriavidus sp. 2TAF22. The sequence goes on from NZ_JBFRFX010000038.1 coordinate 48,137, forward strand.
TCCACTGCGCCAGCGACTGCACGAAGTCTTCGTAGATGCGGATCTGCGCGCGGCGGATGGCGTAGCCCACCAGTCTATCGAGCACGCCGTAGTCGATGTCGGCCACGTGCGGGTCGAAGCCGGCGGCGGCATCGGTGCCGCCACCCGGGCTGGCGGGATCAGGGGCGAGGGCTTCGCGGCTGCGGCGCGGGCGCGCCTTGGCTGTGTTCATGGGGCTGCGTCGGTGTGGAAGTCCAGGATTGCGGCCGGCATCTCATACCACGCGAAAATACCGCATTTCGACCCGGTCGGGGTAGCGTGCGCCGGTGGCGACGAACAGGTGCTGCATCAGCCAGCCGTAGCCCGGCGCCGCCGTTTCGAAGCGCGGCGCGGTGCGGAAGTAGACCAGGCCAGGATCGATGAGCTCGCCGGCAGCCAGGCGCGCGATCAGCCCGGCGGGGCCGCTGCGCACGCCGGCATTGACGATGTAGATGCGGGCGCCGTCGTCGGTCTCCAGCACATAGCGCGCTTCGATATCGGCCACGCTGACGGCGTCGCCATTGTCGCCTTTGTCGCCTTTGTCGCCATCATGGCGGACCAGCTGGAAGTCCGCGCCGCCGGGCAGGATGCGGCCTTGCAGGCGCGGCCCGGTGACGACGCCGTCGAGGATGGGGATCACGCGGCGGTTGCCGAGCGCGCTGACGCCGACCTCGGTGGCCGGGGCCAGCCGGAAGCGGAAATCCGCGACATGTTCGAGCGTGGGGGCCGGCAGCGCCAGCGCGCCGGCGGCAGCAGCGGGCGCCGTCATTTCAGCAGCTTCCAGTTGCCGTTGTCGGTGGTCAGCATGACGCGCCCGCGCGTGTCGAAGCCGAAGTGGTCCTGTGCCGTGTAGTTCAGCACGCCGTGCGAGACCACGATATCGCGCTCGCTTTCCAGCGCCGTCTTGAGCGCGCGGCGGAACTCGGGCGTGCCCGGCCTGGCCCGCTTGAGCGCCGCCGGCACGATCCGCTGCAGCACCAGGCCCGCATCGTAGGGATGGGCGCCGAACTGGGTGCGGCTGTCCGGCCCGAACTGCTTTTCGTAGCGGCCCACATAGTCGAGGCCCGGCTTCTTGACCGCCGCGCTGTCCGCCAGCTGCTCGGCGACGATGACCGGGCCGGCCGGCAGGATGGAGCCGTTGACGGCCTTGCCGCCGATGCGGATCAGGTCCTTGGTGGCCGCGCCATGCGTGTGATAGACCGGCCCGGTGTAGCCGCGCTCGCGCAGCGCGGTATGCGGCAGCGCCGCGCCGGTGCCCGCGCCGGCGATCAGCACGGCATCGGGGCGCGCGGCAATCAGCTTGAGCGTCTGCGCCGTGACGCTGGTGTCCGAGCGGGCATAGCGCTCGGTAGCGACGAGGCGGATGCCGCGCGCGGTGGCGGCCGTGGTGAATTCCTTGAGCCAGGTTTCGCCGTAGGCGTCGGCAAAGCCGATGAAGGCGACGGTCTTGACGCCCCTGGCATGCGCCGCATCCGCCACGGCTTCGGCCATCAGCCTGACGGGCTGCGCCAGGCGATAAGTCCATTCGCCGTGTCCGGGCTTGAGTTCGATCGGCGAGAAGGCCAGCTGCACGGTCTGGCTTTCGTCGGCGACCTCGGCGATGGCGATGGACGGCGCCACCGCGGACGAGCCGAGGATGATGTCGACCTTGTCCTCGCTGACGAAGCGGCGCGCCACCTTGGTGGCCTGGGTAGGGTCGGAGGCGTCGTCCAGCACCACGTAGCGGATCTTCTCGCCGCCGATGGCGTCCGGCAGCAAGGGCATGCTGTTCTTCTGCGGGATGCCAAGCGACGCCGACGGCCCGGTCGACGAAATGCTGACGCCGACGGTCACCTCGGCCAGCGCGGGCGCCGCGCCAAGCGTGGCGAGGGTGGCGAGGGTGGCGGCAAGGCTTGCAGCCGCCACGCTATGGCGGCGGAACGCGGTTGCATTGGCGAAGCGGCAAAAGCTGGGGCGCGGCACGGTGTCTCCCTCTCTCATTTTCTCTGGCGATGGCGCCGGCTGTTCACGGCCGGTCGCGGGTGGGCATGATTTGACGAACGACGATGCCGGCGGACCGGCGGCGAGCGGACGCGCTAGCGCGGCGGCAGCTGCAGCGACTGGCGGTCGAAGCCGGCCAGCTGCTTGTAGCGCTGCGCGATGCCTTCGAGCTCCGCGCGCGGGATCACCGTCTCGATATCGCTGAAGCCTTGCGGCGCGCGCTGCTCGGCCAGCTGCATGACCTGCTCGGGGCCGTTGAGGCGGTTGCGCAGCACGATGGCGGCGGTGCGCGGCAGCCGTTCGGCCTCGTACTCGCGCAGCGCGTAGCCGGCGCCGGACTTGTCGTGCGGCGCGCCGTTGGCCAGCAGGCAGTCGGTCAGGTAGCGCGCATCGAGGATGGCCTGCGCGCTGCCGTTGGAGCCGATCGGATACATCGGGTGCGCGGCATCGCCCAGCAAGGTCACGCGGTCGAAGGTCCAGCGCGGCAGCGGATCCTTGTCCACCATCGGAAATTCATAGATGGCCTGCGCGCCGTCGATCAGCGCGGGAATGTCGATCCAGTCCCAGCGCCAGCCGGCAAAGGCGGCGGCGAACACGGACTTGTCCACCTGCTTGTTCCAGTCGCTGCGCGGTGGCGTATCGGAGACGTGGTCGGGCACGCGCAGCTCGGCGATCCAGTTGACCAGCGAGCGGCCTTCGCGGCGCAGCGGCCCGGAGATCGGGTAGGCCACGAACTTCTGGTCCTGGTGGCCGGCCATGAACATCGCGCTGCCGTCGAGATACGGTGGCGCCTCGCTCACGGCGCGCCACAGCGTGCGGCGCGAGAAGCGTGGCGCGTCGCCGTGCGGGTAGAAATGGCGGCGTACCGCGGAATGGATGCCGTCGGCGCCCACCAGCACATCGGCCTGCGCGGCGATCACGGCGTTGTCGCTGCGGCGGCGCAGCGTGAAGGTGACCGGTTCGCCGGCGGCGGCGCCGGTGCTGGTCACCGTTTCGAAGGCGTGGCCCGCATGCACGCGATGCGCGCCCAGGCGCTCGATCGCGGTACGGTAGAGCAGCATCTGGAACTCGCCGCGATGGATGGAAAACTGCGGCAGCTCGTAGCCGGCGGCGAGGCCGCGCGGCTCGTGCCAGATGCGCTGGCCGAGCTTGTTGTAGTAGGACAGCGACGAAGTCGGTACGGCGAGCTCCGCGATGGCGTCGCGCAGGCCGAGCTCGGCCAGCTCGCGCACCGCGTGCGGCAGCAGGTTGATGCCCACGCCGAGCGGGCGCATGGTCTCGCTGGCTTCCCAGACCTCGGCCTCGATGCCGTGGCGGTGGCACAGCAGTGCCAGCGTCAGGCCGCCGATGCCGCCGCCGGCTATCGCGATCTTCATGGTGTTGTCTCCATCGCTTTTGTCGTGGCTTGCCGCGTGTCCGTGCACGGCGGAGGGCAAGCCGCAGATTTGTTATGGAGTATAACTAAATGGCGGCGCGCTTCAAGCATGCGGCGATGGGGGATAACCCGTGAGAGCAGGGCGCACGCCGTCCCGCCCCATCCTCGGCCGGGTCACTTGTGGGAATCGTCCGACAGGAGGTTCGGCCTGGGCCCGCTCCCGAAGTGCTTTGCGCGACGCCATACTTGGTGCATGAGACGCGCCCGGCTCCCTTGCCCGGCGCCCACGCAAATCCAGAAAGGAGCCCCACCATGCGTACCCTGACCCTGACACTTGTGCTGGCCACCCTGCTGAGCGCGGCGGGTTGTGCCGACATCACCCCCAAGCAGCGCAATACGGCAATCGGTGCAGGCGTCGGCGGCGTAGCCGGCGCGGCGCTGATCGGCGGCCCGGCCGCGACCCTCGGCGGTGCCGCGCTGGGCGGCGTGGTGGGTAACGTGGCGACGCCGGAGCGCCACTGAGCCTCCCCGGCCTTGCATGCCGGGTGCATACCGGCTGCGTGCCGGACAATAAAAAACGGATGCCGCCGGCATCCGTTTTTCTTGTCGTGCCGCGCCTGGCCTTAGCGGCTGCACGGCTCCGCCAGCACCGCCGGCTTTTGGCTTGCCGCGGTCTTGCCGACCGGGAACACGGTGTCGTAGGCCCAGTTGTAGATAAACGCATAGACCACATAGAACGCCGCCACGGCGATATCCATGACGAAGGCGTCGAACAGGCTCATGTCGAGGTACCACGACACCAGCGGCAGGAACACCACGAGCAGGCCTGCCTCGAACAGGATCGCGTGAAGCACGCGCACCGCCACGGGTTTGCGCAGCTGTCCGGTGAACCGCAGCATGGCCTTGTCGAACAGCAGGTTGTAGAGATAGTTCCAGCCGGCGGCGATGACCGAGGCGACCACGGCGATGACGCCCATCTGGTGCAGGGCGAAGCCGAACACCAGGCTGGCGAGCGGCGCGAAGATAAACAGGCCGATGACTTCGAAGCCGATGGTGTGGCGAATCCGGTCCTTTGTCGTACGCATGATCCTTCCTGTGTGACAACACGATGGAGGCCATTCTATCTGGATTACGATGATGGTAAAGTTGGTATCCATCGCTTTAACAGATAGATTGTCGCCCTCCGGTCTGGTGGCGGCCGGGAGCATCACATGAGCCTTTCCCTCGAACAGTTGCAGGCCTTCGCCGCCGCCGCCGAATGCGGCTCTTTCTCGGCCGCCGCGCGCCGGCTCGGCAAGGCGCAGTCGGTGGTCAGCGCGGCCGTCTCCAATCTGGAGATCGACCTCGGCAACCAGCTGTTCGACCGCAGCGCGCGCTATCCCGTGCTGACCGCCGCCGGCGAGCGCCTGCTGGCCGAGGCGCGCGTGATCCTGGAGCGCTGCGAGCACTTCCGCGGGGTGGCCAAGAGCCTGGGCGAGGGTGTGGAAAGCCGTCTGGTGCTGGCGGTGGACGAGCTGTATCCGGAGGAGACGCTGGGCGTGATGCTCGAAGAGTTCTCGACGCGCTTCCCGGCGGTCGAGCTGGAACTGCTGTTCCCGCTGATGGAGGATGTCAGCCGCCTGGTGCTGGAAGGCAGCGCGGACCTCGGCCTGATGTGGCGCCAGGAAGTGCTGCCGCCCGAGCTGGGCTTTCGCGCGCTGGGCTGGGTGCCGATGCAGATCATCTGCGCGCCGGATCATCCGCTGGCCGACCAGCGCGTGGGCTGGGAGGAGCTCAAGCGCTACCGCCAGCTCATGGTGGCCGTGCGCAGCAGCGACAGCGAGGAGAAAAAGCGCCTGCGCGTGGCGGCCGAGGTGTGGTGGGTGGAAAGCCAGTGGGTGATCGTAGAACTGGTCAAGCGGCGCCTTGGCTGGGCCTTCGTGCCGTGGCACGTGGCGGCCAATTCGCCGGCGGCGGCGCAACTGGTGTCCCCGGTGCTGGAATTCGACGACCAGGACTGGCCGGTGGCGATGGAACTGGTGTGGCACAAGCAGCGGCCGCTCGGCAAGGCCGCCACCTGGCTCAAGGAACGCGTGAGCAAGCAGCCGCTGCCGCGTCCCGCCGGCGATGCCGCCCGTGCCGCCCATGCCGCGCAAGCCCCAGGCGCCGCGCCATGAGCGTACCGCGCCGCTAGCGCACCAGGCCGAACTCCTTGGCCAGCGTGCCGTAGCGCTGCACGGTGCGCTTGACGTAGGCATCGAGCGCGGCGGCATCCATGTCGGCGGGATAGAGGCCTTGCTCGGCGCGCAGGCGGGCAAAGGCCGGGCTGGCCTGCAGGCGCTCGAAGCGCGCCGCCCAGCGTGCGTAGTCGGCCTGCGCCACCTTCGGCCCCATGTAGAAGCCGCGCACGACCGGCCAGTCGATGTCGTAGCCTTGCTCGCGCGCGGTGGGCACGGCGGCCAGCGTGCCGGGCAGGCGCCGCTCCGCCAGTACCGCGAGGATGCGGATGTCGCCCATGGCCAGCTGCATTGTTGCTTCGGATGCATCGCCGGAGACGGCCTGCACCTGGCCGGCCCGCAGCGCCGTAAAGGCCTCGCCGCCGCCCTCGAAGCCCACGAAGCGCATGCGCTTGTAGCCCACCCCGGCCTGGCGCGCCAGCAGCGCGGCCTTCATCCAGTCCTGGTTGCCGATGGTGCCGCCGGCGCCGAACAGGACCTGGTCCGGATCCGACCTGAGCGCCGCCACCAGATCCTTCAAGGTCTTGTAGGGCGAATCGGCGCGTACCGCGACCACGCCGTAGTCGGTGGCCAGCGCGCCGACCCAGCGCACGTCCGCTGCGCCATACTTGCCGAACTTGCCTTCGGCCAGCGCCAGCAGCGAGCCGCTAGAAAAGGCGACGATGGTGTCCGGCTCGGCGGGGCGCTGGGCCACCACGCTGTTATAGGCTACCGCGCCGATGCCGCCCGGCATGTAGGCCAGGCGCATCGGCTGCCCGGTCATGCCGGCCTCCAGCAGCGCGCGCTGCGCCAGCTTGCAGGTCAGGTCGAAGCCGCCGCCGGGCTTGGCGGGCACGATGCACTCCGGCGCGGCGGCGCTCGCCCCGAACGCGCAGGAAGCGGCAAGCGCCAGCGCGGCGCGCGCCAGGTGCAAGGCTGCCGGGAAGGGCTTCATCGGGTCTCCTCGGGTGCGGCCGCCCTCCGTGTGGCGGATGCCGGGCGGAATCCTCCCGCCAGAACCGGACGGTGCTGGCAGAAGGTGCAAAATTCAGGCATGTTAGCGGCGCGCGAGCCCGAAGGCCAGCGGGTCCGCATGACAACAAGATCAGGCAGGAGGAGGGATTTCCGTGAGAGTGCTACTGGTCGAGGACCATGACGAACTGGCCACCTGGGTGACGCAGGCGCTGCGCGCCATGCATTTCACCGTGGAGCGCGCCGCCGACGCGGCCAGCGCCGAATCGCTGCTGTTCAGCACGCACGCCGGCGCGGCCGGGGCGGGCGGCATCGACTACGCACTGGTCCTGCTGGACCTCACCCTGCCCGACCGCGACGGGCTGGACCTGCTGGCACGCCTGCGCAAGCGCGGCTGCCGCGTGCCGGTCATGATCCTGACCGCGCGCGGCGAGGTGGGTGATCGTGTCAAGGGCCTGGACCTGGGCGCCGACGACTACATGGCCAAGCCTTTCGACCTCGCCGAGTTCGAGGCGCGCGTCAAGGCGCTGCTGCGGCGCGCGCGGCAGACCGAGGCGCCGCTGGTGATGTGCGGCGGGCTCGGCTTCGATACCGTGGCGCGGCATTTCCAGGTGGGCGGCGTGCCGCTGGCGCTGACGCCGCGCGAGCACGCGGTGCTGGAGATCCTGATGACCCCGCCGGGCAAGACGGTGAGCAAGGACCGCATCTACGCCAGCATCTTCACGCTGGCCGACGAGACCCAGCCCGACGTGATCGAGGTCTACGTGCACCGGCTGCGGCGCAAGCTCGAGGGTTCGGGCGCCGCCATCGTCACCTTGCGCGGGCTTGGCTACGTGCTGGAGCCCGGCGGTGGCTGAGCCGGGCAGGCGCCGGGCGCGTCCCGCCAGCCTGCGCGCGCGCCTGCTCTGGTGGCTGATCCCGCCGATGCTGCTGCTGCAGGCCGTGTACGGCGTGGTGGCTTACTCGAACGCCCTGGCCTCGGCCGACCTGGCCTACGACCGCACCCTGCTGGCGTCGGCGCGCAATATCTCCGAGCGCATCACGCTCACGCCGGAGGGCGTGCGCGTGGATGCGCCCTATATCTCGCTGGACACCTTCGAGGTGGGCATGAACGCCACCATGTTCTATCGCGTGAGCGGCGTGCGCGGCGAATTCGTCTCAGGCTACGACGACCTGCCGCCGTTCGATTCCAGCCAGCCGCGCACCAAGCTCTATCCGGCGCTGGTGAGCTTCTATGACCGCACCTACCGCGGGCAGCCGATCCGCATCGCCGCGCTGCGCCAGCCGGTGATGGACGCCAGCGGCACGCACGGGGGCATGGCGCTGATCGAGGTGGGCGAGACTCTCGATTCGCGCCAGGCGCTCACCCGCAACATCCTGTTCGACGTGCTGTGGGGCCAGGCCATGCTGGTGCTGGCCGTGGTGCTGGTGATCTGGCTGTTCACGCGGCGCGCGCTGGCGCCGCTCGATGCGCTGCGCGCCGAAGTGGCGCGGCGCCAGCCCGGTGCCACCACGCCGCTCCCGCTGGACAGCGCGCCGCGCGAGACCGCGCCGCTGGTGCAGGCGATGAACGGCTACATGGCACGGCTGGAGCAGATGCTGGCTGCGCAGCGCCGCTTTGTCGCCGACGCCGCGCACCAGTTGCGCACGCCGCTGGCGGTGCTGCACACGCAGGCGCAGCTGGCCGCACGCGAGCACGACCCCGCCGAGCAGCGCCGCATCGCCCAGGGCCTGGCCGACAGCACCGCGCGCATGGCCGCGCTGGCCGACCGGCTGCTGTCGATGGCGCGCGCCGCGCACGGCGGCGCCGAAGCGCCGCGCCCGCTGGACCTGGCGGCGTTGCTGTGCGAGGTCTGCCTGGAACTCATGCCGGCGGCGCGCGCGCGCCGCATCGACCTGGGTTTCGAGGGCGAGTGCGCGCAGCCGGTAAGCGGCACCGAGCTGCTGCACGAACTGGCTACCAACCTCGTCGAGAACGCGCTGCGCTACACGCCGGCCGGCGGCGTGGTGACCGCGCGCGTCTATCGCGACGGCGATGCGGTGGTGCTCGAGGTGGAGGATGACGGCCCCGGCATCGCGCCGGCGGAGCGCACCGCGGTGCTGGAGCCGTTCTACCGCGGCAAGCCGGCGCGGGCCGGCGAAGCCGCGCCGGGCGGATCGGGCCTCGGGCTCACCATCGTGCGCGACATTGCCGCCGCGCACGGTGCATCGCTGGTGCTGCTCGATGGTGCGGCAGGCAAGGGACTGCTGGCGCGGGTGTGCTTTCCCGCAGCCTAGGGCGGCGGGTGCCTACCGCTTCGCCGACACGGCCGCCGGCAGCGCGCCCTGCGTGCCGGCCGGCGGCGGCATATTGCCCGGTGCCGGCGGCCTGGGCAGGTCGGGCGCGTTGAGCGGCGAGGCGGGCTGCGAGGCGGGCTGCGAGGCGGGCGCCGGAACTTGCGCGCTGTCCGGCACGATATGCCAGCCGCCGCCCAGCGCCTTGATCAGCACCGCGCTGGTGGTGTACTGGCGGCCCGCGATGGTCAGGGCGGTACGCTCCGCCGTGTAGGCCGTGGTCTGCGCGGTCAGCACGTCGAGCAGGCTGGCGGTGCCGGCGCGGTAGCGGTTGTTGACCAGCGCCAGCGCGTCGCGCGCGGTACGCAGCGCATCGTTCTGCACCACGGCCTCCTGCTCGAGCAGGCGCGCGGCGGCCAGGCTGTCTTCCACTTCCTGGAAGGCGCTGAGCACGGTCTGGCGGTAATTGGCCACGGTCTGGTCGTAGGCGGCCACCGCCTGCGCCTTGGCCGCGCTGCGCAGGCCGCCGTCGAACAGCGTGCCGGCCAGCGCCGGGCCGATCGACCAGATCCGGTCCGGCAGCGACAGCCAGTGTGCCAGCGTACTGGCGGACAGGCCGCCGGTGGCCGACAGCGTCAGCGTGGGGTAATAAGCCGCCTGCGCCACGCCGATCTGCGCATTGGCCGCAGCCATGCGGCGCTCGGCCGCGGCGATGTCCGGGCGGCGCTCGAGCAGCGCCGACGGCACCACGGTGGGAACGCGCGGCACATTGACGGCGTAGTCCGTCGGCGTGACGGACAGGTCCGCGGGCGGCTTGCCGGTCAGGATGGCGATGGCGTGCTCCAGCTGCGCGCGCGTGATCTGGATGTCGATCTGCAGTGCCTGCGCGCTCTTGAGCTGGCTCTCGGACTGCAGCACATCGGAGCGTTGCGCGGTGCCGGCCGCATACTGGTTGCGCACGAGTTGCAGCGAGCGGGCGTAGTCGGCCACGGTGCGGTCCAGCGCGGCCTTCTGCTGGTCGGCGATGCGCAGCAGGAAGTAGCTCTGCGCCAGCGTGGACTGGGTCGACAGCAGGGTCGAGGCGAGATCGGCCTGGCTGGCCTGCGCGCTGGCATCACTGCTCTCCACCTGGCGGCGCACGCGGCCCCACAGGTCGATCTCCCAGCTGGCCGACAGCGTCGCGCTCTGGCCGTTGCCGATCTGGCCGTTGCTGCCGCGCGTGCGGTCCAGTCCCGCGGCAGCTCCCACGGTGGGGAAGTAGCCGGCGCGGGCGGATTGCAGCGCGGCCTGCGCCTGCCGGTATTGCGCCTCGGCCGCCTTGATGTTCTGGTTGGAGATCTGCACCTGCGACATCAGCGCATCGAGCTGCGGGTCGTTGAAGACCGACCACCAGTTGCTGCGCTCGCTCGCGTCCTGCGGCTCGGCGGGTTTCCACTGGCCCCACTGCGTGCTGTCGGCGCGCGCTTCCTTGAAGGCCGGCGTGTCGGGCGCATCGGGGCGCTTGTAATCGGGCCCCACCGCGCAGCCGGCCAGCAGCAGCGCGCAGGCCAGCGTCAGCGCGCTGGCCGGGAAGGAGGGGACAGGGATGCGGAAGAGGGTGTTCATGGATCGCATTCAGGGTTCGAGGCTGGCCGTGGCCGGGGGCACGGAAGCGCGGCGCTGGCGCCAGGCTTTTACCTTGAGGCGCCAGCGGTCCAGCGTCAGGTAGACCACGGGCGTCGTGTAGAGCGTCAGCAACTGGCTGACCAGCAGGCCGCCGACGATGGAGATGCCCAGCGGCGCGCGCAGCTCGGCGCCGTCGCCGCGGCCGATGGCCAGCGGGATGGCGCCCAGCAGGGCGGCCATGGTGGTCATCAGGATGGGCCGGAAGCGCAGCAGGCAGGCCTGGTAGATGGCCTCGCGCGGCGACAGGCCCGCGCGCCGCTCGGCATCGATGGCGAAGTCGATCATCATGATGGCGTTCTTCTTGACGATGCCGATCAGCAGGATCACGCCGATCAGCGCGATGATGCTGAAATCGGTGCCCGAAGCCAGCAGCGCCAGCAGCGCGCCCACCCCGGCCGACGGCAGCGTGGACAGGATGGTGAGCGGGTGCACATAGCTCTCGTASAGSATGCCGAGCACGATGTAGATGGTGATCAGCGCGGCCAGGATCAGCAGCGGCTGGCTCTTGAGCGAATCCTGGAAGGCCTTGGCGCTGCCCTGGAAATTGGCCTGCAGCGTCTCCGGCACGCCGATGCGCGCCATCTCAGCCTTGACCGCGTCGGTCGCCTGCGACAGCGAGACGCCCTCGGCCAGGTTGAAGGAGATGGTGGACGCGGCGAACTGGCCCTGGTGGTTCACGCCCAGCGGCGTGCTGGTGGGCGCCACGCGCGCGAAGGCCGACAGCGGGACCCGCCTGCCGCCGCCGGTGACCACGTAGACATCCTGGAGCGCATGCGGTCCCTGCAGGTACTCCGGGCTCAACTCCATCACCACGCGGTACTGGTTGAGGGGGTTGTAGATGGTGGACACCAGGCGCTGGCCGAAGGCGTCGTTGAGCACGGCATCGATCTGCTGCGCCGTGACGCCGAGCTTGGAGGCGGTGTCGCGGTCGATGGTCACCGTGGTCTGCAGGCCCTTGTCGTTGGTGTCGGTGTCGACGTCCTCCAGGCCCTTGAGGTTGGACAGCGCCGCGCGCACCTTGGGCTCCCACTCGCGCAGCACGTCGAGATCGTCGGACTGCAGCGTGAACTGGTAGGCCGAGCTGCTCTGGCGCCCGCCGATGCGGATGTCCTGCACCGAGGTCAGGAACAGGCTGGCGCCGGGCTCCTTGGCCAGCTTGCCGCGCAGGCGGGCCACGATGGCGTCGGCCGATTCGCGCTCGGAAATCGGCTTGAGCGTGACGAACATCTGGCCGGTATTGCGCTGCGAACCGCCGGTGAAGCCGGTGACATTGACCACTGCGGGATCGGACTGGACGATCTTGATGAAGTTGTCGAGCTTGATGCGCATGGCCTGGAACGAGGTGGCCTGGTCGGCGCGGATAAAGCCGATCAGGCGCCCGGTATCCTGCTGCGGAAAGAAGCCTTTGGGCACGATCGTGTAGAGCCAGACATTGAGGCCGATGGTGGCCAGCAGCACCAGCCACACCAGCGCGCCATGGCGCAGCGCCACCGCCAGCGTGCGCGCGTAGCGGTCGTGCATCCAGGTGAACACGCGCTCGCTGGCGCGGTAGAAGCGGCCCTGCCGTTCCGGGCGCACCGGCTTGAGCAGGCGCGCGCACATCATCGGCGTGGCGGTCAGCGAGACCACCAGCGACACCAGGATCGCCACCGACAGGGTGACGGCGAATTCCTGGAACAGGCGGCCGACGATGCCGCCCATCATCAGCAGCGGGATGAACACGGCGATCAGCGACAGGCTCATCGACAGCACCGTGAAGCCCACCTCGCGCGAGCCCCTCAGCGCGGCCTCGAGCGGCTTCATGCCTTCCTCGATGTGGCGGGAGATGTTCTCCAGCACCACGATGGCGTCGTCCACCACGAAGCCGGTGGCAATGGTGAGCGCCATCAGCGACAGGTTGTTCAGAGAGAAGCCTGCCAGGTACATCACCGAGAACGTGCCGATCAGCGACACCGGCACGGCTACGCTTGGGATCAGCGTGGCGCGCACATTGCGCAGGAACAGGAACACCACCATGATCACCAGCGCCACCGAGATCATCAGGGTGCGCTCCACCTCGCGCAGCGAGCCGCGGATGGTGGGCGTGCGGTCCATCATCACTTCCATCTTGATGGCCGACGGGATCATCATCTGCAGCGAGGGCAGCATCTCGTTGACGCGGTCGACGGTCTCGATGATGTTGGCGCCGGGCGAGCGGTTGAGCACCAGCAGCACCGAGGGCTGGCCGTTGGCCGAGCCGGCGTTGCGGATGTCCTGCACGGAGTCGGTCACGCGTGCCACGTCGGACAGGCGGACCGGCACCGCGAACGAGTTGGGCCCGCCGCTGCTGGTATTGCCGCCGGTGGCGCCGGACGAGATGGTGGTGGTGCCGCTGCTGGTGGTCAGCGTGGTGGTGGTCACGCCGTTGACGGTCTTGGTGCTGACACCACCGCCGGCGGTGGCGTTGGCGGTGCTGGCGATGAGCGCGCCGGCCGAGGCCGAGGAATAGGTGCCCGGCGTGGCGTAGCGGATGATCAGCGGCATGTAGTCCGCCGCCTTCATGGCCTGGTCGTTGGCGTAGACCTGCCAGTTGGTGGTGCTGTTCTCGAGCGAGCCCAGCGGGCGGTTGGCGTTGGTCGCGCTGATGGTGTTGCGCACGTCCTCGAGCGAGACGCCGTACTTGTTGAGCGCGGTCGGGTTGAGCTCCACGCGCACCGCGGGCAGCGACGAGCCGCCGATGGTCACCTGCCCCACGCCCTCGATCTGCGACAGYTTCTGCGAGAGGATSGTSGAGGCSGCGTCGTAGAGCTGSCCGCGCGTCATGGTSGGCGASGTSAGCSCGATGATCATGATCGGCGCGTCGGCCGGGTTGACCTTGCGGTAGGTGGGGTTGCTCGGCAGGCTGGTGGGCAGCGTGGCGCGCGAGGCGTTGATGGCGGCCTGCACGTCGCGCGCGGCGCCGTCGATGTCGCGCGAGAGTTCGAACTGCAGCGTGATGCGGGTCGAGCCCAGCGAGCTGCTGGAGGTGATCTCCGTCACGCCGGCGATGGCGCCGAGCGCGCGCTCCAGCGGCGTGGCCACCGTGGCGGCCATGGTCTCGGGGCTCGCGCCGGGCAGCGACGCCGACACCGAGATGGTGGGGAAGTCCACCTGCGGCAGCGGCGACACCGGCAGCAGCCGCAGCGCCGCCAGCCCCGCGAGCAGGATGCCGATGGTCAGCAGCGCGGTGGCGACCGGGCGGTGGATGAAGGTGGCCGAGAGATTCATCACGGCCTCGGCTCCCCGGCGGGCGCGCCGGTGTCGGGGTCGCCGAAGCGGCGCTGGCGCCAGTCCTTGAGGCGGCAGGCCAGGCGGTCGAAGGCCAGGTAGATCACCGGCGTGGTGAACAGCGTCAGCACCTGGCTGACCAGCAGGCCGCCCACCATGGTGACGCCCAGCGGGCGGCGCAGCTCGGAGCCGATACCGCTGCCGAGCATCAGCGGCAACGCCGCCAGCAGGGCCGCCATGGTGGTCATCAGGATCGGGCGGAAGCGCAGCAGGCAGGCCTGGAAGATCGCCTCGCGCGGCGCCATGCCGCCTTCGCGCTCGGCCTCGAGCGCGAAGTCGATCATCATGATGGCGTTCTTCTTGACGATACCGATCAGCAGGATGATGCCGATGATGGCGATGATGCCCAGGTCCTGCCCGGACACCAGCAGCGCCAGCAGCGCGCCCACGCCGGCCGATGGCAGGGTGGAGAGGATGGTCACCGGGTGGATGGTGCTTTCATACAGCACGCCCAGCACGATGTACATCGTGATGACCGCCGCCAGGATCAGCCAGAGCGTGTTGGACAGCGACGCGCGGAACGCCAGCGCCGCCCCCTGGAAGTCGGTCTGCATGGAGATCGGCAGGCCGATTTCCTTCTCGACCTTGGTGATCTTGTCGACCGCCGCGCCCAGCGACTCGCCGTGCGCGAGGTTGAACGAGATGGTGGCCGCGGGGAACTGCCCCTGGTGGTTGACCACCAGCGCGCCGGTGCGTTCGCTGATGCGCGCGAAGGCGCCCAGCGGCACCTGGCCGCCGGACGACGACGGCAGGCGCAGCTCGGCCAGCGATTGCGGGTCGGTGCGGAACTCGGGCATGGCCTCCAGCACCACGCGGTACTGGCTGGCCTGGGTAAAGATGGTCGACACCAGGCGCTGGCCGAAGGCGCTGTAGAGCGCGCTGTCGATCACCGCCGTGGTGATGCCGAAGCGCGCCGCGGCGTCGCGGTCGATATCCACGTAGGCGCGCAGGCCGTTGTTCTGCTGGTCGCTCGCCACGTCGCGCAGCTCGGGCTCCTGCTTGAGCCGCTCGACCAGGCGCGGCACCCAGGTGGCCAGCGTGGCCGGGTCCGGGTCCTGCACGGTGAACTGGTACTGGGTGCGCGAGACGCGGTCCTCGATGGTCAGGTCCTGGACCGGCTGGGTATAGAGCGAGACGCCGCCGAGCTTGTCGACCGCGGCCTGCAGGCGGCGCGTGACGTCCTCGATGGAATCGCTGCGCTCGTCCTTGGGCTTGAGGTTGATCAGCAGGCGTCCGGCGTTGAGCGTGGTGTTGGTGCCGTCCACGCCGACGAACGAGGACAGGCTTTCCACCGCCGGGTCTTCCAGCACCACCTTGGCCACCGCCTGCTGCTTGAGCTGCATGGCGGGGAAGGAGGTGGTCTGAGAGGCTTCGGTGATGCCCTGGATCACGCCGGTGTCCTGCACGGGGAAGAAGCCCTTGGGCACCACCAGGTAGAGCAGCACGGTGAGCACCAGCGTGCCGACCGCCACCAGCAGCGTGGCCGTCTGGCGGTCCAGCACCCACTCCAGCGCGCGGCCGTAGCGCGCGATCACGTTGTCGAAGAAGCGGCCGGTGGAACGGTGAAAGCGCGACAGCTTCTCTTCCGGCACATGGCGCAGCAGGCGCGCGCACATCATCGGCGTGAGCGTCAGCGACACCACCGCCGAGATCAGGATCGACACCGCCAGCGTGATGGCGAACTCGCGGAACAGCCGCCCCACCACGTCGCCCATGAACAGCAGCGGGATCAGCACGGCCACCAGCGAGAAGGTCAGCGAGATGATGGTGAAGCCGATCTGCTTGGAGCCTTTGAGCGCGGCCTCCATGGGTGAGTCGCCGTCCTCGATGTAGCGCATGATGTTCTCGATCATCACGATCGCATCGTCGACCACGAAGCCCGTGGCGATGGTCAGCGCCATCAGCGTGAGGTTGTTGATCGAGAAGCCCGCCAGGTACATCACGCCGAAGGTACCCACCAGCGACAGCGGCACCGCCACGCCCGGGATGATGGTGGCCGGCACGTTGCGCAGGAACACGAAGATCACCATCACCACCAGCGCCACCGCCAGCAGCAGTTCGAACTCCACGTCGCGCACCGAGGCGCGGATGGTGGTGGTGCGGTCGGTGAGCTGCTGCACCTTGACCGAGGCCGGCAGCGAATTCTGCAGCTGCGGCAGCAGCGCCTTGATGCGGTCCACCACCTCGATCACGTTGGCGCCGGGCTGGCGCTGGATGTTCAGCACGATGGCCGGCTTGTCGTTGGCCCAGGCCGCCAGGCGGCTGTTCTCCGGGCCGTCGACGATATTGGCCACGTCGGTGATGCGGATCGGCGCGCCGTTCTGGTAGCCGACGATGATCTGGCGGTATTCGTCGGCGGACTTGAGCTGGTCGTTGGCGTCGATGGTGGAGGCGCGCGCGGGGCCGTCGAAGCTGCCCTTGGCGCCGTTGACGTTGGCGCTGCCGATGGCGGTGCGCAGGTCGTCGATCGACATGCCGAGCGCGGCCAGCGCGGTGGGGTTGGCCTGGATGCGCACGGCCGGGCGCTGCCCGCCGCTGATGCTGACCAGGCCCACGCCCTGGAGCTGCGAGAGTTTCTGCGCCACGCGCGTGTCCACCATGTCCTGCAGCTTGGGCAGCGGCATGGTGTCCGAGGTCATGGCCAGGGTCATGATCGGCGCGTCGGCCGGGTTGACCTTGCTGTAGACCGGCGGCATCGGCAGGTCGGCCGGCAGCAGGTTGCCGCCGGCGTTGATGGCCGCCTGCACCTCTTGCTCGGCCACGTCCAGCGACAGCGTCAGCTCGAACTGCAGCGTGATCACCGAGGCGCCGCCCGAGGACGACGACGACATCTGCTTGAGGCCCGGCATCTGGCCGAACTGGCGCTCCAGCGGCGCCGTGACCGAGGAGGTCATCACGTCCGGGCTGGCGCCCGGGTAGAGCGTGGTGACCTGGATGGTCGGGTAGTCCACCTCGGGCAGCGCCGACAGCGGCAGCAGCTTGAAGGCGACCAGCCCCGACAGCAGGATGGCGAGCATCAGCAGCGCGGTGGCGACCGGCCGCTCGATGAAGAGGCGTGAGGGGTTCATGCTTCGGTGTCCTTACTGCGGCTGGCGCGGCGCCTGGCCGGCCGGAGCTGCCGGGGCGCCGCCGCCCGCGGC
>NZ_JBFRFX010000039.1:0-61775 GCF_052115045.1 Cupriavidus sp. 2TAF22
CACACTTATCGGTTGTTTGTTTGTTAAAGAACTTGCCGCGGTTCGCTTTGCTTACCGCGTCGCTGCTTTGTTGTCAGCAGCAGAGAAACGAGATTATGAAGAACTTTCTACGTTTCGTCAACAGGTTTCGCAATCTTTTTTTGCTCCGGCTCGCCGCGCTCTTCGCACCGCCAACCTCACCCGTTCACCCCGCAACCCTTGTCCCGTCTGCTTTGCAGCCGCGCTTCGTGTTGCGAGGGAGCGAATATTAAGGCCCGCCCACGGTCCTGGCAAGCCTTTTCTGAAAATTCCTTCGAATCGTTTGTGACGCGCTGATGAACGGGACGCGCATGCGGTCGCCAGCAACTGTCTCGAACCCATCCGGGCCACCACCCGCAGGCTTCCCCACCCATCCCCATCCATTAGAATCCCTGGATGCAAGACCTTGCCTCCCTCGAGCCGCCGTATCAGCCGGACGGCCTGCCCCGTCACCTGGATGCGCAGGCGCTCGCCGCCGCCCTATCCCGTCCGATCGTCTTCGTTGACCTGGAGACGACCGGCGCCGACGCCACCCGCGACCGCATTACCGAGATCGGCGTGGTGGAGGTCGGGCCGGACGGCATCGTCGAGTGGGATACGCTGGTCGAGCCCGGCGTCGGCATCCCGTCCTTTATCCAGCAGCTCACCGGCATCACCGAGGCCATGGTGCACGGCCAGCCGCGCTTCGAATCGCTGGCCGAGGACCTGGCCGAGCGGCTGCAGGGCAAGCTCTTCGTGGCGCACAACGCGCGCTTCGACTACGGTTTCCTGAAGAACGAATTCCGCCGCGCCGGCATTACCTTCCGCGCCGATGTGCTGTGCACGCTGCGCCTTTCCCGCTCGCTGTTCCCTTCGATGACGCGCCACGGACTGGACGCGCTGATCGCCCGCTTCGGACTGGAGCCCAAGGGACGCCACCGCGCACTGGCCGACGCCGAGCTGCTTTGGCAGTTCTGGCAGAAGATCCACGGTCTCTACAGCGTCGACCTGGTCGAGTCCGCCGTCCGGTCGCTGGTCAAGCGGGCAAGCCTGCCCTCCGGCCTCGAGGAAACGGCGCTGGACGACGTGCCGGACAGCCCCGGCGTCTATCTCTTCTACGGCGACCAGGACCTGCCTCTCTATATAGGGAAGAGCATCCACCTGCGCCAGCGCATTGGTGCGCACTTTTCAGGCGACCACAGCGCCGCGCTGGAAATGCGCCTGGCGCGCGCGGTACGGCGTGTCGAATGGCGCGAAACGGGCGACGAGACCGGCGCGCTGCTGCTCGAAGCCCAGCTGATCAAGCGCATGCAGCCGCTGCACAACCGGATGCTGCGCCGGAATGCCGCGCTGTACGCCTGGGAATTGCCGCCCGGCCTGAGCGCGCCGCTGCTGCGCTCGGACCGCGACACGGATTTCGCCCGCCATCCCAACCTGTATGGTGCCTTCGCCAGCCGTGCCGGCGCCGAAGCGCATCTGACGGAACTGGCGCAGGCCCACCAGCTCTGCCTGGCGGCGCTGACGCTGGAAAAGCCGGCGCGGCGCGGCCTGCCTTGCTTCGCCCGCCAGCTCCACCGCTGCCAGGGCGCCTGCACGGGCGACGAGTCGCTGGCGGCCCATCGCGAGCGGATGGTCGCCGCGCTGGCGGACCAGGCAGTCCGGCCCTGGCCGTTCCCCGGCGCCGTGGCATGGCGCGAGCGGGAAGGCGCCAAGGCCTGGTGGCATATCCTGGAGAACTGGTGCTACCTCGGCTCGGTGGCCTCGCTCGACGACGCCCCTGCGCTGCTCGCGGACCCGGCACGCTTCGACCTGGACACCTATCAAATCCTGGCGCCGAGGCTGGCGGACCTGCTGGCCAATGCCGTGCCGCTGGAGGCGACCCGGCAATTTGCCCTGGAAGCGCTAGCGGCACCGGCGCGCCATGCCGCCAGGCGCGAAGCCGTGTCACCTGCCGGCACGCGCCCGCGCAAGCGCGCCAGCCCGGATCAGCAAACCCTGTCTTTCCCCGATCACCAGGCAGATAGACAGTAAGCCCACACAGCGGAGCATGCGATGGCCAACCAATGCGATTGCCTGACCCTGGGCATCGATATCGACCAGCCGGCGGCGACGGTCGCCGCTTTCCTCGCAGTGCCCGAGAACTATCCGCGCTGGGCCAGCGGCCTGGGCGAACTGTCACAACGCTCGGACGGGAGCTGGCAGACCCTGACACCCGAGGGTCCGATGCAAGTCCGCTTCACCCCCGCCAATCCCTACGGCATCGCCGACCACTACGTGCAGCCGCCCGGCAGCGAGGAGATCTACATCCCGATGCGTGTCATCGCCAATGCCGGCGGCGCCACCCTGCTTTTCACCCTGCTGCGCTACCCGGGCGTCGACGATGCCCGCTTCGCCGCCGACGCCGACTGGGTCCGGCGTGACCTCGCCAGCCTCAAGGCATTGCTCGAACAGCAATAGCCAGCCCGCGTCGCCGGGAAACGGTATACAAAAAAGCCTCCCTCCAGGCCCCGTCGCGGGGCACGAAAGGCGCCATCCGCCTGGCTCAAACCCCGATTTTGTGCCAAAACCTGTTGCATTGCACCAGGAAGTGACGCATATCGTCTCATCCAATATTCGTCTTGCACTCTGCAATTTTTTGAATATAGTATACCGATTTTCGCGGTGATCTTGCGCGCCCAGCAGCGCGCGCCGGCCGCCTCGAGCCCACAAGACGGAGCCCAGCGTGACCCGGCAAGATATTGCGAGCACCGATCCCAGCCAGGCAGACGCCTGCTTTCTGCCAGTCTGGAAGGCAGCCGAACTCCTGGCCCAGGGCCACGCCAGCRCACAAGACCTGGTCGACTGGTGCGAAGCTGCCTACACCGCATCGCACGCCAGCATCAACGCCATCGTCGTGTCGGATTTCTCCGCCGCCCGCGCCTCGGCCCGGGCCAGCGACCGGCGCCGCGCCGAGGGCCGGCCGCTTGGCGCGCTGGATGGCATCCCGTTCACCATCAAGGAATCCTTCGACGTGTCCGGCTGGCCGACCACCTGCGGCAGCCCGGCGCAACGGCACAACATTGCCGCCGGCGACGCCGCCGTGGTCGAGCGCCTGCGCGCAGCCGGCGCGGTGCTGCTCGGCAAGACCAATGTGCCGCTAGGCCTGCGTGACTGGCAGAGCTACAACGCCGTCTACGGCACCACGCGCAACCCGCACGACCCCGGCCGCACCCCGGGCGGCTCATCGGGGGGCAGCGCCGCCGCGGTGTGCGCCGGCATGAGCTTCTTCGACATCGGTTCCGACATCGGCTCCTCCTTGCGCAATCCGGCCCACTACTGCGGCGTGTTCTCGCACAAGAGCAGCCATGGCCTGATCCCCCTGCGTGGCCACGGCATCGGCCGCACCTACGGGGAGCAAGACATCAACGTGGCCGGCCCGCTGGCGCGCAGCGCGCGCGACCTGGAGCTGCTGCTGCAGGCCCTGGCCGGCCCGGACGGCGGCGAGGCACTGGCCTACCGTCTTTCGCTGCCGCCCTGCGGGCAGGCCGCGCTGGCCGATTTCCGCGTCGCCGTGCTGCCCAGCCACCCGCAGTGCGAGGTCGACGCCGAAGTCAGCGACGAGATCGAGAACCTGGGCCGCTGGCTGGCGGGCCAGGGCGCCCGGGTAACGTGGAACGCGCGGCCGGACTTCGACGCCGCCGCCCTCTGGCACACCTATGTACTGATGCTGCGCGCCACTACCTCGGTGCATATGGACGATGCCAGCTTCGATGCCGCGCTGTCCCGCGCCGCTGCCGCCGCCGCGGTGGCACCGGACGACCACGACTACGCCACCCTGCAGTTCACCGGCGCCGGCATCCGCCACCGCCAGTGGCTGCAGCTGCAGCAGGCGCGCGCCGCCTTCGCGCAAGCCTGGCAACGCTTCTTCGACGATTTCGACGTGCTGCTGTGCCCGGCCGCCGCCACCACCGCCTTCGTGCTGGATGAGAGCGGCGAGCCCTGGGAGCGCACGCTCCAGGTCAACGGGCGGGCGCTCCCGCTCACCAGCCAGCTGTTCTGGGCCGGCCATTCCGGCCTGTGCGGCCTGCCCTCGACCGTGGCCCCGATCGGCCCGGGCCGCAGTGGCCTTCCGGTCGGCGTGCAGATCGTCGCCGGGCGCTTCGCCGACCTGACCTCCCTGCGTTTCGCCCAGCTGCTCGAGGCAGCGGGCCTCGGCTTCCGGCCGCCGCCGGTTCATTCCAACACGGTGCAACGCGCCCCGGCGCAACAAGACTGACAGGGCACCGCCCCCATCCACAAAAGGAGCGAACATGCTGGACTGGTTCAGGGATCTATCGAAAATGGAGCGCAAGGGTTTCTACGGCGCGTTCCTTGGCCATGCAGTCGACGTGTTCGACTTCATGATCTACTCCTTCCTGATTTCGACGCTGCTGACGCAATGGGGCATGAGCAAGTCGGCCGCGGGCGCCATCGTCACCTGGACGCTGGTGTCGTCGCTGGTGGGCGCCATCGGCGCGGGCATCCTGGCCGACCGCTACGGCCGCGTGCGTGTGTTGCGCTGGACCATCGTGGTGTTCGCCTTCGCCTGCTTCCTGTGCGGGCTGGCCAACACGCCCGGACAGCTGCTGGCCTTCCGCATGCTGCAGGGCCTGGGCTTCGGCGGCGAGTCGTCCCTGTGCATGGTGCTGGTGACGGAGATGATCCGCAACCCGGCGCATCGCGGCAAGTACTCGGGCTTCACGGCCAGCAGCTATTCGTTCGGCTGGGGCGCGGCGGCCATCGCCTACGCCATCACCTTCAGCCTCTTCCCGGCGGAGACTGCCTGGCGCATCTGCTTCTTCATGGGCATCCTGCCGGCGCTGGTGGTGGTCTACCTGCGCCGCAACCTCGAAGAGCCGGAAATCTTCCTCAAGAGCCGGGCCGCGCGCGCGGCAGGCGGCGCCCCTTCGGCGTGGCAGCAGCTCGCGCGGCTGGGCCGCCGCCCGTTGCTGGGCAAGACCGTCCTGTGCAGCCTGCTGTCGGGCGGCATGCTGGGCGCCTACTATGCGATCGCCACCTGGCTGCCGACCTTCCTCAAGACCGAGCGCGGGCTATCGGTGTTCGGCACCAGCTCCTACCTGGCCATGACTATCTTCGGCTCGCTGGTGGGCTACGTGGCCGGCGCCTATGCCAYCGACCGCTGGGGCCGCCGCCTGACCTATATCGCCTTTGCCGCAGGCGCCTTCGTCATGGCCCTGGTCTATATGGTGATCCCGGTCTCGAACATCTCGATGCTGTTCCTCGGCTTCCCGCTCGGCGTGCTGATGCAGGGCGTGTTCGCCGGCATCGGGGCCACCATTTCCGAGTCGTACCCCAACGACATCCGCGCCACCGGTTACGGCGTCTCGTACAACGTCGGCCGCGTGATCGGCTCGCTGTTCCCGCTCTCGGTGGGCTGGCTGAGCACCGGGCGCACCTCGCTGCCGCTGGCCATCGCCATCGTCGCAGGGGTAGGCTACGCCATGGTGATGGGCGCCGCGCTGCTGYTGCCGGAAACCAGCGGCATCGACCTGGGCCAGGCCGGTGGCGACGACGGCGCGCACGAGCCGCCCGCCGAACCGGACAAGGCCGTGCTGGTGCCGACTGTGGGCAAACCCGCATAAGCAATGCGCGGGCGCTTGCAGGCGGGCCACGCGCTGCGCTAGTCTGCGCAGAGGGGGCCCGCCTTCCCCCTTGGAGCCACCATGCCCGCCGACTGCCGCGCCGTTGCCCCTTCTCCCGCATCTTCCCGCTTCCTGACGACACTACTTGTCGCGCTCGCGCTGGGCGCCTGCGCCGGCATCGAGCAATCGGCCATGCAGCGCGTGCTGGATTCCTGGCAGTCCGCGCCGATCGAACAGGCCAAGGCGCAGTGGGGTCCCCCGCAATCCGTGCAATCGGTGCCCGGCGGCACGGCCTACCTGTGGACCGAGGAAGTGCCACCGGCGCGCGCGCCGGGCAGCGGTCCGCGCGACGCGCGCGCACCCACCTCGCCCGAACCCGTACTGGTGCCCGGCCAGTGCCAGCGCCGCCTGATCGCCGGCCCTACCGGGCTGGTGATCTCTGGCGACTGGTCCGGCAACGCATGCTGCATCACCACCGTCCTTGGCCGCTGCTCCGGCCTCGCTAGGAAGGCCACCGGCACCTGAGCAGGCACGGCGCGCGCGCCGCGGCCACGAGGCGCCATCTTCTCGCTGCAGGAGAACACCTGCGCGCAGGGTGGCCCTCGGACTGACGCAAGCGGGGCTGACCGGACCGTGGTTTTCCGCAGCCGCGGCATGGCGGCCGCGGGCCGCGCTGCGCTAGCTAGCCCTGGCCCGGGCGCGGTCCCGTGTACGCCGCGCGCGGCCGGATCAGGGCATCGTCGGCGCGCTGCTCCAGCCCATGCGCGATCCAGCCGATCGAGCGGCCCAGCGCGAACAGGCCGAAGGCCGCCCCGGGCGGCAACCCCAGGTGTCGGCGCAGGGCCACCAGCGCGAAATCCACCGAGGGCCGCTGCCCGGTCAGGTCGAATGCCACGCCGATGATCTCCTGCCAGCCGGAGTGATGTGCCAGCACCGGCGCCAGCAGGCAGATGGCACGCACATCGCCGGCCGGGTAGAGATGATGGCCGAAGCCTGGCAGGTCTTCGCCGCGCGCCAGTCGCTCGCGCAGCCGCGCGGCCGGGTGCGCGCCGGCCAGCTCGTCCCACATTGCCTCCACGCGCGCGGTGGCGCCGCCGTGCCGGCCACCGGTCAGCGCGGCAAGCCCGCCCACCACCGATGCCCGCAGGCTGGCCCCGGTCGAGGCGACACAACGCGCGGTAAAGCTTGATGCATTCAGCTCATGGTCCGCGCACAGCACCAGCGCCATGCGGATCAGGTCCGCGCCCGCCCCGTCCACGCCCCAGGCGCTAGCGCACTGCCGGTGGATCGGCGTGCTGGCGGGCGCCGTGCCCAGCAGGCAGGCGGCCAGCAGGCGCACCAGCGCGCCGCAGCCCTCGGCGAGCCGCGCCGGCGACTGTTGCCACTGCGCGGTGGCGTCGTCGCCGCTGGCGGCGGTGAACAGCGGCAGCAGGGCCTCCTCGCTGCGGCGCCCGGCAAAGGCGGCCTGCAGCGCAGCCAGGTGCGCGGGCGCGGCCGGCGGCTCGGCGCCGAAGGCGGTCTGTTCCCCGCACTGCCACAGCAGCGCAGCCAGCGATTCCACCGTACCGGAGGCCGCCAGCACGGCGGCATCGGAGCCGCGGTAATAGAGCCGCCCGTCTTCGATCAGCGTGATGCCCGACTCCAGCACCGGCAACCCCCAGCTCAGCGCGGCCTTGGCCACCTCGCGCGGCTTGCGCCCGCGCGTGCGCTGGCCGGCGAGCAGTTCCACGTCGGCCGCCAGGTAGCGGCTTTCGCGCGGTGTCTCGCCATCGTGGGCGTGCAGCAGGCCGCGGCTGACATAGGCGTAGAGGGTCTGGCGGGAAACGCCCAGCCGGGCGGCCGCTTCGGCCGAGGTGAGGTAGCGGGACATGGCGACGGGGAGACTAGCCTGGGCTTGGGCCTGAGAAGCAATAACTTGATTAAGGTAATCAATATTGACTATTAAAACAAGCGGCCTAACCTGCAAGGCACCTGGCCGCCAGCCCGCCCCTTCGTCGATCCAGTTCGTGGATCCAATCACAGTGACCTCCGCCATGTCCTATCGCGCACATGCCGCGCCCGCCGCGGCTACCCCTGACATCCCCGACAGCCCGGCCGCCGCCAGCTTCCTGCGCGACATCTGGGCCAGCGTGCACGGCGACCCCGCTTGGCTGGAACGCCTGGCCTGGACCGGGAGCGGCAGCCTGCCGTCGGTCTTCCCGGTCACCGAGCTGGCGGCCGCCAGCGCCGGTGCCGCGGGTCTCGCCGTCGCGGAACTCATCCACGCGGCCGGCGGACACGCGTCGCGGGCGAGCGTGGACCGCCGGCTGGCATCCTTCTGGTTCGGCACCTCGCTGCGCCCGCAGGGCTGGGCGCTGCCGCCGCAATGGGATGCCGTGGCCGGCGACTACCGCGCGGCGGACGGCTGGATCCGCCTGCACACCAATGCGCCGCATCACCGCGCGGCGGCGCTCGCGGTGCTCGGCGTGCCGGCCGACAAGGCGGCGGTGGCGAAGGCCGTGGCCGCATGGCAGGCGGACGCGCTGGAAAACGCCGTGGTGGACAAGGGCGGCTGCGCCGCGGCCATGCGCCCGGCGGCGCAATGGGCCGCGCACCCGCAGGGGCAGGCAGTCGGCCACGAGCCCCTGCTGCACTGGCGAGCCTTCGATGGCAGCCCCGCGCCGCGGCACGGCTTCACCCCCGAGCGCCCGCTTCGGGGCGTCCGCGTGCTGGACCTGACTCGGATCCTCGCCGGCCCGGTCGCCACCCGCTTCCTGGCCGGCTTCGGCGCCGATGTGCTGCGCATCGACCCGCCTGGCTGGGAAGAGCCCGGCGTGGTGCCCGAAGTGGTGCTCGGCAAGCGCTGCGCCCGCCTGGACCTCAAGCGCCGCGAAGACCTGCAGATACTGGAGCGCCTGCTGGGCCAGGCCGATGTGATGGTGCATGGCTACCGCGCCGATGCGCTGGCACGGCTGGGGCTGGACGCGCAGCGGCGCCGCCAGCTCAACCCTGGCCTGATCGATGTCTCGCTCGATGCTTACGGATGGAGCGGCCCATGGCAGGGCCGGCGCGGCTTCGACAGCCTGGTGCAGATGAGCAGCGGCATCGCCGAGGCGGGCATGCGCCTGCGCGGACTGGACCGCCCAGGGCCACTGCCGGTGCAGGCAATCGACCATGCCACCGGCTATCTGCTGGCGACCGCGGCCATCCGCGGCTTGTCGCGGCGCCTGGCGAGCGGCGCCGGCAGCGAGGTCCGGGCCTCGCTGGCGCGCACCGCGCAACTGCTGCTCGATGGCGCAGGGCTGGCGCGCGGCTCCGCCCCGCTGGCCCCGGAACAGGCCGCGGACCTGGCCGAAACGGTGGAAGCCACGGCCTGGGGCGCGGCGCGGCGGATCAGGCCGCCAGTGATGGTGGATGGCGCGCCGATGCAGTGGGACCGCCCGGCGGGCGGCCTTGGCACTGCCGCGCCCGGATGGTGAAGCCGTTCAGTCGATCTTCGCGCCCGAGGCCTTGACCGCCTGCCCCCAGCGCTTCTGCTCGGCGGCAATGGTCTGGCCGAAGGCCTCCGGTCCCTGCCAGGCCGGCTCCGCGCCTTGCTGCTCGAGCTTGGCGCGGGTGTCGGCGTCGGCCAGCACGGACTGCAGCGCGCCGGAGAGCCGGGCCACCACGTCGCTGGGCGTGCCGGCCGGCGCCAGCATGCCGTAGAAGCCGACCACCTCGAAGTTCTTCAGGCCGGCTTCTTCCATCGTCGGCACGTCCGGCAAGGCGGGCGAGCGGTGCTTCGAGGTCACCGCCATCGCGCGCACCTTGCCGGCCTTGATGTACTGGGTAAACAGCGGGATCGAGTCCGCCATCATCTGCGCCTGCCCGCCCATCACGTCGGTGAGCGCCGGCGCGCTGCCCTTGTACGGGATATGGACGATAAAGGTGCCGGACGCCTGCTTGAACATCTCCGGCATCAGGTGGGAAATGCCGCCGTTGCCGCCCGAGGCGAAGTTCAGCTTGCCGGGGTTGGCGCGCGCGTACGCGATGAATTCCTTCAGGTTGCGCGCCGGCACGTTGTTGTTGACCACCATCACCAGCGGGATCAGCGCGGTGCGCGCCACCGGCGCGAAATCCCTCGGCATGGCGTAGGGCAGCTTGGGATAGAGCGAGCCGTTGATCGCCATCTGGCCGGTATTGGCCAGCAGCAGGGTATAGCCGTCCGGCGCCGCCTTGGCCACCGCGTCGGAGCCGATGTTGCCAGCCGCGCCCGCCTTGTAGTCCAGCACCACCGACTGGCCCAGGATGGGCTGCAGCTTCTCGGCGAGGATGCGGGCATGGGTGTCGACCGGGCCGCCGGGCGGGAAGCCCACCACCAGCCGGATCGGCTTTTCGGGCCACGCGGCCGCGGCGGGCGCGGCCATGGCCAGCGGCACGGCGGCGCACGCCAGCAGCGCCGGCAGGGACAGCAAGCGGGTCTTGCACGCGAACTTCGTCATCTTGTCGTTTCTCCTCGTTTATATTTCGGCCTCGATCTGCCAGCCTGTGACTGCGCCGGCTTGCCGGCCTGGGGCACGGCTGCCCGCGCCGGCTGGCCGGCAGGCGGCCCGGCCCTGCCGGGTGCCCGCATCCGCCAATGTGACGATTTTATGACATCCGGCCATGCAAGAACGACCCTTGCGGACTTATGATGCGCGTGACCGGACAAGCCGCCACGTCAGCCGCGCGCCTGCCTGGCGCGTTCAGATAACGGCAGGCCGCCGCGCAACGCACAGCGCCGCCCGCCCTGCCGCCACGCCCGGCGGCGGGCCGGCCCCGTATCGGTGCCAGGGCCCAAGCCAAGGAAAGCCAACGTGAAACCAAGCAACCGCGCCGTCATCCTCTTTTTGTGGGCGGCCCTCTACTTCTGCTCGGGCTATGTCTCGCACAAGCTCAACGGGCCGTTCTACGCCACCGGCTATATCTGGCTGCCGGCCGGCGTGACCATGGCTGCCTTCATGCTCAGGCCGATGCAGCGCTGGCTGCCGGTGGCGCTGGCCTTCTTTGCCGCGCAGCTGCTGCTGGGCTGGGTGGAGGGCCGCGACACCCTGCGCCTGATCCTGTTCTCGCTCAACGAGATCGGCTTTGCCGCGGTGGGCGTGGCGCTGGTGCGGCGCGCGCAGTTCTCGCTCGAAGGGCTGGTCTTCGTGCGCGCGCTGCTGATCGCCGGGGTGGTCAGCAGCGCGGCCAGCGCGGCGGTGGGCGCGGCCTGGTTCACGCTGATGCAGGACGTGCCGTTCTGGCGCACCTGGCGCGTGTGGGGCGCGGCCGACCTGGTCGGCGTGCTGATCGTGCTGCCCGTGCTGGCGGGCTGGTCGCGCTTTCGCGCGATGCGCTCGGGCGGCATGAGCCGCGCCGACTTCCTGTTCGGCCTGGGCGCCTTCGCGGCGCTGCTGCTGACCGCCTACTTCATTTTCGATCAACGCATCCTGTTGCCGGTGCAAAGCGGCGTGGCCTTCGCGCTGACCTATATCCCGCTGTTCCTGGCCGCCGTGGTGACGCTGCTGTGGGGCGGCCGGGGCGGCTCGGTGGCGGTGGCCATCCTGACGCTGTTCGTGCTCTACAACACCAGCCAGGGTGGCGGCCCGTTCGCCGAGCGCTCGCTCAACCATGGCCGCTCCCTGCTCGAGGCACAGCTCTACCTGGCAGTGGCGGCCATGCTGACGCTGCTGATCAGCACGCTGCGCACCAGCCGCGAGCAATTGCTGGCGCAGTCGGCGCGCAGCCAGAACGACGTCAAGCTGGCGCTGGCAGCCAGCGAGCAGCTGGTCTATTGCCTGGACCCGCACAGCGGCACGCTGCGCTGGAGCGGCGACCTGGAGCGCGTGCTGGGCGTCAGCGACGACGCCTTCGCCAGGCTCGACGACGTGCTGGCCCACGTGCATGACGAGGACCGCGCCCGGGTGCGCGGCCGCTGGCTGCGCGAAAGCGACGGCGAGAACCGCACCGACATGCTGTTCCGCCTGATGCTGCCGCCCGGACGCAGCACCATGGTGCTCGACATGAGCGGGCCTCTGCTCGACGGCGACGAATCGGTCGCGGTGATCGCCGGCGCCTGGCGCCTGCAGGCCGCCGAGATCTTCGAGGAGCGTGACGCAGCATGACGGCATCCAAGGGCAGCGGCATCGGTGCCCTGCTCATCCACGGCCTCGGCGGCACGCAGTTCGACCTGGGGCCGATGCACAAGGCGCTGCGCCGCGCCGGGGTGGAAACCCATGCGGTCACGCTGCCGGGCCACGCAGGCAGCCCGGAAGACCTGGTGCCCGTGCGCGCCGAGCAATGGCTGGAGACGGTCACGCAGGCCTACGACGAACTGGCGCCCCGCTACGAGACCTTCCACGTCCTGGGCATGTGCATGGGCGCGCTGCTGGCGCTGGCCGTGTGCGAGCTCCGCCAGCACCGCAAAGGCCGCCTGGTGGCGCTGGCCGCGCCGGTCTATATCGACGGCTGGTCCACGCCCTGGTACCGGGCGCTGCGCCACCTGGTCTATCGCATCCCGATGCTGCCCGCTCGCATGCGCGTGGACGAGGACGAGCCCTTCGGCATCAAGAACGACCTGGTACGCGCCATCGTCAAGGCCAAGTTCGAGCGCGGCGACAACTTCCACTATCGCTGGGTGCCGCTGGCCTGCATCCGGCAGGTGGATCGCCTGCGCGGCTGGGTGCTGCGCGGCGCCCGCCGCATCGTCTGCCCCACGCTGGTGGTGCACTCCCGCGAGGATGAGCTGACCAGCGTGCGCTCGGCGGACTTCCTCGAAGCCGTGGTGCCGGACGTGCGCAAGGTGGTGGTGGAGAACAGCTATCACATGATCTGCGTGGACAACGACCGCGAGCAGGTGGTCGCCAGCGTGCTGGAATTCCTCGGCTTCGACCCCGAGAGCGCGCGCCGCCGCGCGCGTGCCACGGTGGAAGTGCCGATGAGCGGGGAGGCCGTGGCCACGGTGGTCGGCGAATACCTGCAGGCGCTCACCAGCGGCCATTTCGAGGCGCTGTTCCCGTTGCTCGAGCCCGGCGTGCGCTGGCGCCATCATGGCGACCATCCGCTGGCCGGCAGCTACGATGACCGCGACGCGGTGATCGGCATGTTCGGCCGGCTCGATGAACTCGCCGGCAAGACCGTGCGCATCGCCATCACCGCGCCGCCGCGCATCGAAGGCTCCAGCGCGGAGATCGACCTGGAGGCCTTCTCGGTGATGGGCGGCGAGCAGCATCATGGCCGCGGCACGCAGACCCTGCGCATGCGCAACGGCCGCATCTCGGCGGTGACCTTCCGCCCCGCCGGCGCGGACGCGGCCGGCGCGGCCCTGCCCGCGCCAGCCGGACTGGACAGCCCGGACTAGAACACGCGGCCCAGCTGCAGATAGAGGTTCCAGACCCCTTGCGGGGCCGCGGCGAAACCGAAGTACAGCGGCCCGATCACGCTGTTGCCGCCGATGAACAGGCTCGCACTGGTCTTGTACGGCCCGGTGCCGAAGTTCCTGCGCCGCAGCCACACATCGCCCGCTTCCAGGCTGGCGCCCACCACGGTGGTGCGCAGCCCCGGCAGGATGAACTCGCGCAGGTCGTTGAGGTAGGTCACGCGGCCATAGAGCAGGTAATTGCCGGAGAACTGGTCCTGCGCGTAGGCCGAGAGATGCTGGAAGCCGCCCAGCGTAAAGCCCAGCCCGCCGCTGACGCTGCTGTCGCTGCGGTGGTCGCCGTAGGTGGTCGCCGCCTCGGCGGCCAGGTTCAGCGTGTGGCGGCCGTAGCTGGTGGCCCACAGCGCCTTGGCATGCGCATCGTTGAAGCGGTTGTCGCTGCCGCCGAACGCCAGCTCGTTGGTCGCCAGCAGGTAGTAGCCGGTGCGCGGGAAGAGCGGATCGTCGAGCTGGTCGATGGTGAGCTGGGAGCGCACCGTGGGCTGGCGCACGCGCGCATGCGGGAACAGCCGGCCGGTGCCGATCGGCAGGTTATAGGCCGACGAATAGTTGACCTGCTGGTAGTTCACGCCCGTGCGGAACTCGCCCAGCCGGCCCAGCGGCACGCCGAGGTCCAGGCCCGCCACGGCCGTATCGATCTGGTAGGCGGTGAGCGGATCGGTATTGCGGTTGGGCGCGGTGTCGCCGTAGAGGTCTACGCGCTTGCGCCCATACTCCGCGTATGGCGCCACGTAGAAGCCCAGGCGGTCGAACACCGGCTGGCGCAGCTCGGTATGCCACTTGCCCTGGGTGCTGCCGAGCACGATGTCGTTGCGCCATTCGAGCCCGCCGGGCGTGATCCACGGATAGCGGTGCCCCAGGTTCAGGTTGAAGCCGCCCTTGCCGTTGAAGGTGGTGGATACGCCGAAGCCGAACAGCAGGAACTGCGGCCCCCAGGATTTCTGCTGGGCCTCCACCTTCAGCACATTGCGGCCGTCCTCCCTCACCATTTCCTGCGTCACGCTTTCGAAATCGCCCGAAGTGGACAGCTGCGCCATCTCGCGGTTGAGTTCCACGGCATTGTAGGTGTCGCCCTCGTGGACGCCCAGGTACTTGCGCACGAAGCTGGCGGGGACGCGGCCCGCGGACTGGATCTGGATGGCATCGATGCGCAGCGGGCCGGCCACCGCCTGGCCACCCTTTCGCGCGGCCAGGTAGGTCTGCCAGGCGCCGTCGGGCAACGCCAGCGCCGCGAGCGCCGGGGCCGCCGCCTGCACCGCCGCCGCGCCACCCTGGATGCCGTCGTTGGCGCGCGAGAAATCGGTAAAGGAGAGATCGCCCAGTTGCGGCTCGATCAGCACGTCGCCCGGCCTGAGCCGGGCCTTCTGCGCGTCCACGTTCTGGTTGGTCAGGAT
Source organism: Cupriavidus sp. 2TAF22 (assembly GCF_052115045.1). NCBI lineage: Bacteria > Pseudomonadati > Pseudomonadota > Betaproteobacteria > Burkholderiales > Burkholderiaceae > Cupriavidus > Cupriavidus sp. 2TAF22. Next base: position 14,430 of record NZ_JBFRFX010000039.1, read on the forward strand.
GGTGACCATCTGCTGCGTGACCGCCGCCGGCGAATCCAGGTTGGCGGGGTCGTCCAACTGCGAGCCGATATTGACCGCGATGACCACGTCGGCGCCCATGTCGCGCGCCAGCTGCACCGGCAGGTTGCTGACCAGCCCGCCGTCGACCAGCACCCGGCCGTTCACCTTGATCGGCGCGAACAGGCCCGGCACGGCCACGCTGGCGCGGATCGCGCGCGGCAGCGAGCCGTGCTCCAGGATCACCGGCTTGCCGGTGCCCAGATCCGTGGCGATGGTGCGGAACGGCGTGGGCAGCTTGTCGAACGAGGCGTCGGCCGGCAACTGCGCGGTCCAGTTCTGCAGCAGCGCCAGCAGCCGGTTGCCCTGCACCAGCCCGGTGGGCAGCTTGATCTTGCCGTCGCCGTAGCCGGCCGAAATGCCGATCGGGTATTGCAGGTCGTCCTCGCGCTGCGCCTGCGGCAGCTCGGCGCGCTCGTTGCGGTCGAAGGCGATATCGCTGAGGTTGATATGCGACAGGCGCGCCTCCAGCTCGCTGGCCGACAGCCCGCTGGCGTACAGCCCGCCCACCACCGCGCCCATGCTGGTGGCGGCCAGGCAGTCGATCGGCACGTGCATCTGCTCGAGCGCCCGGATCACGCCGATATGCGCATAGCCGCGCGCGCCGCCGCCGGACAGGACCAGGCAGACGCGCGGGCGCCCGGCCGGAGCACCATTTCGCGCAGCAGCGACTGCGGCAACCGCGGCGGGCTCGGCCGCCAGCGCGGGACGCGGCGCGGCGCCCAGGGTCATTGCCAGTGCGAGCAGCAGTGCGGGATAACCGTGTACCGGCGCCAACAGGCGGCCGGCCACGCTTGAAAGCAAGCGGAACATGGAAAAAGCGGGACAGAACGGGACGGAACGGCGAACAGGCGGCGCGAAACGCGGCCGACAGCGCAACCCGCGCCGCAACGGCGGGGAAAGAGCGTCACGATAGGGCAATTGCCCCGGCTTGAACAGCGGCGCTTGCACTGATGAGGGGGGCCGGCAGGGCGCCGGACCGCCCCGTGCCGGCCCCGCCGCCCGCCCGGCGGGCCGTTGCGCGGGATGACCGGCCGGCTGCCGGGCAAGGCGCGGCGCGGCCGGCCATGCCCGGACCGGGGTGTAAACGTATGCTGAATACAACAAAGGGCGCGCGCCCATCCTGCTCAATGCCCCCCGGCGTCCTCCCAGCTGCCGGTTTCCTCCAGCACCGGCGACATGGCTTCGAGCCGCCAGCGCAGCGGCAGGATCCCCGGGCGCCACACCACGCGCTCCACCAGCAGGCGCACCAGGCGCTCGGCGCCTGTGAAGCGCGCCACCTCCGGCCCGTCCCAGACGATTTCCGCCCGCCCGCTCAGGTGCAGCATGCCGCCCTTCTCAAAATCGGGCACCAGCAGCCCGGCGCGCGGATTGGCCACCAGGTTGCCGATGGTGTTGAAGTAGTAGTTGCCGTTGAAGTCGGGAAAGGTCAGCGTGCGGGCATCGTCCACCCGCACGAAGCCGGGCTTGCCGCCCCGGTGCGAGACGTCCGCCCCGCCGCTGCGAGCGGACGCCGCGTCGCGGTGGTGGGTGGCGATGAAGATGGTGTCGGCGGCGCGCAGCGCCTGCACCGCGGCAGCGTCCAGGGTGTCGGCATGGAGCGCGGGGGCCGCCGCCGCCATGTCTTGCGCGGCGGCCTCGCGCCACTCGCGCAGCTGGATATAGCGCGGGCAGTTGCCATAGCTCTGCACCACCGCCACCGTGAGCCCGGCGTCGTCCGCCGCCGCCACGGTGCCGTTGATGCGCACGCGGCGCAGCGAGTGCAGTTCGATGCCGAGCACGCCCACATCCGCTCCGGCATGCAGGGCCGGCGCCAGCGGATCGTCCGCCGGCAGGCGCACGCCGATGCGCAGCAGGCCGGGTTCAGGCGACTGCATGAAGCCGGGTACGCCGGCCAGCATGGTGGCCCAGGGCATGCCGGCATCGTCCGCGGCGCCGAGCAGCACGAAAGGCAGGCGCGCGAAGTGGGCGCGATGCGCCTCGGACAGCACCGGGCGTATCGCCTGCCGGCCGGCGGCTTCCATCTGCCCACGCTTGCCGGCGCGCTGCTGGGCCGCGTGTTCTCCGGCATGAAAAGGCGATTCGGCGTGCGGCCACGATTGAAAGTTCAACGCTTGCTCCCTGCTGCCCGGGCCTGCCTGCGGCAGCAGGCATCTTGCCCTCCTCGGCCCGGGCGCTATAACTATAGGCCGGCAGGCGGCCGGCGCCGCCCGCATCCTACTCCAGCACGATGCCCGCCGACTTGATCACCGCCCCCCACTTGCCCACCTCGGCGTCGATGAAGCTGGCGAAGGCCGCGCCGTTGCCGGCCTCGGGCTGCAGGCCAAGCCCGATCAGCTTGCTGCGCATCTGCGCATCGGCCAGCACGGCATTGGCGTCGCGGTTGAGTTGCTGCACGATGGCCGGCGGCGTGCCCGCAGGCGCCATCAGCCCGAACCAGCCGTAGCCCACCACGCCCGCAAAGCCCTGCTCGCCGAAGGTGGGCGCCTGCGGATAGACCGGCGTGCGCTGCTCGGAGGCGACCGCGATCACGCGCAGCTTGCCGGCCTTGATGAAGGGCAAGGCGGTGGTGATGGCGGTCAGCGTGGCATCGACGCGGCCCGCCAGCAGTTCGGTATAGGCGGTGGCGTCGCCACGGTAGTGCACGTTCAGGCCCTTGAATTTCCCCTGCGCGGCGAACAGCTCCGCGGTCAGGTGCGGCCCCGAGCCCACGCCGGGCGAGGCAAAGGTCACGCCTTCCTTCCTGGCGCGCGCCATGCGCACGAAGTCCGACACCGACTGCACGGGCGAGTCCGCCTTGACGATCAGGAACACCGGCCCCAGCACGCGCGGCCCCACCGCCACGAAGTCCTTGTGGATGTCGTAATGCTGCGAGAGTCCGGCGGCCGTGTTGATGGCGAACGGCGCCGCCGCCCACAGCAGCGTGTAGCCGTCGGGCGCGGCACGCGCGAGCTGTTCGTTCGCCACCCGCGTGCCGGCCCCCGGCTTGTTCTCCACCACGAACTGCTGCTTGTACTTCTGGCTCAGCCCTTCGCTGAGCAGGCGCGCGGAGGTGTCGTTGGAGCCGCCCGGGCCGTAGGGCGAAATCACGCGCACCGGGCGCGACGGGTACTCCTCGGCATGCGCGGGCGCGAGCATGGAAAGGGCCGCGCACAGCACGGCGGCATGGCATGCGGCACGCCGCATGCGCGCGGCGAAACAGGGATGCGCTCTCATCATGACTCGCAGGCAATGGATGCAACGAATGCGGCAGCAGCGCCGGGCACCGGCCGGATCGGCGGATAGGCGAAGGTCTTGCCGAGATGCGCGTCGCCCGGCACGTAGAGCCGCAGCGTCACGTAGAACGGGCCGGCCGGCGCCGGCAGCCAGTTGCCGTGGCGTGCCGGGTCCGCCGGCGGCGCGGCGGACAGGTGCAGGCGGATGCCGCCATCGGCGTCGGTGCGCAGGCTCGGCGAACGGTCGCCCAGCGAATAGCGCGCCAGCGCATTCTCCACCAGCATGCAGTCGGACTTGCCGTACATGGTGAGCGACCAGAAGGCGCCCACCTGCGGCAGCCCGCCAGGGGCGAAAGCCAGCTCATAGCCGTTGCGGCCGTCCAGCGGCGCGCCCGCGCTGTCGCGGTCGGCCATCACGTACATGGCTTCTTCCACGCCGAGCGCGCCGATGTAGTTGCGCGCCACCAGCGCGCGCTCGGCGTAACGCGTGCCGAACGATGCGCGGATCTCTACCGGCAAGGTCCAGCCGCCGCCCAGGTCGGACGGCAGCGGCGTGGCCAGTTCGGCCAGGACCTCGCCGATGGCGGCGCCCAGGCGTGCCGCGGCCGCGTCGTCGAGCCCGCTCGCATCGCACCGCGCCCCGATGCCATGCCGCGCAAAGCCGGCAGCGTGCTCGGCCTCCGCCGCCGGCGGCGGATTGTCCCGCAGGGCCTGGTTCACGATCTCCGCGTAGCGGCGCGCCTGCAACGTACCCGCGGCCAGTTGCTCGCCGGGCTGCATGCCGGTGTCGAAGCGCCGCGCAGCCGGCGCGCCGTCCAGCGTGCCCAGGCGAAGCCGGTCCTGCATGGCATGCACGGCCGGCAGGTCGGCCTCGCCGTCCACCAGGATGCGCCCGAGCAGCCAGACCGCATCGGTCGGGCAGGCAATGGCGGTGGCGCCGGCCGGCACCTCGCCGTGCCAGCCCGGGCCGTGCAGCACAAAGCGACCAGCCCCGCCGCCGGTGGTGCGGGTACCGATATAGCCGAAGGGATTGGTATAGAAGTCCAGCAGCCCCAGCACGTAGTAGCGGCCCTGGCTGTCGGGCACGTCCAGCACCAGCGGGCCCTGCGAGAGATCCAGCCACGCATTGCTGTAGAGCGTGTCGTTGTTGGGCGTGACCACCTGGCGGTGCTGCGGGCCGAGCAGCTGGCGCGTGTGGATGAAGTGGTTGATCCAGCGCACCGCGGACTCGGGCTGGCTGGCGGCGAACTGGCCGGCGCTGTCGCGGCGCGGACAGGTGGCGGCGCGCATGCGCGCCATTTCATAGAGCGGCAGCGTGTAGCGCACGGCGTCGTGGAGATCGTGCATGGTCTGCGCGCGGGCGGATGCGGTATGGGTCATGTCGGCTTCCATCTGATGTCGGCTCAGTCGATGCGCTGCAGGGCGGGAATCGCGTACTGCCCGTCCAGGAAGGACCGGGCGGGATGATAGAGGCGCAGGATCAGGTAGAACGATCCCGCCGGCGCCGGCAGCCAGTTCTCTGCCTGCGCGGGGCGCGCGTGCGAGACCGGGATCACGAGGCTGCCGTCGTCTTCCAGGCGCAGGCCCGGCGTGCGGTCCCCCACTGCGTAGCGGCCGGCCTCGTTGGCGCTGAAGAAGCGGTCCTCGCCGTACAGCGAGACCGACCAGAACGCCTGCGCCGGCGGCAGCATGCCGGGTGCGAAACGCAGCGCGTAGCGGTGCCGGCCGTCGAGCGGCTGGCCGTCGGCGTCGAAATCCGCCATGGCGTAGATCGCCTCGTCGGCGCGCAGGGCACCGAGCCCTTTCATCGCGGTGCAGGCGCGCTGCAGCCAGTCGTCGCCGTACATGCCCAGCTTGAGGCTGTAGCCCCAGCTCTTGCGGCCCTGGCTGYGCGTGTGGGCCTCGATCAGGGCCATGCCCTGCTGGTAGGCGCGCTCCAGCCCGGCGGTCACCGCGGGCCGCAGCGCCGCCACGTCGATCTCGTCCTCCAGGCGCACGCCGGCCTTGCGCAGCAACGTGAAGGCGCCCAGCTCTTGCGCGGCGGGCGGGAATTCGCGCAGCGCGTTGAACAGGTTCTGGAAGAAATCCAGCGCGGGCCGGCCGCTGTCATGCCATTGCTCGACGCTCGCGGGACGTGCCGCGCCCGGCGTGCGCGCCAGCGTGAAGCCCAGCTCGAAGGCCCGCGCCGCCGACAGGTCGTGCTCGCCCTGCACCAGCACGCGGCCGAGCAGCCACACCAGCGAACTGGGGCAGTGCACCGCGTGCGCGCCGCCGGCTTGCTGGCCGGGACCGACCAGCTCGATGTCCGCGCCTTGCGCGGGCACGTTGCGCGGGCCGAGATTCTCGAAATTGTTGGTGTGGACGTCGAGCAGCTCCACCACGTAGTAGCGGCTGGCATCGGGCAGCGGCGGGACGCGCAGCGTGACGGGGCCGTCGGCCAGGTTGATCCAGCCGCAGAAGTACAACAGGTCGTTGGCGGGCGTGACGATGTCACGGTCCTCATGCGTCCACTGGCGCTCGCTGGCTGAAAGGCTGTTGACCGGGGCGCGGCCGTAGCCGGTGGCCGCCGCGACCGAGGTCTGCAGGCGGCAGGTGCGCAGCGACTCGACCAGGGCATAGCCATATATCACCAGCGGCACGGCCGCGGCGGCGACCAGGGCTTCCTGCGGGCTGGCCGCGGCACCGGGCAACGAGGTCAGGACGGGGTTCACGTTCATGTTCAGGTTCATGTTCATGCGGATGGCTCCAGGCGGATTGTTTGGTGAGGTTCCATGAATCAGTCGAGCGCCGCGCCGCTGGACTTCACCAGCGCGGCCCAGGCCTTGACGTCCTGCCGCATCTGCACGGCGAAGTCCGCGCGCGGCTGCGCCGTGAAGCGCATGCCCAGCGTCTCAACCTGTGCCTGCACGGCGGGGTCGCGCATGGCGGCCTGGGTGGCGCGCTCGAGTGCGTCGACGATCTCCGGCGGCGTGCGCGCCGGTGCGAACAGCGCGTACCAGCTGTCGATGCGGAAGGGCACGCCGGACTCGGCAAAGGTCGGCACCTCGGGCAATGCCACCGAGCGCTCCGAGCCGCTCACCGCCAGCGCCCTGACCTTGCCGCTGCGGATCAGCGGCAGCGTGCCGGCCAGGTCGGACATCGCTACCGGCAGCGTGCCGCCCATCACGTCGGTCAGCATCGGGCTCACGCCCTTGTACGGGATATGGCGCAGGTGGATGCCGCTGCTCGCGTTGAGGCTCTCGCCGGCCAGGTGGCCGCCGGAACCCGGGCCCCACGAACCGTACGCCATGTCCGCGCCGGGCCGCCGCGCCTGCGCGATCAGCGCCGGCAGGTCCTTGCCCGTGAAGGCCGGGCCCGCGACCAGCACGTTGCCGCCATAGGCCAGCCGGCTGACCGGCACGAAGTCGCGCACGGGGTCGTAGGGCAGGCGCGGGAAGATCGCCGGCGCGATGGCGTGCGTGGCAGAGATGCCGAGCAGCAGCGTGTAGCCGTCCGGCGCGGCGCGCGCCACCTGGGCCGAGCCGATGGTGCCGGTGGCGCCGGCCACGTTTTCCACCACCACCGTGCCGCCCAGCGCCACCGACAGCCGGGCCGCCAGCAGGCGGCCGATGACATCGGTGCCGCCGCCGGGCGGGAACGGCACCACCAGCCGGACTGGCTTGTCGGGGTATTTCGCCGCTGGCGCGGCGGCGTGCGCGGGTATGGCGGCCACCAGGGTCAGCGCGGCCAGCGCCGGGGCCGCGCGCGCGAGCGCGGACCTTGCAGCTTCGGGATGCATATCGTGTCTCCTGTTGTCGTTCGCGCCGCCATGCGGCGGCGCATGCCTGCGCGCGCGCCCGGTCTATGCCGGCCTTGTGCCGCGCGGCAGGAAATGCCTGGCGTTTCTCATGCCGTCACGCCTGCGTCGCCTCCGGCGCGCGCAAGGTAATCACCGCATCGGCCGCGACCAGACCTTCGGCGCCGACGATGAACGGGTTGATCTCCAGCGTGTCGAGCCGCGGGCCGAGCGCCGCCGCCAGCTGCGACACCCGCACCAACACATCGGCCGCCTGCGCCAGCGGCAAGGCGGGATGGCCGCGATGCCCGGCGAACAGTGCCGCCGCGCGGCTGTCCTCCAGCATGGCCAGCGCGCGCTGCGGCGACAGCGGCGCCAGGCCGAAGGCCATCTGCCGGAAGATCTCCACCGCGGTGCCGCCGATGCCGGCCAGCGCCACCAGGCCGAACACCGGGTCGCGCCGCACGCCTACCATCAGCTCGCCCCAGCCGCGCGCCATGCGCGCCACCAGCACGCCCTCGAAGGGCAGGTCCGCGCCCGCGCGCGCCAGCGCAGCCTGCATGGCAGGGAAGGCCGCGCGCACCGCGGCCTCGTCGGCCAGGTTGAGCGCCACGCCACCCACATCGCTCTTGTGCAGCACATGCGCGGAACACAGCTTCACCGCCACCGGATAGCCGATGTGCTGCGCCACGCGTACCGCCTCGTCGGCGTCGCGCGCCAGGCCGTGGGCGGCGACCGGCACGCCGGCCTGCGCCAGCAGGCGCATGGCGGCGAACTCGGACAGCGCAGCAGCGGCTTGCGGCACATCGGGCGCGAATGTCGCCGCCGGTGCCGGCGGCGCCGCGGCCGGCGTGCCGGCTGCCGCTTCCATCGCGGCCGCGCGCGCCAGTGCCGCCACCGCCTCGATGGCGTGCGCGGGCTCACGGAATACCAGGCAGCCATGCGCCTCCAGCCAGGCGCGCTTGTCGTTGTCGACCAGGCCGGACAGCAGCAACGGCGCGGCGTCGGGGTTCTCGTGCAGCGCGGCGATGGTGTGCTGCAGGTCGGCCCACAGGCGCGGCGCGTTGGCGCCGCCGGCCAGGAAGGCCACCACGCTGCCGTATTCGCCGCAGGTGGCCACGCCGGACAGCGCATCGAGCAACACCTCGGACTGGGCCACCACCTGCCCGGTCACGTCGATCGGGTTGGCGGTGCTGGCAAACGGAATGCTCGTGCGCAGCGCGCGCGCCGCGGCGTGCGGCATGGGCGGCATCGGCAGGCCAAGCTGCTCGGCGCGGTCGGCCATCATGATGCCGACCCCGCCCGACACGGTGACGATGGCCACCGGCGCCACCGCGCCCGAAACCAGGCCGCCGGCGCAATCCCAGCGTGCCGGGCGGCGCCCGCGCGACAGCGTGTAGCCCAGACGGAAGAAATCTTCGAGCGTATGCGCGCGGTGCACGCCGTACTCGTCGAACACGGCCTGGTAGACCGCGTCCTCGCCGGCCAGGCTGGCCGTGTGCGACTGCGCCGACCGCGCTCCGGCCTCGGTGGTGCCCACCTTGGCAATCACCACCGGCTTGCCGGCGGCACGCGCGGCGGCCAGCGCCTGGCGCAGGCGCGCGCCGTCGCGGCAGCCTTCCATATAGGCGAGGATCACGCGCGTGTCGTCGTCGTGGGCCATCCATTCGATCACGTCGGCCACCTGCAGGCCGGCTTCGTTGCCGGTGGTGACCCAATGGCTCAGGCCCAGGTTCGCCTCGCGCGCCAGCGCGAAGGCATAGGCACCGAACGCGCCGCTCTGGCTGACCAGGCCCACGTCGCCCACGGGCGGCACGCCGGTCAGCGGGATCGGCGAGAAGGTGGCGAACACGCGCTCGCGCAGGTTCATCGCGCCCAGGCAGTTGGGGCCCAGCAGCGCCACGCCGTGCCGGCGCGCGCTCCCGGCCAGCGCTTGCTGCATGGCGAGGCCGGCATCGCCCACTTCGGCAAAACCGGAGGTGAAGAAGATCGCGGCGCGCGTGCGGTTCTGCGCCAGTTGCGCCATCACGGATTCGGTGGCCCGCGCCGGCACCGCGACGATGGCCAGGTCGACCGCCTCGCCGACGGCTTCGAGCGAGGGGTACGCCGGCAGGCCCTGGATCTCGGTGGCGCTGGGATGCACGGGCAGGATGCGCCCGGCGTAGCCGAGTTCGCGCAGCAGCCGGATCGGCATGCCGCCGACCTTCTCGGCCTGGGTGGATGCGCCGATGACCGCGATCGAACGGGGCTTCAGCAGGGAATCTAGCGTTGGCATTGCTCTGTCTCCGGATTGCCTTGGATGGCTTGTTTCAGGATGCGCGCCTGTGCCGGCGCTGCCTGTGTTGCTTGGTGTCTGGTCCCTTGCCCCGGCCCTGCGCCGCTATTGCCGCAGCCCGGTCGACGACTCGATCGCGCGCACCATTTCCATCAGCAGCGGCGCGACCTTCTTTTCCATCACGCCGCGCCGCAGTTGCGAGGCGACGATGGCGCAGTTGAACAACAGCGGGCGGTTCAGGTAGACGATGCGCGAATACACGCCCACGCCATGGATGCCGCTGCCGATATCGCCCACGCCGTGCATGGCGAGGCCGGCGTCGCCCTCGTTGAAGGCGAAGCCGCGCTTGGGGTAGTGCGCCACGTTGTGGCAGACGGTGTCGTAGCAGGCCGCGTATTCCTGGGCGCGCTCGCGCTGCGCCGCCTGCATCAGCCGCTCGAACTCGACCTTCGACAGCGTGGCCAGGAAGGCGCGGCCCATGGCCGTGCTCAGCACCGAGCGCACCGCGCCCACGCCCGGGCGCGCCGGGTTGTTGTCGTTGTGCGTGCAGGTCAGCAGGTACGTCACGTCGAGCCGGTGCGCCACGCCCATCGACACCGCGCCCTCCATGCGGTCGGCCAGCGCCTGCATCAGCGGGCGTGCCACATGGCGCACCTGCAGCCCGGCCAGGTAGGGATAGCCGAGGGCCAGCACCTGCGCGCCGACGAAATACTTGTCGAGCTTGGGGTCCCAGTCGAGGTAGCCCAGCTCGAACAGGGTCCGGCAGATGCGCGACACGGTGGCGCGCGGCAGTTGCAGGCGCTCGGCCAGTTCGCCGTTGCCGAGCGGCCGCGGCTCGTCGATGAAGCAGCGCAGCAAGGCGAAGCCCTTGGCCAGCAGGCCACCGAAAGAGGGGTCCTCCAGCCTGCGTTCGGCAATGAATTGTTCGACCGGCGTATGCATCTTGTCTCCTTGCTCCGCAGTTTGGTTGCGGCATTTTTCTGTGTCAAAGAACGGAATCAATTTCCAGATATTGGAAATGTAGTCCGGTTCTTGACGAAAAGCCGTGGTAACCATATGGTTCACAAAAACCGAATCCAAATTCGAATACGGAGACTCCATGCCTGCGTCGACCTCTGCCGCACCCGCCGCCAAGCCCACCAAGGGGAACGCCGCATTCCCCACGGTGGCCACGCCCTCGATCCTGCAGCCGCCGCGCCAGCGCCGCGCCCGCGAGACCGAGCAGGCCCTGCTGGACGCCGGCCGCGAGCTGTTGGCGCAACGTGACTTCTCCGCCGTATCGGTGGCCCAGATCGCCTCGGCCTGCGAGGTATCAGTGGGCGCCTTCTATGGACGCTTCCGCGACAAGCAGGCGTTCTTCGAGTCACTGCGCGCGCTGGTGATGCAGGAAACCGGCGAGTCCGTCTCGCGCTACCTGCGCGTGGAGCGCTGGGACGACGTGCCGACCGACGTGATGCTGGAAAAGACGATGCGCTTCGTGGTGCTCGGCTGCCACGCCAACCGCGGTGTGATCAAAGCCTCGCTCAAACACGCCTCGATCCGTCCGGAAGAATGGCTGCCGCACCGCGAAAGCGGCCAGGCGGTGGTCGAGCGCATGGTGGCGCTGCTGGTGCCGCGCCTGCCGCTGCCGCCCGAGCAGGCCGAGCTGCGTGTGCGCTTCGCCATGCAGGCGGTGTTCAGCATCGTGGTCAACGCCATCCTCAATGACGCCGGCCCGCTGCCGCTGGACGACGAACGCCTGCCCGGCGAAATGACCCGCATGGTGGCGGCCTACCTGGCGCAGCCTGCCTGACCCCCCGCGCGGGCGGGTCAGCCCGCGCAACGGTGCGTGCCGCCAGGGCGCGCACCGTCCATAAAAAATCACACGAGACAAGCCATGAAAATACGCAGCCCGTTCTGCGGGAAGACGGCCGCCCTGCTGGCCTGCGCGAGCACGGCATTGCTGGCGTCCTTCGCCCACGCCCAGGCCGGATATCCCGCCAAGCCCCTGCACCTGATCGTGCCCTACCCGGCCGGCGGCCTGACCGACACGCTCGCGCGCACGCTGGCGGACGGGCTCGGCAAGCGGCTCGGGCAGACCGTGGTGGTGGAGAACAAGGGCGGCGCGGGCGGCATCATCGGCACCGACTACGTGGCCAAGTCTGCGCCCGACGGCTACACGCTGCTGCTGACGATTCCCGGGCCGATCACGGCCAACCTGGCCCTGTACAAGAAGCTGCCCTACGATCCGCGCACCGACCTGCGCCAGATCTCGGACGTGGCGATGGCGCGCACCGTGCTCACCGTCAACGGCGCGCTGCCGGTCAGGACCGTGGGCGAGCTGATCGCCTACGCGAAGAAGGAGCCCGGCAAGCTGCGCATGGGTTCGTGGGGGCCCGGCACGCAGCCGCACACCATCCAGGCCTACATGGACAAGACCTACGGCATCGATATCCTGCACGTGCCCTACCGCGGCGAAGGGCCGATGGTGAGCGACCTGCTGGCCGGCCAGGTCAATGTGACGATCGGCTCGGTGACTTCGCTCAAGCAGCACTTCGCCAGCGGCAAGCTGCGCCCGCTTGCGGTCGCCGGCACCCAGCGCGCCAAGGCCCTGCCGGACGTGCCGACGTTTGCCGAGGCGGGCTATCCCGACGAGCCATACCGCCAGGTCGGCCCCATCACGCTGATGGCGCCGGCACGCACGCCGGACGACATCGTGGCGCGCCTGGGCAAGGAAACCAGCGCGCTGGTGCAGTCTGCGCAGATCAGCCAGCGCATCGAGGAGATGGGCGCCGAGCCGCTCGGCAACCTGCCCGCGCAGGCCGCCGCCGCCTACAAGGCCTACCTGCCGGTGGTGCTGAAGCTCACCGCCGATACCGGCGTCACCCTGGACTGAGCCGCCGCGCTTGGCGTTGCGCGCTGCAGAATGCAGCGCAGCAATGACCGCTATGAATCCCGCGCGGCATCCTTGGCCGCGGCATGCCAGGCCCATACAATGGCTGCAACCCACGCGGCGCGCGGCGCGCCGCGTGCCGATTCCCGCACCATCCGCGCGCCATCCGCGCATCACCCCACTTCCGGATCCCCATGGCAACGCTCTTCCTGGTACGGCACGGCCAGGCGTCCTTCGGCGCCGCCAACTACGACTGCCTCTCCGCCACCGGCCGCCAGCAGGCCCGCTGGCTCGGCGAATACTTCCGCGAGCGCGGCGTCGCGTTCAAGCGGGTAATCGCCGGTTCGCTCACGCGCCAGCAGGACACCGCGCTGGAAATCCTGGCCGGCATGGGCACGCCAGGCGTGCCGCTCGAGACGGCCGCGCAGACGCCCGCCGAAACGCTGGCCGCGGCCGCACAGGAAGCGCGCAAGGCGCGCGTGGAAACCCATGCCGGTCTCAACGAGTACGACGGCGAGGCGCTCTACCGCAGCCACACCGGTGGCCGGGACCACCGTGCCCACCAGAACGACGACTACAACGACTACTGGCGCACCTTCCGCGCGGCCTACCAGGCATGGACGCTGGACCAGCTCGCCGGCATGCCGGAATCGTGGGGCAACTTCGGCGGGCGCATCCGCGCGGGCCTGGCGCATGCCGCCGAAGGCGCGACGCGCGAGGATGCCCTGCTGGTGGTGAGTTCGGGGGGAGCCATCGGGCGCGCCGTGGCCGACCTGCTGGGCGCGCCGGCGCAGACGGCGATCGAGCTGAACCTGCAGTTCAGGAATACCGCCTTCTGCGAGATCATCGCCGGGCGCGGCACCCAGCGGCTGCTGAGCTTCAACAACCTGCCGCACCTGGAGCGCGCGGACCGGCGGCAGGCGATCACGTTCGCGTAGCCTCGCGTGGTCAAGTTTGTGACGATCGGTGGCGTGCCGACGGCATTTCACCGCCGCGATCGCGAAATATCGCCATCGAGAATCCGACGCTTCTGACCCCTGCGCGGGTGGATCGCCAGCATCATGCCGTGGCACAGCATTGCACGGAGATCCGCCATGCCACGCCAGGCCGACCTGCGCTTCACCTTCGCCGTCGTCGGCGGAGTCGACTTCGAGGTCATCGAGTTCGATCGCGACGAAGCCCTCTCCGAGACCTTCCGGCTCGACGTGCAGTTGGCCCATGCCGACCCCGACCTCAACTTCGCCACCGTCCTCGACCAGCCCGCCCTGCTCACCCTCTGGCGGGGTAATGAGCCGGTGCGCCATGTCCACGGCCTGATCAGCCGTTTCGAGCAGGGCGACACCGGCTTTCGCCGTACGCGCTACCGCGCCGTGGTCGAACCCGGCCTCGCCCGCCTGCGCCTGTCCTCCGACTGGCGCATCTTCCAGCCCCTCTCCGTACCCGAGATCCTCCAGAACGTACTCAAGGCCCATGGCCTGGCTGCCCGCTACGAACAGATCGTCACCGCCGAGCACCCGCCACGCGAGTACTGCGTGCAGGCCGGCGACACCGACCTGCATTTCCTCGGGCGGATTGCCCGCGAAGAAGGGTTCTACTTTGCCTTTCGCCACGACGCCGACGGCCATCGCCTGATCCACAGCGACCGCCTGTTCGTGCAGGGCCGCATCGCCGGCGGACCCGTGCGCTACAACCCCACCCCCGGCGGCGACCAGCCCGAGCCCGCCCTGCGCCGCTTCAGCTACACCGAGAACGTGCGTACGGCACGCCAGACCCAGCGCAATTACACGTTCACCCATCCTCAGTACGACCTCGAACACGCTACGGTCAGCACCCCCCTCGATCACTTCTTCCTCTCCTTCTCGGGCGACGCGTAAGCGCACGGAGTAACTATGCCTTCGTTCAAGTTTCCGTTCAAAAACAAAGCCGGCAAGGAGGTGCGCGACGCCGCGCTCTACTACAAGGCGCTCAGCCTTGCCGACAACGGCTTCTACCCGCTGGGGCCCTCCGGCGTGCATTGCGGCATCCACTACGTACATGCGATGGCCAACACGCTGTCTCTTGACGAAGGCATGGGCGCCATTGCCAAGGGCGAGGTCATTGCCTACCAAGTCAACCGCGACTACCCCACCGTCCCCGGCACGCCGAAAGTACCCATGGCCAACGGTTCAGCGCAGACGCCATTCAGCACGGGCTTCGTCCTCACCCGCCACACCCTCGAATACCCGGCCGGCAACACGCTGACCTACTTCTGCCTGGCCATGCACCTGCGCTCGTTCAATGACTACGAGCGCCTGGGCACCAAGGTCAAGCGTCCCGACTACTGGCCGGCAACGGCCTACCGCGTGACGCAGAAAGCGAGCGACAAACAAGCGCTCCCCAAGAAGGACAAACAAGGGAGCCCCAAGCCGTCCACCACGACCGGTGCAACCGATCCGGTGGTCGTGGGCCTGGGCATCTGTTCGCAGCCGAACCCCAAGAGCACCGTCCTCGGCATCCTGCCCCGTGGCGCTCGCATTACCGCCGTCGAACGCAGCCCGGACAAAAAGTGGGTCAAGATCAGCAGTGTGCTGCAGGGCAAGATCGCCTCGCCCTCCACTGCACAGACGGAGCCGCTAGCCGGAGTCGAACAGGGCTGGGTGCAACTCGGGTACCTGGAGGCCCAGGGCAAGGCCCCCGAAGCCTTCGACAGCGTGGTCACGCCCGTATCCGCCATCGCCATCAAGGCCGGCGCTTTGCTCGGCCACCTGGGGGAGTACCGGCGGATCAAGGACCCTGCCCAGGACAGGGTAATTCTGCATCACGAGATCATTGTCGGCCCCGAATTGAGAAGCTTCCTCGACAAGAGCAGGGTGGCTGCCAGCGCTGCCAAGCCGCAGGAGAAGACCCTGTTACGCGTAGCGCCGGGCGCTCGACTACGCAACGCTGCATTGGCCGAATCCCAGGCCGGCTTACTGGCCGCCAACACCGTGGTGGAACTGGACGGTACCCCGCATGAGGATGCCCTCTACGTGAAGGTCAAACCGATCCAGACCATGCAATGGATCGAGCGCAAGCCGGTACTGCCCAAGGGGGCCAAGGGGACCGGGGATGCACTGCCCAAAGGGGCGGCGGACGCGAAGCTGTTCCGCCACAGCAATGGCACGCCTTACGCGGCGAAGGATATCGTCCGCCCACCGAAACAGGGCACCGCCGGCAAGCAGGGGGCCACGCTCTTTCGGGGCATTCTGCTTGCCGCAGCCAGCAGCGAACCGGTCTGGATGACAAAACAAGCATTCAATGCCCTGTACGCCTTGGAAAAGGGCAAGTTGCTTGTCACCGACCTTGCACAGGGCTGGTCAAGCTTTCCACTGACCTTTGTCGACAATGGTCCCGCCAACGGCCCATACCCTCAGCGCTTCGGCTTGGCACCACTTGAACAGGCTAAGAGCGACGCACCCGATCCTAGCCAACCACCGACCGTCTATGCCGTGGACGAAGCTGGCAAACGCTGGCGGCAAGTGCAAATCAGCGACGACACCACCATCGCTATCGGCTGGGCCGGGGAAGCCGGCCACGCCGGCGTCAGCCTCCACTCACCGCACGAATGGGTGGACTTCCAACTCATCGAGTCCAAACCCAAGGGCGAAGGCTACGGCAACATCTTCACCACCCTCGACCAGATGACCGCGTTTCAGGGCGGCGAGTTGGCCCTCAACGACGCCCAGCTCGACGAACCCATGCGCAAGGTCTTTGCCAGCCTCGATACCACCCCCGATCACCGGCTGACCCTGGGCGAACTGCAGGCCGTCCAGCGCAGCCGCGGCAAGCTCGGCGAACTATCACGCCTGATCATTCGCTATCCGAGCGAATGGAAGGCCGACCCGGCGAGTTGGAACGCCTGGGACAAGAACGTGCCGCCCTCCGCGCAGCCCGCCTGGCAGAGCGAGAAGGCGCGCATTGCCAAGCTGGTGTGGTGGGATGCAATCGCAGGCAAAGTGAATGGCTTCCCCATCGATCCATTCGTGTTTCACATTCACCCGGTGGCATTTGTTGAGAATTTCCCAAAAAACAGTCGATGCATCAACTACGAAGTCATGTATGCGCCTGTCGGGATGCAATACAGGGATGAGGATGTAGTGACCCATAGCCACTACCGCCTGCCAATTGACAAGACGCCAGGACGATTATCGGGTAATAGCCGCGTCCACGGTGATGCGACAAAGAACGTTCAACGGCAGGTAATCGATTTAATAGTTGAAGCCGCCACAAATAACAATCTAACCAGGGAAGATCTGGCATTGGTTTTGGCAATAGCTCGCGTTGAATCTGGATTTAATCCGGATGCCGCGGCCGGAACAACATCAGCAGCCGGTTTAGGGCAATTTGTAGATGCGACAGCTCTTCATTATGGGATAACCACCGATTCCCAAAGATTTGATGCCGAAACGAGCGCGGATGCCCTGGTTAGGCACACACTCGACAACATGAAAATGGCACGCGCACGCTATTCGGGAAGGAATGTTTTCCTCATGACCTACGCCTATCATCACGACGGACCATCCCTGCAATATGGCGGAAGGGAAATATCCGAGCAGGAAATAATGCCCAGACTTGATCTTTACCTAGATAATATATGCAAAAGCATACTGGAGTAACCAAAATTAAACACATCTTAGTCGTAATTTTCGCAACCGCAAGCTTAATTGCATGTGGACTGGCTTTTTCCGACGAAAACGATCTGACAATCGAAGATGCTGATCTGTTTCCGCTGAAAAATAACATCACGGCGAGAGTTGAGATCGACCCGTCTTATCAGGCGTTCAAGGCATTGAATTGTCGATTGATTGGAAAGGAAATTTCCTTATCCATTTCAGATCGATCGTACGTAATAACGACCGCAGAATCTTGTGGCTGGGGAGCCGCACTTGGCCCTATATGGATAGTCACAAAGAGGGAAAACGGCCAACCAACACTAGTCTTAAACGCTGGAGGATATTCGATTTCCAGCAAGTCCCCGATGTTCTACGGCATGCAAACGATAGAGATAAAAAGCGAGACAGCAGGGACGCAACGTGTAGCAAACTACCGTTACGACGGAAGACGTTATCAAAAAATCAGCCCACCCGACCCTAGCCCCAATGAGAAATTCAAATGATGAACGCTGATTCTGAGTATTCATCGGCAAAATTTTGGAAAGATAATCCCGGAAAAACAAATAAGATGAGACCGCAAATGATTTATCAACCTCGTTCATTGGCAGAATCGAGGTCTAGACACCAAACAGGACAACACCATGATCAAGGGAGAGGTATCAGTTAAGATTCTTGAAAAATACAAGAAAAGAATGAGCAAGGGCTACTACGGATGACATTAATCAGCCACCACGACAGAATAGTCGCAATGACTATCCGGCTAATTCTGGCCTGCCTGCTTGGCGTGTTCCCTCCCATGGGAATGGCGGGCCAATATGGCCATCTAAAACCACGGTACGGATCATACGGCTATGCAGATCAATTTTCAGATGGTATACAGCCAATAATTACAGATATAATAATCTCAATTGACCCCGGGGGTAAGTGCGATATCTCCTGGCAAGGATTCCAGCAAGATCAGAAAATAATGTGCACCACAAAAGCAATCGGGAACAAGATAAATATTTTATTTTTTAAATTTTCCGACGGAAAAACCATCAACCAATATGGTGTCGCACCGTACTCACCACATGAGTGTCTGCTCTCACTACATAAGGACGATGGAGACCTAGTAACCAAATGGGGAAAGAATTTCTCACCGCCAGGAGTGAAAAAATCAGATCACTATTTTCGCAAGCAGCCTTAACCCCTCTTCCTTTAAGGCGGTGTGCAAGCACCCACTTGGATAGAAATGCACAAATTGTAAGGGGCAGGTGAGCAACCATGGTCCATCGCTAATGAGGCTCCCCCTCAAGGCCAGTCAAGGTGTCCAGATGAAGATACGATCCCCTTCCCCAATGCGGCCTACGTTTGCCAACGCCCAGCGGAAATGGCGCCTGTTTCGCTCGGCAAGTACGACCCTACCGCTAGAGCCCGATCCGAGTGTTAAACCGACCATTACTACCCTTCGTTCGAGCGAACATTGCATAGTGCTGATAGCGGATACTCTTCAGCGAAACGACACAACTATATCGTGGCACATGGGGGCGCTTATTATTTTTGGCGCTTTTATGATCATTGGTGTCGGACTGTTGCAGTCAAACACGGATTCACCACTCCCGTTTGGTTCCGCCGCGACATTCCCGATCGCGTATCTATTGATAATTAGTTTATCACGCATGCTGAGTTATCGCCTTCGCTATCGCAGTTCGACTGTGCGGGTCGATCGCAGGGCGCGAAGGATTTACTTCGTCCCGTATCCGGATGAAAGTCCTGATTCCCTTTGGATTCTCGATTGGGACGAGTTGTTGGCCATCGATTACTATCGAGGCAAAGGCCAGGGCTATCTATATCTTGTTGGATACACGTCAAATCTAACGGAACGCGAACTTGTCAAAGTTCCCATCATCGGGGCTCATATCGGCTATTACAATGAATCAACGTGGACATGGTTGCAACGGTATATGGCGGGAGACCCAAACCTCCCGCCCCCCACCGTGGAATCGCCACCACGCAGCTCGCGCGATGTACTGCTGCGTTACGGCGGTCGCTGGGTGCTCGCCTCCTTCACCGATCCAAAGCGCCGCTGGTGGCTACCGCTCACCCTCTGGGTGGACCTGGTCATCGTGCTGCTGGTCATGCCGGTGATGGCGCTCCCCCAACTCATCATCCTCACTTACCCGGAACCTCAGTTTCCGCCGGAGAACGACCGGCTGTGCGGCTTCGCCGACGAGGATGGCGATCATCGTGCCTGACTTCCAACGGCGGTCCATGTTTGCTGAAATCCAGAGAAGGCGGCATCGGTTTCGGTCAGCAAGCGATTGGCTGCCCCATGCGATGGATGAAAGCACGCAAGTCTCCACGCAGTTTCAGCCGAAGGGTGCTAGCCCGGACTATGCAGGAAACTTGGGCACCAACACGGTCAATTTGGGTCGATAGCAACGAGCCAAGTGACCCTCGTATCCTCTACGTCGCCCAAGTCTGCGAGTACATCCGCCACTTTATGGCCCAGGGACCGTGTGATCTGCCGCTGCCCGAAGCACCCCACTGGTGGAACACTCCTCACAACAACTTCTGCCTGACTCCGCGTGAGACGCTGCGCCACTACGTTCCGTGGCGCACCGGCGAGCGGAAGACGGTCCCGCGTCTCACGGGACCGTCTTCAGTGGCGTCTCCTACAACCGCTCGACGATCGTCACATTGGCCATGCCGCCGCCTTCGCACATGGTCTGCAGGCCGTAGCGCTTGCCATGCGTATGCAGGGCATGCACCAGCGTGGTCATCAGCTTCGCGCCAGAACCGCCCAGCGGGTGGCCCAGCGCGATCGCGCCGCCGTGCACGTTCATGCGCGCCGGATCGGCACCCGTGGCCTGCAGCCACGCCAGCGGCACCGGCGCGAACGCTTCGTTGATCTCGAACAGGTCGATGTCGCCGATCTTCATGCCGGCCTTCTCCAGCGCGCGCAGCGTGGCGGGCAACGGCGCCTCGAGCATGATGACCGGATCGTGGCCGAGCACCGACATATGATGGATGCGCGCGAGCGGCTTGACGCCCAGCTTCTTCAGGCCGGCTTCGTTGACGATCATCAGGCCGGCGGCGCCATCGCAGATCTGGCTGGCGCTGGCGGCGGTGACGGTGCCACCCTCCTCGATCAGCTTGACGCTGCCGATGGACTCCAGGCTCGCTTCGAAGCGGATGCCTTCGTCCACGGTGTGCAGTTCGCCATTGCCGCTGCCATCCGCGGCGCGCACGGCGACCGGCACGATTTCCTGGTTGAAGCGGCCGGCCTGGGTGGCGGCGATGGCGCGGCGGTGGCTTTCCAGCGCGTAGCGGTCGAGGTCGTCGCGCGTGAGGCCATACTTGCGCGACATCATCTCGGCGCCGGTGAACTGGCTGAACTTCACGCCCGGATAGCGCTCCTGCATGGCCGGGCTCATCGAGCTGCCGAAACCGTTCTTGAACGGCAGCGAGGACGGCAGGCCCATCGGCACGCGCGTCATGCTTTCCACGCCAGCGGCGATGACGATATCCATGGTGCCGGACATCACGGCCTGTGCGGCGAAATGCAGCGCCTGCTGCGACGAGCCGCACTGGCGGTCCACGGAAGTGCCGGGCACGCTTTCGGGCAGGCGCGAAGCCAGCACGGCGTTGCGCGCCACATTGCCGGCCTGCTCACCGGCCTGGCCCACGCAGCCCATGATCACGTCGTCGATCAGTGCGGGATCGGCGCCGCTGCGCGCGACCAGCGCGTCCAGCACCTGCGCGGCGAGGTCCGCCGGATGCCAGCCCGCGAGCTTGCCGCCCTTGCGCCCGCCCGCGGTGCGCGCGGCCGCTACGATGTATGCCTCTGCCATGTGCTCTCCTCTTATCGTTCCAGGCAAACCCTGTTTATCCTGATGCGGATTCTGGAGCAGTTGCCCGGCACATGGCGTCGTCGGAAGCGACGATTGCGCGGCCGGCGCGCGCTGTCAGACGCGCGGCTGCAGTACCGAGAAGATCGCCGTGGCGCGCAACAGGCAGCGCTCGCCCGCCAGCAGGCGGCAACTGCCGAAGCGCAGCCGCGAGCCGAGCTTGTCGAACGCCACGTGCGCTTCCACCCAGTCGCCCACGCGCGCTGCATCGAAGTAGTCGAGGCTGAGGTTGGCGGTCACCGCCGGATGCTGGCGCCCTGCCTCCAACGCCATCATCATCCCGATGGCGGTATCGGCCAGCGTGGCCAGCATGCCGCCGTGCGGGATGCCGAGCGGGTTCAGATGCTGCGGCCCGATGCGGATGGCGACCACGCGCCGCGCACGGTCCACGTAGAGCTGGCCGAAATGCTCGAGAAAGCCGCTGGCGCCGCGCAGCGCGACAAATCCCGGCGGCACCGCCGCCGCGTCCGCGCCAGCGCTGCCGGCGCCCGGTTCATTGGCTTCTGCCATGGACACCACCCCGCCTCAGGCCGCGAAGAAGCGCGACGCCACGCCGAGCTGCTCGCGGCATTCGGCCACCATGCGCTCGATCAGCTCCTCGCAGCTCGGGATGTCGTCGATCAGGCCCACGCACTGGCCCGCGCTGATGATGCCGCCGTCGGTCTCGCCGGCGTTCAGCGCGGCCTTGCCGCGCACGCCCGCCACCAGGTGCTTGACGTCCTCGAACTGCGCGCCGCCCGGCTGGCGCTCGATGGTCACCACTTCGTCCGAGACGGCGTTCTTGAGCACGCGCGCCGTGTTGTGCAGCGTGCGGAAGATCAGGTTGGTATCGCGCTCGCTGGCTTCCACCAGGGCCTGCTTGATGTTGTGGTGGATCGGCGCCTCGCGCGTGGCGCAGAAGCGCGTGCCCATGTTCACGCCCTCTGCACCCAGCACCAGCGCCGCCGCCATGCCGCGCCCGTCGGCGATACCACCCGAGGCGATCACGGGGATGCCGAGCCGGCGCGCCGCCAGCGGGATCAGGACCATGCCCGGCACGTCGTCTTCGCCGGGATGGCCCGCGCATTCGAAGCCGTCGATCGACACCGCATCCACGCCCAGCCGCTCGGCCGACAGCGCATGGCGGATCGCCACGCATTTGTGGATCACCTTGATGCCCGCCGCCTTGGCGCGCGCGATGTGCTCCTTCGGGTTGTTGCCGGCGGTCTCCAGCACCTTGATGCCATTCTCGATGATCACGTCGAGGTAGCGCGCGTACGGCGGCGGGTTGATCGACGGCAGCAGCGTCAGGTTGACGCCAAACGGCTTGTCGGTCAGCTCGCGGCAGCGACGGATCTCTGCGTCCAGCGCCTCCGGCGTGGGCTGGGTCAGCGCGGTCAGCACGCCGAGGCCGCCGGCGTTCGATACCGCGGCGGCCATCTCGGCGTAGCCGACCCATTGCATGCCGCCCTGGATGATGGGATAGCGGGTGCCCAGCAATTCGGTGATGCGCGTCTTCATGATGTTCCTGTCTTCCTTCTTGTCTTTGCCGATTCTCTGTCCTGCCCCGGCGCGGCAAATGCCGGCCGCCGCCAGGCAAGCTGGCGCCAGTCTAAGGCGCCGGTCCACTGCCGGCCTCGTCGGATGCGACGATTGCAGGCGCATGATTCTGCACTACCTTACCAGCCAACCCTTTCGAGCAGCCAAGGCCAGCCATGAGCAACGCATCCCAAGCATCCCTGCCCCCCAGCTTCGAGACCCTGCAATATGCGGTTGAGGCCGGTGTCGCCACCATCACCCTGTACCGCCCGGACAGGCTCAACGCCTTCACCCCGAAGATGATGGAGGAGCTGATCGCCGCCTTCGACGCCACCGACGCCGACGACAATGTGCGCGCGGTGATCGTCACCGGCTCGGGGCGCGCCTTCTGCGCCGGTGCCGACCTGGCCTCGGGCGGCTCCACCTTCGATTTCGAGAAGCGCTACGGCGCCAGCAGCCAGGGCAGCGCGCACCGCGACGGCGGCGGGCGCGTCTCGCTGCGCATCTTCCGCAGCCTCAAGCCGGTCATCGCCGCCGTCAATGGCGCGGCGGTGGGCGTGGGCGTGACCATGCAGTTGCCGATGGATATCCGCCTGGCCTCGACCGACGCCAAGTTCGGCTTCGTGTTCGCGCGCCGCGGCATCACGCCGGAGGCGGCTTCGTCATGGTTCCTGTCGCGCGTGGTGGGGATCTCCACCGCGCTGGAGTGGTGCTACACCGGACGCGTGTTCAGCGCGCAGGAAGCGCTCGATCGCGGCCTGGTGCGCTCGCTGCACGCGCCCGAAGACCTGCTGCCGGCGGCGCAGGCGCTGGCGCGCGAGATCGCGGACAACGCCGCGCCGGTCTCGGTGGCGATCTCGCGCCAGCTGATCTGGCGCATGGCCGGCGCCAGCCACCCGATGGAGGCGCACCGGCTGGACAGCCGCGCGATCCAGTCACGCGGCCAGTCCGCCGACGTCAAGGAAGGCGTCGATGCCTTCCTGGAAAAGCGCCCCGCCAACTTCCCGGAGCGGGTCTCGCAGGACATGCCGGACTTCTACGACTGGGGCAACGAGCCGCCCTTCATCTGAGCCAGAGACAACGCCCAACGCATCGCCAGGAGCACAGCGTGAACGTCAGTACCGCAGTCCAGACCCGCAAATCCGTGCGCGGCTTCCTGCCCGCGCCGGTGGCGCCGGAGATCATCCGCGACGTGCTCGAACAGGCCGCGCGGGCACCCTCGGGCGGCAACCTGCAGCCGTGGCATATCCACGTGGTGGGCGGGGAACCGCTCGAGCAGCTCAAGGGCACCATGCGCGAGCTGATCGCCAGCCGGCCCGGCGGCGAAGGCAAGGAGTACGACATCTATCCGCCAGAGCTGGTCTCGCCCTACCGGGAGCGCCGCTTCCAGGTGGGCGAGGAACTCTACCGCTGCCTGGGCATTCCGCGCGAAAACAAGCGCGCGCGCATCGCGCAGTTCGCCAACAACTTCACCTTCTTCGGCGCACCGCTGGCGCTGTTCTGCACCGTGGACCGCCGCATGGGCCCGCCGCAGTGGTCGGATCTCGGCATGTACCTGCAGACCGTGATGCTGCTGCTGCGCGAGCATGGCCTGCACAGCTGCGCGCAGGAATGCTGGGCGATCTATCCGCGGACCATCTCGGCCTTTCTCTCGATCCCCGCCGAACGCATGCTGTTTACCGGCATGGCCATCGGCTACGAAGACCCCGGGGCGCCGGCCAACCAGCTGCGTGCCGTGCGCGCGCCGCTGGAGGAGTTCGCGGAGTTCGTGGGGATCTGACAGCGCGGCCGCCGGATTCGGCAACTATGCCGATTTCGTCGGTCCCGACGCGGAAAGACGACAAGCCGGGTCAGGTTTGAGATGCCACACTATAAGTGTCATCCATCTTGCCCCCGCCAGCCCCGCCATGCGCCAGCCTTCCGCTCCGGCCGAGTCCGCTCCCGGCCCGTTCGCCCCCCCATCCACCGTTCGTTCCCCGGCCACGCGCGCCGCGCACCGGGTCACCGTCATCGACTCCCATACCGGCGGCGAACCGACGCGCCTGGTCATTGGCGGCTTCCCCGATCTGGGCGGCGGCAGCATGGCCGATCGCCTCGTGCGGCTGGCTGGCGAGCATGACCGCTGGCGCACGGCCACCGTGCTGGAGCCGCGCGGCAGCGACGTGGTGGTCGGCGCGCTGTTGTGCGCTCCGGCCTCGGCCGATGCCTGCGCCGGCGTGATCTTCTTCAACAACAGCGGCTACCTGGGCATGTGCGGCCACGGCACCATCGGGCTGGTGGCGTCGCTGGCGCACCTGGGCCGGATCGCGCCCGGCCGCCACCGGATCGAGACCCCGGTGGGCATGGTCGATGCCGTGCTGCATGAAGACGGCTCGGTCAGCGTGCGCAATGTGCCGGCATGGCGCTACCGGCGCGCCGTGGCGGTGACGGTGCCCGGCCACGGCACCGTCGCAGGCGATATCGCCTGGGGCGGCAACTGGTTCTTCCTGTGCGAGGACCATGGCCAGCGCATCGCGCACGACAACGTGGACGCCCTGACCGCCTTCGCCGGCGCGCTGCGCCGGTCCCTGGAGCATGCGGGCATCCGCGCCGAGGGCGACGCCGCGATCGATCACATCGAATTGTTCGGCCCGCCCGGCCCGGCCGACGACGCCGACAGCCGCAACTTCGTGCTGTGCCCGGGCAACGCCTACGACCGCTCCCCGTGCGGCACCGGCACCAGCGCCAAGCTGGCCTGCCTGGCTGCCGACGGCAAGCTGGCGCCAGGCGCGCCGTGGCGCCAGGCCGGCATCACCGGCAGCCGTTTCGTGGCGCACTATGCGCCGGCCGGAGAAGCGGGCCGCATCGTGCCCACCATCCATGGCACCGCCCACGTCTGCGCCGAAAGCACGCTGCTGGTCGGCGGCGACGATCCGTTCGGCTGGGGGCTGGTGGCGTGAGCCGGGCCCTGCATTGCGCAGACGCCATCGTGATCGGCGCCGGCATCGTAGGCGCGGCCTGCGCCGCCGAACTGGCCGCGCATGGCCTGAACGTGCGGGTGCTCGACGACCAGCGCGGCGGCGCCACGCACGCCGGCATGGGCCACCTCGTGCTGATGGACGACAACGCGGCCGAGCAGGCGCTGTGCGCGGCGTCGCTCGGCCTCTGGCGCGTGCTGGCCGCGCGCATGCCCGAGGCCTGTGCCTACCGCCGCTGCGGCACGCTGTGGCTGGCCGCCGACGAGGAGGAACTGGCGCAGGCCGCCCGGCGGCGCGCAGCGCTGCGGGCGCGGGGCGTCCCGGGCGCGCTGCTGACCGCGCGCGAACTGGCGCGCGCGGAGCCGATGCTGCGCCCGGGCCTGGCCGGTGCGCTCAAGGTGGAGGAGGACGCCATCGTCTACGCGCCGGCCGCGGCCGCCTGGCTGCTTGCCCAGGGCGGCGCGCGCATCGACCGCCGGCGTGCCACCGTGCGCGCGGTGGCGGCGAACGAGGTCACGCTCGACGACGGCACCCGGCTGACGGCCGATGCGGTCATCGTGGCCAACGGCATCCACGCCGCGCAACTGGTGCCCGGACTGCCGCTGCGCGCCAAGAAGGGCCATCTCGTGATCACCGACCGCTACCCGGCGCGCGTGCGCCACCAGTTGGTCGAACTCGGCTATGCCGCCAGCGCCCACCAGTCCGAGGGGACCTCGGTCGCGTTCAATGTGCAGCCGCGCCCCACCGGCCAGTTGCTGATCGGCTCGTCGCGCCAGTTCGACCATGCCGATGCCGCCGTGGACGCCGGACTCGTCGCGCGCATGCTGCGGCGCGCGGCCGGCTACCTGCCCGGGCTGGCGGACATGAATGCCATCCGCTGCTGGACCGGCGTGCGCGCGGCCACCCCTGACGGCCTGCCGCTTATCGGCGCGCAGCCGGGCCAGCCGGGGCTGTGGCTGGCGGCGGGCCACGAAGGGCTTGGCGTGACCACGGCGCCGGGCAGCGCGCGGCTGCTCGCGGCCCTGCTGCTCGGGCACGCGCCGCCGTTCGATCCCCTGCCGTACGCGCCGGGCCGGTTCCTGCCGGCATCCGCCGGCGCCGGCCGGCCCGCCTCCGGAGACAAGACATGAGACGCAGCACGGTTGCCGGCACCGGCGCCATGATCACCATACGGCTGGACGGCCAGCCCATGCGCGTGCCCGCCGGCATCTCGGCTGCCGCGGCGCTGGCGCATGCCGGGCAGCCGTGGGCGCGGCGCGCGTGCGGCGGCCAGCAGCGCGCACCGTTCTGCGGCATGGGCAGTTGCCAGGAATGCCGCATGACGATCGACGGCCGGCGGCGCCTGGCATGCCAGACGCCTTGCCGCGAAGGCATGGTGCTGGAACGCACGCCATGAGCGGGTCCAGGCTGCACGCCGCGCATGGCCGCGAATTCGACGTGCTGGTGGCCGGCGCCGGCCCGTCCGGCATGGCCGCCGCCCGCGCCGCCGCCCGTAGCGGCGCCAGCGTGGCGCTGGTCGACGACAACGCCGCGCCCGGCGGCCAGATCTGGCGCGATGGCCCCGGCGCGGCACTGCCCGCCAGCGCGCGCGCATGGCGCCGCGCGCTGGCGGCCGACGCACGCATCACGCTGTTCGCCGGCAGCCGTATCGTGGCGGCGCCGGCGCCCGGGACGCTGCTGGTGGAGCAGGCCGACACGGCCGCGAGGCTGCATTACCGCAGCCTCGTGCTGTGCAGCGGCGCGCGCGAGCTGCTGCTGCCCTTTCCCGGCTGGACCTTGCCCGGCGTCACTGGCGCCGGCGGCCTGCAGGCGCTGATCAAGGCGGGCATGCCCGTGCAGCGCGAGCGCACCGTCATCGCCGGCAGCGGCCCGCTGCTGCTTGCCGCCGCGGCGACCGCCCGCCGCCATGGCGCGCGGGTCGTGCGCATCGCCGAGCAGGCGCCGCTGGCGCGCGTGCTGCGCTTCGGCAGCGCGCTTTGGCGCTGGCCGGGCAAGGCGCTGCAAGCCGGCATGCTGCTGGACCACCGCTACCGCACGGGCGTCCTGGTGGAAGCCGCGCTCGGCGACGACCGCCTGCGCGCGGTGCGCCTGCGCCGGGGCGACCGGCGCGTGGAGTTGCCGTGCGATCGCCTGGCATGCGGCTTCGGCCTGGTGCCCGACACCGGCCTTGCCGCGCTGCTGGGCTGCCAGATCGATGCCGGCTCCGACGCCATCGTGGTCGACGCGCTCCAGCGGACCAGCATGGACCGGATCTACGCCGCCGGCGAATGCACCGGCATCGGCGGCAGCGAGCTGGCCCTGGTCGAAGGCACCATCGCGGGCCACGCCGCCGCGGCAGACGCAACGCGTGCGGGCAAGCTGTTCCGGCGGCGCGCGTACTGGCGCGGGTTCGCCGCGCTGGTGCAGGCGACCTTCGTGCTGGACCCCGCGCACAGGCAGGCGGCGCACGCCGACACGCTGGTGTGCCGCTGCGAGGACGTCCCGCTCGGCGCCATCCGGGCGCAGCCCGATGCATGGCACGCCAGGATGCAGAGCCGCTGCGGCATGGGCGCCTGCCAGGGCCGCATCTGCGCCAGCGCCGCGCGCGTGCTGCTCGGCTGGCCGTTGCCCGCGCCGCGTCCGCCGCTGTCGCCCGCGCGCATCGGCACCTTGATGCTGGAAGACGGCCCGAGCGCGCCTTGAGCGCGCACGGCATGGTTTATGGTTGGACCCACAAGCGCCATCAGGAGACGACATGCCCCACCCGCCCTCCCCTTCGATGTGTTCCGCTGCCGCCGCATCCTGGCGGCCCGCGCCGTCCCCGCGCGAGGACGAGGCCGGCGAGGATGGCCATGACGGCAGCGACGACGGATTGCGCGGCCTGCCGCCCGCCCACGTCGCGCACCTGGCTGCCATCTGCGCCGGCAACGCCAGGCAGCGCCCGCGCGACATGGATGCGCTGCTCGATGCCATCGCGCTGGTCACGCCGCTGCTCAACGCGATCCCCAACGTGGTGTTCTTCATCAAGGACAGGGCCGCGCGCTACCTGGTCGCCAACCTGACGCTGGCCACGCGCTGCGGGTTCAAACGCGTCGATCCGCTGCTCGGAAAGACCTCGGCCGAGGTCTTTCCGGCCTACCTCGGCCAGCGCTACATGGAGCAGGACCGGCACGTGCTCGATACCGGTGACGTCATCTCCGGACAGCTCGAACTGCACCTCTATCCCGCGCGCGAGGCGGGCTGGTGCATGACCTACAAACACCCCGTGCACGACGAGCGCGGGCGCATCATCGGCATGGCCGGCATCTCCCACGACCTGCAGCTCGCGCGCGAAGCGCACCCGGCCTACCAGCGCCTGGCGGCGGTCGACACCTATATCCGCGAACACTATGCACGGCCCATCCTGCTGTCCGAGCTGACCAGCCTGGCCGGCCTGTCCGCGGCGCAGCTCGAACGCTACTGCAAGCGCATCTTCCACCTGACGCCGCGCCAGATGATCCACAAGGTGCGCCTGGAACGTGCCTCCGAACTGCTGTCCACCGGCATGCCCATCACCGAGATCGCGCTCGAATGCGGCTACACCGATCACAGCGCGTTCAGCCGGCAGTTCAAGGCGCATACCGGCCTGACGCCGCGGCAGTTCCGCCCGCAGGCGGCATCGGGCTGACGACGCGACGCGGTGCCGGTGTGCCGATTTCGTCGGCCTTCCAGGCAAAAAGCCTCAAGCGGGAAGCGCGCGTAACTGCGAACCTGTGTGCTGATTCCCGGGCGGCGCCCTGATGGCGCCGCTCCCATGCCAACCACAGGAGACGACACGATGAGCAGCAAGACAACCCGCGGCAAGCCGCACTGGAGCGGTGTGTTCCCCGCCGTCAGCACGCAGTTCGAGGCGGACTGCACGCTGGATATCGAGGCGACCCACAAGGTGATGTGCAAGCTGGTGGAGGACGGTGTATCGGGGCTCGTGGTGTGCGGCACCGTGGGCGAGAACACCTCGCTGAGCGCGCGCGAGAAGATCGAGGTGATGGAGGCCGCCAGGGACGCCGCGGGGGGGCGCGTGCCCGTGATCGCGGGCATCGCCGAGCTGACCACGGCCTTCGCGCGCGACATGGTGGCCGAGGCGGCACGGGCCGGCGTGGACGGCGTCATGGTGATGCCGGCGCTGGTCTACTCCGCCCAGCCGCACGAAGCGGCGGCGCACCTGCGCAGCATCGCCACCGCCACCGACCTRCCGGTGATGATCTACAACAACCCGCTGGCCTACCGCAGCGACATCACGCCCGACATCCTGGTTTCCCTGGCCGACTGCGAGAACATCGTCTGCTTCAAGGACTCGTCCGGCGACACGCGCCGCTTCACCGATCTGCGCAACGCCGTGGGCGACCGTTTCGTGCTGTTCGCCGGGCTCGACGACGTGGTGCTCGAGAGCATCGCCGTGGGCGCCGAGGGCTGGGTCTCCGGCATGTCCAATGCGTTCCCGAAGGAAGGCGAGACGCTGTTCCGGCTGGCCATGCAGCGGCGCCATGACGAGGCGCTGGCGCTGTACCGCTGGTTCATGCCGCTGCTGCACCTGGACGCGCGTCCCGACCTCGTGCAATGCATCAAGCTGTGCGAGGCGCTGGCCGGCCGCGGCAGCGCCGTCACGCGCCCGCCGCGCCTGGCCCTGCAGGGGGAGGCGCGCGCGCATGTCGAAGCCGTGGTCGGGCTGGCCCTGGCCACCCGGCCCGCGCTGCCCGACGTGGGGCTCTGAGCGCCGCCGCGGCAGCGGCAACCCGCGATCCCCGCCACCGCCGCCACCGCCGGCAGCGCCGGCGGCTTCCCGCATGCGCCGCCGCGGCCGGCGTGCGCGGCGTCCGCCGCGCCCGGACCCGTGCCGCGCGGGCGGCCCTTCTTCCCGATGCCACAGGAGCCCATATGCCCCCAGTGCAAGGCAAGTTCAAACGGCAACTCTCCCTGACCGATCTCACGTTTATCGGCCTGGGCGCCATCTTCGGTTCCGGCTGGCTGTTCGCGGCCAGCCATGTATCCGCCATCGCCGGCCCCGCCGGCATCCTTTCCTGGCTGCTGGGCGGCTTCGCCGTGCTGCTGCTCGGCATCGTCTATTGCGAGCTCGGCGCGGCGCTGCCGCGCGCTGGCGGCATCATCCGCTACCCGGTGTTCTCGCACGGCCCGCTGCTGGGCTACCTGATGGGACTGATCACGCTGATCGCCTTCTCCAGCCTGATCGCGATCGAGGTGGTGGCCGCGCGCCAGTATGCCGCCGCGTGGTTCCCGTGGCTGAGCCAGCCGGGGTCGAGCAGTCCCACGCTGGCCGGCTGGACGGTACAACTGCTGATGCTGTGCCTGTTCTTCGCGCTCAACTACTACAGCGTCAAGACCTTCGCGCGCGCCAACAACGTGATCAGCATATTCAAGTTCCTGGTGCCGCTGCTGGTCATCGTGGTGCTGTTCACGCATTTCGAGCCGGCCAACCTGCAGGCGCACGGCTTCGCGCCGTTTGGCCTGTCCGGCGTCCAGGCCGCGGTTTCGGCGGGCGGCATCATCTTCGCGTATCTCGGCCTCACGCCGATCATCTCGGTGGCCAGCGAAGTGCGCTCGCCCCAGCGCACCATCCCCATCGCGCTGATTCTCTCGGTCCTGCTTTCCACGCTGATCTACGTGCTGCTGCAGCTGGCCTTCCTGGGCGGCGTGCCGGCCGCCACGGTGGCGCAGGGCTGGGCCGGCATGGGCAAGGCCTTCGCGCTGCCTTACCACGACATCGCGCTGGCGCTCGGCATCGGCTGGCTGGCCGTCCTGGTGGTGTCCGATGCGGTCATCTCCCCCAGCGGCACCGGCAACATCTATATGAACGCCACGCCGCGCGTGGTGTACGGCTGGGCGCGCGGCGGCACGTTCTTCAAGCTGTTCACACGCATCGACGCCGCCTCCGGCATCCCGCGCCCCGCGCTGTGGCTGACCTTCGCGCTGTCGGTGTTCTGGACGCTGCCGTTCCCCTCATGGGAAGCCATGATCAATGTGGTGTCCGCCGCGCTGGTGCTCAGCTACGCCATTGCCCCGGTCACCGTGGCCGCGCTGCGGCGCAATGCGCCCGGGCTGCACCGGCCGTTTCGCGTCAAGGGCCTGGCGCTGCTGGGGCCGGTCTCCTTCATCGTCGCGGCGCTGATCGTGTACTGGTCTGGCTGGGGGACGGTGTCGTGGCTGCTCGGCCTGCAGATCGCGATGTTCGCGGCCTACCTGCTGTGCTGGCGTGCCGTGCCGACCCAGCGGGTCGGGCTGCGCCAGCAGGTGCGCAGCTCGCTCTGGCTGATCGCCTTCTATGTGCTGATCATGCTGGCGTCGTACCTGGGAGACTTCGGCGGGACCGGCGTGGTCGCCCATCCCTGGGACACCGCACTGGTCGCCGCAATCGCCCTGTGCATCTACGCGTGGGGCGCGCGCACGGGCGTGCCGCCGGCGCTGACCGGTATCGACGCGGACGACGGTGAGGAAGAGGAAGAAGAGGAGGAGGAGAACGACCACGGGGCGGAAGGCGGCGGCAAACCCCGGAGCCCCGCGCCGCGCGACACCGCCGCGGCCCTGCTGCCGGGCGGCACACCCTGAACGGGCGGCCGCCGGCTCCGCTCAATGGAAGAACGTCGCGACGCTCAGCGCCGTACGGTAGATACCCCAGGCCAGCGGCACGCACACGGCGGCCCACGCCAGCCAGGCCACGCCGCCGCCGGCCTGCCCGCCGGGACGCGCGACCGGTCCGCCCGTGACGGCCTGCGCGCGGTCATGGGCCAGGCGCTTTTCCTCGGCCAGCTCGGCCTCGGTCATGAAGTACTTGGGATTGACCGGGCGCACCAGCAGGTTGCACACCAGGCCGATGAACAACATGCCGACGAGGATGTACATGGTCTGGTTGTAGACCTGCTCGCGCGGCAGGCCGAGGCCGAGCTGGTAGTCGCGCATGTAGTTGACCACCACCGGGCCCAGGATGCCGGCCGTGGCCCACGCGGTGAGCAGGCGGCCGTGGATGGCGCCGACCATCTGCGTGCCGAACAGGTCGGCCAGGTAGGCCGGCACGGTGGCGAAGCCGCCGCCGTACATGCTGACGATCACGCAGACCGCGCCCACGAACAGCAGCTTCTGGCCGCTGGCCGCCAGCGTGGGGATGCTCGCGTACAGCAGGCCGCCCAGCACGAAGAACACCATATAGGTCATCTTGCGGCCGAGCTTGTCGGACAGGCTGGCCCAGACGAAGCGTCCGCCGATATTGAACAGGCTCAGCAGCGCGGTGAAGCCCGCCGCCACCACGGCGATGGCGGCCAGCTGGCTCTTGCCGAGTTCACCGAAGCGCCCGGCCACGCCGATCAGGCTGCCGCCGAAGACTTCCTGCAGCATGGGACTGGCCATGCCGATCACGCCGATGCCGGCCGACACGTTCATGCACAGCACCATCCAGACCAGCCAGAACTGCGGTATGCCCCACACGCGCTTCACATGCACATGGTGCGCCGTGATCATGGCATTGGCCGCACGGCTGGCGGGCGCGGTCCAGCCCGCCGGGGTCCAGCCGGTAGGCGGCACGCGGTAGGACAGTGCGCCGCCCATCATGAACACGAAGTAGACCACCGCCATCACGGTGAAGGTCTGCGCCACCCCTACGCTGGCAGGCGACGCGAACTTCGCCATCAGCTCGGCCGCCAGCGGGGAGCCGATCATCGCGCCGCCGCCGAAGCCCATGATGGCCATGCCGGTGGCCATGCCGCGCTTGTCCGGGAACCATTTGATCAGCGTGCTGACCGGCGAGATATAGCCCAGCCCGAGCCCGATGCCGCCGATCACGCCCGACCCCAGCAGCATCAGCCAGAACTGGTGCAGGTGGATGCCCAGCGCCGAGATCAGCATGCCGCCGCACCAGCACAGCGCGCTGACCACGCCGGCCTTGCGCGGGCCGRCGCGYTCSAGCCASCCGCCCCAGATCGCGGCSGAGCTGCCCAGCAGCACGAAGAACAGCGTGTACATCCAGCCCAGCGTGGACACCTTCCAGTCGCAGCCGGTGACGAACAGCTCTTGCAGGAAACCGACATCGGCGCCGCAGCGCAGCGGCTCGGCGATGCCGATGGCGCGCGACAGCGGCAGCCAGAACACCGAGAAGCCGTAGGCCATGCCGATGCACAGGTGGATCGCCAATGCCGCGGGCGGCACCAGCCAGCGATTGAAACCGGGGGCCGCGACGATCCGCTCCTTGGACAGGAACGGCGTGCGGGCCCGCCCTTCGAGCGCGCCGGCGCTGAGGTCTGGGGACATCCTTCACTCCTTGTCTGTTGTTTTTTGTATTGACCAGGGATGCCGCCCGCCTGCATTCCGTTCGTTCCGCTGGTGCGCAGACCATCCCCGGCGCGCGTGTGCGCTTTGCATCCGGTGCTTGGCTCGGCGCCGGACACGTCCCCGGCGCGCCGGGGACGGCACGTAGTGTACGGCAGCGGCAACGGGCGTGGCGTGCCGCGAAGTGGGGTGTGGCTCCGGTGTGGCAGCGGTGTGCTATGGCGCGGCCGGGGCCGGCCGCGCGACGCGCGCGTGGCGCGCCCTACAGCAGTCCCAGTTGCCGGGCGATGGCCACCGCCTGCGTGCGGTTGCTGGCGCGCAGCTTGGCGCTGATATTGCGCAAGTGCGTGCGCACCGTGGTCTCCGATACAAACAGGCGCTCGGCCATGGCGACGTTGGAGAAGCCTTCGGCCAGCAACTGCAGCACCTTCTGCTCCTTGGGCGTGAGCGGCTCGAGCAGGTCGCGGCGGGCCTGCTGGGCGGCGGAATCAGCCGTGCCGGCCGCGTCGGGCGCACCGCCGCAAGCTTGCAGCAGCCGCTCCACATAGGCGGCGGGCAACGCGATGCCGGCACGCGTGCAGGCGTCGGCCGCCAGGCGGCGGGCCGGCGCGCCCTCGTCGGCGAAGATCCGGATAAATCCTTCCGCCGCACCGAAGCGCAGGGCCTCGCCCATGACCTGCTGGGCCCGGGCGCTATCGCCGCAGCGCTGGCAGGCCAGCGCCAGCAGTACGCGCAGCTTGAGCGCGCGCCGCATCAGCTGGGCGTGCCCGGCCGCGGCCAGCTCCGCCGCGATGGCTTCGCAGGTGGCGGCGGCAGGCTCGGCGAACGCCGCCAGGCGCAGGCGGCCCATGGCCACGTCTTCCACATCGTTGGCGAAGGAACTGACCGCGCTGGCGCCGGGGCGGCTGCGCCACAGCGCCGGGTCCGCGGCGTGCTGGATCGCCTCGCCGGCGGCATGGCCATTGCCTTGCAGCAAGGCCAGGCGCGCGCGCTCGAGCATGGCGCCCTGCACCAGGCGCGGCAGGCCGCGATGGTGGCCCAGATGTTCGAGCGCGGCCAGCCATTCGTGCGCGCCGTCGATGTCGCCGCGCTCGCAGGCGATGCGTGCCAGCACCGTATGGCCGCTGATGATCTGGTCCGGCAGGCCAAGGTCGCGCGCCAGCGGCACGTAGACGTTGAGCAGGCGCTCGGCGCGCTCGCGGTCGTTGATCTCGTAGAGCGCCTCGGCCAGCAGGATGCAGGCCATGGCGTTGCCGTTGGTGGGCCCGTAGCGGTTGGGCAGCATGGTGCTGGCGGCAATGCGAAAGCGCGCCAGCGCCTGCTGCAGGCGCCCCTGGCGCAGGTCGATCAGCCCTTCGACCGACTCCGAGAAGATCTTGTTGAAATTGCTGTCGGAGCCGCGCACCACCTGGCGGGCCAGGCCCAGCAGGCGGCGCGCCTCGCGGTAGTCGCCCATGACCGCGGCCATGCGCGCCATCGAGGTGGCGAGGATGGAGTCCGGGAAGGGGTAGCCCATGGGCAGCGGCAGCGGGTCGTCGCGGCTGCAGGCGCGCGCCTCGTCGAAGCGGTCCATCATGTTGAGCAGCATATGGCGCAGCGCGCGCACATGGGCGCGCAGGTCGCCTTCGGCGCCGTCCAGCGGGATGGTCTGCAGCAGCGCGATGGCATCGGCCGGGCCGCGCGTAAACGACAGCGCCCACACATGCGCGATCTGCAGCTTCGGCCAGGCTGCCATCTCCCCGGGCGGCACCGCGTCCAGCCAGCGCGTCAGCAGGCGCATGCGGCCCTGGGCCAGCAGGTCGTCCACGCTGTCCGCCAGCAGCGGCAGCGCATGGGCCACGGCGCCGGCGGCCAGCGCATGCTCGATGGCGGGCACCGGCCGGCCCTGCGCCTCGTACCAGCGCGAAGCCGCCATCTGCAGCGCCGGCACCTCGGCTGGCATGACCTGGTGGAGCTGCGCGCGCAGGAAGCTGGAGAACAGGCTGTGATAGCGATACCAGCGCGTGCCGGCCTGCGCCGGGCTGTCCGCGCCGCCGCCATGGCGCTCGCCGTCGAGCGGCATCACGAACAGGTTGGCGCGCTCCAGCCAGGCCAGGATGTCATCGCTGTCGGTGGTGCCGCACACGGCGTCGCACAGCGGCCCGCTGAGCTGGTCGAGGATGGAGGTGCGCAGCAGGAAGGCGCGCACGGCCTCAGGCAGGTGCAGGTAGACGTCTTCGACCAGGTAATCGGCGATGGCCGCGTTGGAGCCCGAGAAGCCGGCGATGAAGGCATCGGGCGGCCCGCGCCGCTCCAGCGCGACCGAGGCCAGCCACAGCGCGGTGGCCCACCCTTCGGTGCGCCGGTGCAGCGTAGACACCGCCGCCGGCTGCAGCGAGAGGCCGCGCGCGCCGCGCAGGAAGGCGTCGGTCTCCTCGGCGGTGAAGCGCAGCTGCGCCGGCTCGATCTCCAGCAGCTCGCCGCGCGCGCGCAGCCGGGCCAGGCCGGACTCCGGCACCCAGCGCGTGCCGATCACCAGGCGGCCGCCCGGCGGCAGCTGTTCCACCACCTGCCACACCAGCCCCGCCACGGCAGGGTTCTGCACGGCCTCGAAATCATCCAGGAACAGCGTGAAGGGCCGGTCGTGCGCGGCCATGCGATCGATCAGCGCGAGCGCATGCTCGCCCGGCGACAGCGGCGCCGCCAGCGCCGCGGCCTGCGGCGCGCCGGCCTTGCGCAGCACTTGCTCGAAAGCCGCTTCGAGCGAGCCGAGAAAGCGCGAGGCGTCGTTGTCCGCGCGGTCCAGCGTCAGCCAGGCGGTCGCCATGCCGCCGGCATCCAGGCGCGCGCGGCATTGCAGCATGGCGGTGGTCTTGCCGAAACCGGCCGGCGCGCGCACCAGCACCAGCTTGACGAAGCCGGCCGCGCACACCGCCTCGCAGATGGCGCGGCGCTCCACCTGGAACGGGGTCAGCATGGGCGGGCGCAGCTTCGCCACCAGTGTGGCGGCGCGGGCCGCGCCTTGCTGTCCCGCGCTGGTCTCCTCGATTGTGGCCATTCGCCGTGTCTTCCTGTTGGCGGCGGCACCCTGGCTGCGGATGCCGCGCGATCCGCTCCGGCTTATGGTTGCCGGCTGCCGGCGCCGCATGCGCCAGGGATCGAACGGCCGATTATGGCGTAAACGCCGGCAAGGCTGCCGGCGCGCCTTCAACGGTGACGCCGCGCATGCCGGTGCATTTCTCCGCTCTCCCGCTTGCGGGAGCGAGCCCGGGGGCGAGGGAGGGGAAAACGTCAGGCAACGCCGGCGGCTCCGGCGCGATCTACACCAGCTTGTTCTCCCGCCCGGCCCAGTAGCGGTCGCGCAGCAGCCGCTTGACCAGCTTGCCGGTGGGCAGGCGCGGCAGCTCCGCGGCGAAATCCACCGAGCGCGGGCATTTGATGCCCGACAGGTTGTCGCGGCAGAACGCGATCAGCTCCTCGGCCAGCGCCGGCCCGGCCAGCGTCATGTCCAGCGGCTGCACCACCGCCTTGACCTCCTCGCCGAAGTCTTCATTGGGCACGCCGATCACCGCCACGTCCATCACCTTGGGATGGGTCATCAGCAGGTTCTCCGCCTCCTGCGGGTAGATGTTGACGCCGCCGGAGATGATCATGTTGGCCTTGCGGTCGGTCAGGTAGAGAAAGCCCTCCTCGTCCACGTAGCCCACGTCGCCCAGCGTGGTCCAGTCGCTGTGCGCCGGGTGGCGCGACTGCGCGGTCTTGCCGGGATCGTTGTGATAGACGAAGTGGCGCCCGCCGGCGAAATAGATGGTGCCGGGCTCGCCCGGCGGCAG
Source organism: Cupriavidus sp. 2TAF22 (assembly GCF_052115045.1). Taxonomy (NCBI): domain Bacteria; kingdom Pseudomonadati; phylum Pseudomonadota; class Betaproteobacteria; order Burkholderiales; family Burkholderiaceae; genus Cupriavidus; species Cupriavidus sp. 2TAF22. Next base: position 51,721 of record NZ_JBFRFX010000039.1, read on the forward strand.
CACCGCGCCGCCGTCCTCGCAGATGCGCAGTTCGCCGATCGAGGCGCGGCCGACCGTACCCTTGTGGGTGAGCCAGTCGGCCGAGCCGACCGCGGTGGAGCCGTTGCCTTCGGTGCCGGCGTAGTACTCCCAGATGATGGGGCCCCACCAGTCGATCATCTGCTCCTTGACCGCGACCGGGCACGGCGCGGCGGCATGCACGGCGAAGCGCAGCGTGGAGACGTCGTAGCGGCGGCGCACGGCCTCGGGCAGCTTGAGCATGCGCGAGAACATGGTCGGCACGACCTGGGTGTGGGTGATGCGGTGCCGGGCCAGCAGCGCGAGGAAGGTCTCGGCATCGAAGTGCTCCATCACCACCGAGGTGCCGCCGAGCTGCTGCACGGCCATGTTGTAGCGCAGCGGCGCGGCATGGTACAGCGGCGCGGGCGAGAGGTAGCGCATGTCGGGGCCGAAGCCGTAGAGCGACTGGCACATCAGCACCAGCGAGCCCGCCACGTCGATCTGCTGGCTGGCTGGCGGCGTGAACACGCCCTTGGGGCGACCGGTGGTGCCGGAGGAATAGAGCATGTCGGTGCCGGCGCATTCGTCGTCGATGCGCCAGCCGGGATACTGCGCCAGCGTGGTCTCGTAGGCGGCGAAGCCCGGCGCGGTGCCCCCCATCATCAGGCACGTGCCGAGCGCCGGCGCCTTGGCCGCCAGTCCCTGCGCGACCTCGGCCTGCGAGCGCGAGGTGACCAGCATCCTGGCGCCGCTGTCGTTCACGATGTGCGCCGCGTCGTCCACATTGAGGCGGGTGCTGATGCACACGTAGATCAGGCCCGAGCGCTGCGCGCCCCAGCACAGCTCGAACAGGCGCGGGTGGTTCTCCAGCAGGAAGGCGACCCGGTCGCCGGGCCGCAGCCCGTGGTCGCGGAACAGCCGCGCCACCTGGTTGGAGCGTTCGTCGAGTTCGCGGTAGGTGACCACGGTGCCGCCGGCCATGATGATGGCCGGCTTGTCCGGCGAGCGCTGCGCGTGAACATGCGGATGCATGACTGCCCCTCCTGGAGTGTCGTGATGGCCGGCTTGGCGCAGCGGGACCGCGTGGCGCCGGCATGGCTTGCGCCATTGTCGGGACAGGCGCCTTGCGCGAACATCGTCGGAAGCGACGAACGCGCGCTGGTGCAGCGCCGCAAAAAAACGCGCGGCGCGCGGCGGGTGATTCGTCGCATCCGACGATGCGACCGCGGCGGCCCTTCGCATAATGGTTGCCACCCCGCAACCGCGCCGAGGACCCAAGGTGGATTTCCAATTCAGCGAAGAACAATCAATGCTGCGCGACACGCTCGCGCGCTACCTGGCCGATCACTACGGCTTCGAGGCAAGGCAGGCCGCGGTACGCTCGCCGGCCGGCTGGCGGCCCGCGTGCTGGAAGGCGCTGGCGCAGGAGCTTGGCCTGCTGGGCGCGGGTTTTCCCGAGCGCTTCGGCGGTCTTGGCGGCGGCGCGGTCGAGCACATGATCGTGATGGAGCAATTCGGCCGCCACCTGGTGATGGAACCCTACCTGTCCACGGTGGTGCTCGGCGGCGGCGCCTTGCTGCACGGCAACGAAGCGCTCGCCGCGCAGTGGCTGCCCGCCATCATCGGCGGCGAAGCCACCGTGGCATGGGCGCATGCCGAGCCACGCAGCCGCTACTGCCTGCACGACGTGCAGAGCACCGCCGTGCGCGCGCAGGGCGGCTGGCGCCTGAGCGGCCACAAGGCGGTGGTGGTGGCCGCGCCGTGGGCCACGCACCTGGTGGTCAGCGCGCGCACCGGCGGCACTCGGCGCGAGCGCGCCGGCATCAGCCTGTTCTGGCTCCCCCGCGACACGCCGGGGGTCGCGCTGCAGGCCTATCCCACCGTGGACGGAGCGCGCGCCGCCGAGGTCCGCCTGGACAATGTCTTCGTGCCGGACGATGCCCTGCTCGGCGCAGAAGGCCAGGCGCTGGCGCTGATCGAGCGCCTGTCCGACGAGGCCGCGGTGGCGCTGTGCGCCGAAGCCGGCGGCGCCATGAGCCGCATGCTCGGCGACACCGTGGACTACGCGCGCCAGCGCAAGCAGTTCGGCGTGCCGATCGCCACCTTCCAGGTGCTGCAGCACCGCATGGCGGACATGTACGTGCAGCTCGAGCAGGCCGTCGCGCTGACCCAGGTGGCCGCCATGCAGGCCGGCGCGGACCCGCAGCGGCGCGCACTGGCCGCCAGCGCGGCCAAGGCGCATGCCGGGCAGGCCGGCAAGCTGGTCGGCCAGGCCGCGGTGCAGATCCACGGCGGCATGGGTGTGACCGAGGAACTCGCGGTGGGCCATTACTTCAAGCGCGTCACGGCCATCGACCTGCAGTTCGGCTCGGCAGATCACCACCTGCGCCGCTACGCCGACCTGCTGTACCCCGCGCACCCCGCCGCCGCCTGACCAACGCCATCCGAGGCTGACCCCATGAATCTCGATTTCTCCCCGCAAGAGCTGCAGTTCCGCGACGAGGTCCGCGCCTGGATCGCGGAGGCCTACGACGACGGCCTCAAGGCACTGATGGCGCGCAGCAAGAACGGCTATCTCGACAAGGCAGGCCAGGTGCGCTGGCAGAAGAAGCTGCACGCGCGCGGCTGGGCCGCGCCAAACTGGCCCGAGCAATACGGCGGGCCCGGCTGGACTCCCGCCCAGCGCTACCTGTTCCAGGCCGAGACCGCCGCCGCGGGCTGCCCGACCGTGTCGCCGATGGGCCTGAAGATGGTGGCGCCGGTGATCATGAAATACGGCACGCCGGAGCAGAAGGCGAAATTCCTGCCGCCGATCCTCAGCTCGGACATCTGGTGGTGCCAGGGCTATTCGGAGCCCAATTCCGGCTCCGACCTGGCCTCGCTGCAGATGCGCGCCGACCGCGCCACCGACGGCGATGGCGATCACTACCTGCTCAACGGCTCGAAGATCTGGACCACCCATGCGCAGTGGGCCGACTGGATGTTCTGCCTGGTGCGCACCAGCCGCGACGCGCGCCGCCAGGACGGCATCTCCTTCGTGCTGGTGGACATGCGCACGCCGGGCATCACGGTGGCGCCGCTGCCTACGCTGGACGGCCCGGTGGCCGGCCAGCAGGAAGTAAACCAGGTGTTCTTCGAGAACGTGCGGGTGCCGGTGGAGAACCGCATCGGCGAGGAAGGGCTTGGCTGGACCTATGCCAAGTACCTGCTCGAGTTCGAGCGCGGCGGCAGCTACGGACCCATGCTGCGCCAGCAGCTGGCCAAGGTGGCCGGCATCGCCGCCAGCGAGGCCGCTGACGATGGCGGCCGCCTGCTCGACGATCCCGCCTTCCGCCGCAAGCTGGCCGAACTCCACGTGCGCGCGGCCGCGCTCGAAGCCAGCGAGCTGCGGCTGTTCTCCGGCGTGGCGTCCGGCACCTCGATCGGCGCGGCGTCCAGCATGCTCAAGCTGGTCGGCACCGAAACCATCCAGGCCATCAGCGAACTGGCGGTGGAAGCCGCCGGGCCGTACGCGCTGCCCTTCGTGCAGGACGGCTGGGCCGCGCAGCAGGGCCGCGACGCCGGACCCGCGGCGGGGCCGGAGTATGCCGCGCCGCTGGCGCCGCGCTACTTCAATTACCGCAAGGCATCGATCTACGCCGGCTCCAACGAGATCCAGCGCAATATCATCGCCAAGCAGGTGTTGGGGCTCTAGCGCATCGTGCGGGTCGGGCCCTGGCGCAAGGCATTGGGGGAAGGCGGCGGGGGAAGGCGGTGGGGCCTGCGGCGCAGGTGCCGGGACCGGCACCGCAGGCCTGCCGGCCTGGCTGCCGCGGCCGTTTCGCGTTTCGCGTTACGTAACGTGTTCCGCGGACGTTTCAAGCGGGTGACATAAGGATGACGTGAAGCGGGGGCGCAGCGTCACACCCCCGTCGCTCAGCTGACTCTTCAGCTGACTCTTCGGTTGACGCCTCAGTTGACTCGCCTGCTGTACCCCTCCCAGTAGGGCTCGCGCAGTTTCCGGCGCAGCAGCTTGCCCGAGGGATTGCGCGGCAAGGCATCGACGAACTCGATGCTCTTGGGCACCTTGAAGCCGGCCAGCCGCTCGCGCGCCCAGGCCACGATGCTGTCGCGGTCGGGCGACTGGCCGGGACGCGGCACGACGATGGCCTTGACCGCCTCGCCCCACTTCTCGTCGGGCACGCCGATCACCGCTACGTCCGCCACCTGCGGATGGCCGTAGATGGCGCTTTCGACCTCGGCCGGGTAGACGTTCTCGCCACCGCTGATGATCATGTCCTTGACCCGGTCGTGGATGTAGACATAGCCCTCGGTGTCGAGGTAGCCGGCGTCGCCGGTGCGCAGCCAGCCATCGGCATCGATGGTGCGCGCGGTCTCGTCGGGCTGCTTCCAGTAGCCTGCCATGTTCTGCGGCGAGCGGATCATCAGCTCGCCCACTTCACCGGGCGGCAGGCGCCGGCCTTCCCAGTCCACCACCACCACTTCCACGCCGGGCAGCGGCTTGCCGGCGGCACGCATGCGCGGCACATCGTCGGTGGTGTGGTCTTCGGGCGGCAAGGCCACCACGGTGCCGGTGGTCTCCGTCATGCCGTACTGCTGGGCGAAACCGCACTTGAAGACTTCGATGCCCTCGCGCAGCAACGCCGCGGGAATCGGCGCGGCCCCGTAGAGCAGCGTCTTCAGGCGCGAGTAGTCGACGCTGCGCGCACGCGGGTCGCGCAGCACGAACTGCATCGCGGCGGGTACCAGGAACAGCTTGCTGATGCGCTCGCGCTCGAAATAGTCCAGCACCGCGGCGGGATCGAACTCGCGCGCGACCACGCCCTTGGCGCCCGCCAGCAGGTTGCGCAAACCCCAGCCCGAGCCACCGATATGCGCCACCGGCATCGCCACCAGCGAGACATCGTCGTCGGTCCAGCGCGACCACGTGATGTCTTCGCGCTCGCTGGCCTCGGTGCCGGCGGTGAGGTTGCGGTGGGTCAGCATGGCGCCCTTGGGGCGGCCGGTGGTGCCGGAGGTATAGAGCTGCAGCACCACGTCATGCGCCGCGGGCCGGTGCGCCGGTGGCACCGGCGCATGCGCGTCGCGCCAGGCGAGGTAGGCCGGCCAGTCCGGCTCGCCGCCCTCCATGGCGATCACGCCGCGCACCAGCGGCAGCGCAGGCAGCAGCGTGCGCATGGTCTGCGCCGATTCCGGCCCGACGAACAGCAGCACGGCATCGGCGTGGCCGACGATAAAGCCCACTTCGGGCGGCGCCAGGCGCCAGCTCGCCGGCGCCATCACCGCGCCGATCTTGGCCGCGCCCAGCAGCAGTTCGAAGTAATGGTCGCAGTTCTTGCCAACATAGCCGATGCGGTCGCCCGGCCCGATGCCGGCGGCCGCCAGCGCCTGGGCCACGCTGTCGGTGTGCCGGTCGAACTCTGCATAGGTGGTGAGCCTGCCCTCGAAGGAATAGGCTACCGCGTCTGGCCGCCGCTGCGCGAAATGACGCACGGCGTGCGGCAGGGTGGTCAGGTAACTGAAATCCATCGGCATCTCCTTCTCTCGGTCTTGCCGCATGCGCGCGTCGGGCTTCCGCGCTTCTATGCTTCTGCGGGATGCGCCCGCTCAGCGCGGCGCCATGCGGATGGCACCGTCGAGCCGCACCGATTCGCCGTTGAAATAGCTGTTGCGGCACATCTCCAGTGCGAGCGAGGCGAACTCCTCCGGCTGGCCCAGCCGCTTGGGAAACGGCACCGAGGCTGCCAGCGCCGCCTTGACGTGTTCCTGCGCGCCCTGCAGCAGCGGCGTGTTGAAGATGCCGGGCATGATGGTGTTGACGCGGATGCCTTCGCCGGACAGGTCGCGCGCGATGGGCAGCGTCATGCCGACCACGCCGGCCTTGGAGGCGGAATACGCGGCCTGGCCCATCTGGCCGTCCTGCGCGGCCACGGAGGATGTGTTGATGATCACGCCGCGGTCGCCGTCGCGCGCGTCCAGCGTGAGCATGCCGGCGGCCGAGCGCGTCAGGCAGCGGAACGAGCCGATCAGGTTGATCTGGATGATGCGCTCGAACGCATCGGTGGGGAAGAACTTGATCTGGTCCGGCGCTTCCTTCGAGCGCGATGCCGTCTTGATGGCGCCGCCGGTGCCCGCGCAGTTGACCAGGATGCGTTCCTGCCCCAGCGCGGCGCGCGCCTTGGCGAAGCCGGCTTCGACCTCGGCCTCCGACGTCACGTTGACCTGGCAGAACACGCCGCCCAGTTCGCGTGCGACCGCCTCGCCCTTCTCCGCGTTCATGTCGAACAGCGCCACGCGCACACCCTGCGCCGCCAGCGCGCGCGCCGTTGCCTCGCCCAGGCCCGAGGCGCCTCCGGTGATCACTGCCGTTACCGATGCATCGAGTTTCATCTCGTCTCCACGTTGTCTTGTCTCTTGCGAAAGCATCCGCGCCGGCGCGAGCGATGCGGCGGGGCGGATGCGCAGGTCCGGCGGGCCGCGATGCGGCCGGTCCGGCGTGGTATGGAGATTCGGGGATGACGGCGCGGCACGCATCGTCGGAAGCGACGAATGCACGAAAGTGCGCGAAGGCAGGTGGACAGCTTACGTGAACCACCACGTGAACGCGCGCGGCGCGCGCAGGCAACGGCGCCGTGCGCGCCTCTGCACGCACGGCCTGCCGGGCTTCATGCCACGGTCAGTCGCGTCTGGTCGCCAGGTGGTACAGCACCAGCAGGATCACCGCGCCCAGTACGGCGCCGACGAAGCCAGCCGACTGCCCGGGCCGGTACCAGCCGAGCGCCTGGCCGAGGAAGGTCGCGGCAACCGAACCGATGATGCCGAGCACGGACGTCAGGATGAAACCGCGCGGCCCGCGCCCGGGCGTCAGCATGCGTGCCACCAGGCCGGCCAGGAAGCCAATCAGGACTACCCAGATCAGATGCATCGCCATTTCTCCGGCGGCCTCAGCCGCATGCCTTGCCGTGATCCGCGTGGAAGCCCTGCGCGGTGGCCTGCGACTCGCTCATGTAGGCGCCGTCCTTGGTCTTGCCGTACCAGCGCGAGCCGGCGCAATGGTAGACCTTGGAGGTCTTGTTGACCCACACCTGCCCGGCCGCGCCGACCGATGCGGTGGTGGCCGGCGCCGCGGCGCCGGGCGTCGCCGGTTTGGCCATCGAAGTTGCGGGCGCGGGCGCGGTGCCGGCGGCGGGCGTGGGCACGGCGGCCTTCGCGGCCGCTGGTGCCGCTGGTGCCGCTGCTGCCGCCGGCGCGCTGGCGGCAGTGGCGCCGCGCCACTCCTTCACGCCGCCGTGGCCGGCGCAGGCGCCCTGCTTGGTGGCGCCGAAGTAATTGCTGCCGTCCTTGCAGATGCCAGTGGGCGCCTGCGCCGCCGGCGCGGTCTGCGCGCGCGCCAGCAGCGGCACGCCGACGCACACGGCGGCGGCCAGCAGCATGGGCAGGCCCAGGCGCATGAACAAGGCTTGCCCGGGGGGGCGGGCGGAGACAGCGACTGCGGACTTCGTGGCTTTCGTGGCGGGCATGACGGGCTCCTGCAGTGACAATGCCATTGGGAACATCGAAAACGACAACCAGAAACAACCAGAACGAAACGACCGCGGCCGCGATCGGGGAGACGGCGGCGCCGGGCACGCGCAGCCGCCATCTGCCCGGCAGGCAATACTCCACTCAACGGCCCGTGGCACGCTTGCGTTGACGCCGGGCCGATGTGGTGCCGGCTGCCCCCGCCGCAAGGCGCGCCGTTTGTGCAATGCGCTACAGTGTCAGGCATGTCCGGCCGCGGCCGGAGGCTCACCACGCTCCTGCGATGACGCTACTGAACAGACCGTCGACAACGATCGCCATGCGGCTGCTGGCGGCATGGTGGCTGACGCTGGCCGGTGCCTGGCTCGCGCCAGCGGCGAGCGCCGCCCCCGGCCTGGCCGCGCTGCAAGCGGCCGTGACGGCCGCGCCGGCCTCGCAGCCCGCGGCCAGCGAGCCACTCGCGCAGTCGCTCGACCAGGTCATCACGACGCTGCAGAGCGACAAGGACCGCAAGGCGCTGGTCGAGCAGTTGCAGACGCTGCGCAAGGGGGTGGGCGCCAGCGACGCGTCGGCGCCGAAGCCCGGCCTGCTGGGTGCGCTGGCGGAGGCGGTCGACCATCTCGACAACAAGCTGCGCAAGGACATGGGCCCATGGCACTACTGGCGCTGGCGCGCCGAATTCGCCGTCGAAGAGTGGCGCATGGCGCTCACGGTCAATGGCAGCCGGCCCGCCTCGCAGTCGCTCAGGGAGTTCGGCGCGGTGCTGGCAGCGTGGTTCCTGGCCGGCTGGCTGCTGTGGGAGACCGGCAAGCGCGTGCGCCACCGGCTGGTGCAGCACACCCCGCGCGCCGAGCTGCCGGCGGTGCCATCCTGGATGGACGTGGGGCTCTACATGCTGCGCCGGGTGATTCCGTGGGTGCTGGCCCTGGGCTTGGCCATGCTGCTCTCGGTCAGCGTCTTCAACCGCTCGCCGGCAAGCATGGCCGGCATGGTGATCGCCTATTCGGTGGCGGCCGGCGCGGTGCTCGGCGCGGTGTGCCAGGTCATCTTCGCGCTGTTCAGCTCGGCCCATCGCGCCCGCGCGGTGCGCGAACTGCTGCGGCATTCGCGCGGCCTGCTGTTCGCCACCGGCGCACTTGCGGCGCTGGGCGATGTGGCCACCGACGCGCGCGTGGTCGCCTCGCTCGGCACCAACCTGTCGGCGCTGGTCTCCACCGTGGCCAATATCGCCGCGGCCCTGCTGATTGGCTGCTTCACGCTGCGCTTTCGCCGCCAGATCGGCCAGCTCATCACCAACCGCCCGCTTGCGTTCCGCCAGGCGTATCCGGGGGTGGCCGACCTGCTGCGCCTGATCGGGGCCACCTGGCACTTGCCGGTGCTGGCGGTGGTGGTGGCCTCGGTGGCCGGCACGCTGCTGGCCACCGGCAATGCCGACATCTTCCTGCGGCGCACCGTGGCCTCGGTGGCGCTGTTCGTCGCCGCCCTGCTGCTGACGCTGGTGAGCGGGCGCTCGCCCAAGTCTACCCGCCGCGCGCCGCGCTTTCGCGACCGCCAGCGCTCGGCCTATGTGGCGCGCTTCGGGCGCTTCGCCAAGGCGGTGGTGCGGGTGGTGATCTGGTTCGCGTACTTCGAGCTGGGCAGCCGCATCTGGGGCACCTCGCTACTGTCGATCATGGAATCATCGCCGGTGGGCCGGCGCATCGGCGAAGCGGTGTTCAGCGTGACCGCCACGGTGCTGCTGGCGTGGCTGGTCTGGCTGCTGATCGATACCGCCATCACGCAGACGCTGACGCCCGCGCACGGACGCGGGCCGGCGCCGAGCCTGCGCGCCAAGACCATCCTGCCGCTGGTGCGCAACGCCTTGTTCGTGGCGCTGCTGGTGATCACGCTGATCGTGGTGCTGGCCAACCTCGGCGTCAACGTGACGCCGCTGCTGGCCGGCGCCGGCGTGGTCGGCCTGGCGATCGGCTTCGGCGCGCAGAGCCTGGTGCAGGACCTGATCACCGGCCTGTTCATCGTGGTGGAAGACTCCATCGCCATCGGCGATTCGGTGGAGCTGCCCGACCACGCCGGCACGGTGGAGGCCATGACCATCCGCACCGTCAAGCTGCGCGACGGCAAGGGCGCGCTGCACGTGCTGCCGTACAGCCAGATCAAGGCCATCAAGAACCTGTCGCGCGGCTACGCCTTCGCGGTCTTCAATATCGGCGTGGCCTACGGCAGCGATCTCGACCGCGCCATGGAGCTGATCCGCGAGACCGGCAACGAGGTCTCGCGCGATTTCCGCTATGCGCGCAACCTGCTGTCCGGGCTCGACATCCTCGGCCTGGACCGCTTCGATCCCGGCGGCTCGGTGGTGCTGGCCCAGTTCAAGACGCGGCCGCTGACGCAGGCGGAAATCACGCGCGCCTTCAATGTCCGCCTCAAGCGCAAGTTCGACCAGAACGGCATCAGCATGGCTACCCAGCGCGTGACGGTGCAGGTCGATGGCGCAGCGCCGGCGCGCGCCCAGGCCGCGCAGGCCGGCGCGGCCG
>NZ_JBFRFX010000040.1:0-61009 GCF_052115045.1 Cupriavidus sp. 2TAF22
TTGAACCAGAGCGTCCACAGTGGCTTGCAGTTCGCTTCGTGTGTCCATGATGTTGCTCCGCGCAGGTGACATGAGAACAAGCATTAGCTCGCAAATGCAATTGTGCAAGCGAGCCCGGGGCCCGTGGCCGGTGCTTTGGTGGCCGCCCGAACGCTTCGCGCAGCTTTCCCTTCGCCCGCGCCAGCCCGTCGGGCGGGCATTCGATCGAATTCGCGCCCAGATTCAGGCGAACGATGGCAAGCTGCTCCGATGGCCATTCAATCCGCGACAGAGGATTTCTGTACAGACTGATCGCCTTGAATTGGTCGGCGCGGCGACCATAAAGGCAGATGTCTTCGAGCAGATTCTTGAAAAGCCCCTAGCCCGATTTTGGGGGAACAACATGCGGTGGATGCCCATCTCTCACGACAGCTTTTTGTTGTATTTTCAATACATCCAAAGCGAGGCCGCCTGGCACATATAGGACGACAGTGATTGCCATCACGTGCCGCAAGATGCACAAAAGTTTGGTGCAAGTATTACATGGTGCACATTACGCGGAAAGCGGTGGAATCGCTTGCATGTTTTTGTTGCGAGCAGCTCATTCCATTGGCGTTACGGCCACAGCTATGCCCCTAGCAGATCCGCTAATCGCACATTTCCAAGAGCGCCTTCTTCGGGCATCTGGCTTGTGCCGTGTAAAGTAGTTGCGCACGCAATCGGGCAGAACTCATGGTTTCCGCAGAACGGCGATTGACACGGACTGCGGGGCGGAAAGACGGGGTAGAAGGACAATGTTTTCAGAGCAGGTTGGAGAGATGTTTGCGGCACTGGCGGAATTAACACCGCCTCAAATTGAAGACTTGCGGGCGATGATGGATACGCTGAACGGTGAGGGTATTCGCAATACAGGTCAGCCTCTGGCCGACCGTTACGACGGCGGCACGCGTGTTGGGAACAGTGACGTTCTGGGCCAGCAACAGCGGATGTTTTACCGCGATAGCGACAAATCCTTGAACGCTGACAGAGGGGCACCAAGTTTTCGGCTCAGTAAGGCCAGCATGTTCGTTGGCACCGATTCTCTCCCGTGCGATCTTAGCGGAACGACCTACGTGCTTCCGGCGGCCAACATGGAGACCTGCGGAGTCGTTTCCGCGCTCAACGCTCGCGATTCCGTTGACAAGCCTCTGGACGCCAACGCTGCCACTGTAGCTGTGCATGCGGTACTGGCTGGCGGCGACGCACACGAAGTGCATGGCCAATCGCTTGAGGCAGCGGATGCCTCTTCAATCGAGCCGGAAGAAACAGGGCTGACCCACTGCCAAGGCGCGGTTGTCGCAACCGATCATTGACGGTCTGACGGTCAAAGCGACGATCCAGCCAAGTCAACCACCGGTCGACCGCGTCGCGTAGGTCTTCCAACACGATAGGCCCTTCGCGCAGTGACTCGATCCAATCGACGAACTCATATTCACTGTGTTCGTCCCTGGCCTCCAGATACCTCTCGATCCCGCCCATGTCCTCGGGTGGACATGGCCCGAAACCCGCCACGCAACGGGGCAGCCGAGCAGGATGTTGCCGCAGCATACGCCGCTCCATCCGTATCTCGTGGCGCCACCACGCGTTGAAGTCATACACGTAGACGAAGCCTTCGTGTTCGCGGAGATGAAACGCGGTCAGCGGCAGTTCGTTATCCACGGTGCAGAACTGCAAGACGCCCTCATGAACTTCGCCGTAACGCCGGCCACGAATACTGAACGTGTGCAGATGTTCGTCGGCCCAGCCCATGACGACCTGGATGACATTGTGCAATTGCCCGAGCGTCAAGTGCTCGGGAACGAGGACGCGTCGCCAAACCGACGGGCTGAGGCCGCGCAGAGCAATGCGAAGTTGAAGGAGGGAGGTCGCCGGCCCGGGATCGGAAGCCATGCGCGTATTTTAGGTGCCTCATTGGCCTCTCGGCGGTGGTCCGGTCGCTCGCCCCCGTTTTGGCGCGGTCTCCTACCGGGAGGCCGGCGGCGGCGCCGTGGATCCGCGCACCACCAGCTCGGGGCGCAGTTCGATGACGACACTGGCCGTCAGCGGCTTGGCGATCCGGCGCAGTAGCAGCTCGGCGGCCTGTTCGCCCATGTCATGCACGGGTATCCGGATGGTCGTGAGCGGCGGCGTCAGCGCGTCGACGAATGGCATGTCATTGTGGCCGACGATGGATACGTCTTCCGGGCAGCGGATGCCGCGTTCGCGCAAATAGTCGTAGCAACCCATGGCAACGAGGTCATTGCCCGCGGCGATGGCGGTCAGGCAAGGCAGGGCCTCGAAGAGTTGCGCGCAGGCCTTGCGACCCGCTTCACGCGCGTAGCTGTCAGCCTCGACGACCGCATGTTCACCGCGACGCAGCCGATGGCGCTTGACCGCGTGCAGGAAGCCCTCGCGGCGCGACTCCCCGGTCGAGGTACTGGCCGGGCCGGCAATATGCCCGATGCAGCGATGTCCCAACGACACCAGATGGTCGACCGTCAACCCCATGGCCAGCGCACTGTCACTGACCACGCACGACGCCCTGCCCGTGTGTTCGCCGCGATTCACCATCACCACGGGGATGCCGACCTTCACGCAGTAGTCGAGCAACGGATCGTCTCGCTCGGCGGTCGCGAGAATCAGCCCTTCCACCTGCCGGGCCAACATCTGTTCGACGACAAAGCGCTGGCGGGCACGCTCAATGCCCGCATTCACGACAATCGGCACATAGCCCATCCTGGCAAGCACCGACTCGATTCCCGCCAGAATCGGCGGAAACACCGGGTTGGCGATATCGGGCAGGATTACGCCAACCAGCCCTGAGCGTTGCGTACGTAGCCCCGCCGCAATGCGGTTGGGACGAAAACCGCGTGCCTCGGCCAGCTTGAGGATGCGCGTGGCGACCTCCTCGGCCACAAGGTGGCGCGTCGCGGGGTTCATCACGCGCGATACCGTGGAATAGTGCACATTGACCTCTGCGGCGAGGTCTTTGATGGTCACGCGTTTGCGCTCGGACATGGGACGGCGGAAGCCAGGCTGGATCGTTGAGATGCGCCATTCTAGCGTCTGCCGCGCTGGCGCCCGTCACTCTCCGGCGCGCACCCCCGATTGCTTGACCACTGGCGCCAGCTTGACGATCTCAGCCTGGATATAGCTGGCAAATTCCTGAGGCGTGCTGGATCGGGGCTCCGCGCCTTGCGCAGCTAGGCGCTCGCGCACGTCGGGGGCGGCCAGCGCCTTGCCGATCTCGGCATTGAGGGCGCTGACAATCTCCTTCGGGGTCGAGGCCGGCGCCAGGATGCCAAACCAGGAGTCGAATGCATACCCGGGAAGCCCCGATTCCGCCACGGCGGGGATGTCGGGGAGCGCAGCGGCACGCTTCGGCGTGGTCACGGCCAGCGCACGGAGCCTGCCCTGTTTGACGAATGGCATCGCCGATACGGTAGGCGCGAACATCATGTCGCCACGCCCGGCCATCACATCGGTCAGTGCCTCGCCGGTGCCCTTGTACGGAATGTGCATGATGTCGATGCCCGCCTGAATCTTGAACATCTCGCCGCTCAGGTGCGTGGAACTGCCCGAACCGGCCGAGTCAAAGTTCATCGCGCCCGGCTTGGCCTTCGCCGCCGCGACAATGTCGCGGACCGACTTGTACGGACTGGCGGCATTGACCACCAGCACATTCGGGACCGAGGCCACCAGCGATACCGGGGCGAAGTCCTTCAACGTGTCGTAGCCCAGCTTCGGATACAACGTGGCATTGATCGCATGCCCCACCGAGACCAGGATCAGGGTGTAGCCATCGGGCGCGGACTTGGCAACCGTGGTGGCGCCCAGCGTACCGCCGGCGCCCGGCCGGTTGTCGACCACGACCTGCCAATGGCCGCTCTCGCCCATCTTGGTGCCAATGATCCGCGCCAGGATGTCGGTGGCGCTTCCCGCGGAAAATGGCACGACCAGCCGAATCGGCTTGGCCGGATACTGGGGCTGCGCGCTAGCGAGCGTCGGCATGGCGGCGGCCAGCGCCAGCGCCAAAGCCGCAAGGCGACGGAAAACACGGGGCCGGAAAGCAACGGGGCGGAAAAACAGTCGAATCATGATGGTCTCCTCGCAACAATGTCCTGTCCGGGCGTCAGAAGAAGTGCCGCATGCCGAACGCGATCGCTTGCGGATCGGCGCTGGCCTTGACGCCAAGCTCGTTGATGGCAAAGTCGTAGGTCGCGTTTTTCTTGTTGTTGATGTGGCTGAAATACGCGTAGAGCGCCGTGCGCCTGGACGTCTTCTTTCGCATCTGGGGTCTCCTCCTGTTTCTATGGATGGTGTGCAAACGTTTGCAAAGGCAAACAAAAAACACTACGGTGCTGCCCGCGCGGGATACGGCATCGCCAGCAGCAGCATGGCCGGCAGGTTGAATGGATTGGTGACCTGGCGGGCCTCTCCCGGCGCGAGCCTTACCGAATCGAACCGCCCTAGGGTGACGCTCTCGGACGGGGTCCGGATGCAGACCTCGCCTTCCAGGACGACGTAGTGCTTTTCGACTGGCGACGCATCGAGCGAGGTATGGCCGCCTGGCAGGATGACGGATACGCCCATCCACAAGGCATCCGAAGGGCCCGCCTCATGCCCCTGGAGACGCAGGCACTGCATGCCCTCGTGGTTGGCCGGGTAGTAGGCCGGCGCCTGCGCAAATCGTGTCGTATTCATGGCGTCAGCACCACGCGCTCGGTGGCGCCTTGCAGCACGGCGCGATAGGCGTCCTTGGCATCGGCCAGCGCATACGTATAGTCCGGCAACACGGGGAACGGCTTGAGCTTGCCGGTGGCGAACATCGGAGCCAGCGCGTCGAGAATCCCGGCACAGGCCTGGCTGTCCATCGCCAGGGTGTCCACGCCCACGTAAGTGTGCTGCCCCCGGTAGAACGCGAAGATATCGAACGGCACCGGCTTCTCGATGGTCGAAATGAAGATCTGCGTGGCGCCGATTGCCATGGACAGGTTGGCCTGTTCGAAGTAGGGACTGCCCACCGTGTTGTAGACGATGTCGGCGCCATGGCCACCGGTTTCGTCGCGGACCACGTCGGAAATGGTCTCGCGGCTGGAGTCGATCATGCGCACCGGGCCGCTGGCGTGGCCACGATACGGCCCCGCCTTACGCTCCACGGCGAAGACGCGCGCGCCAAGCGCGGTGGCGATCTGGATCGTCGCCTGCCCGACTTTGCCGTTGCCACCGCCGACCAGCACCACGTCACCCGCCTTGGGCATGCCAGCACGCCGCAGCCCTTCGTATGCCGTAATGAATGGCACGCCCACCGCACCGGCTTCCATCAGCGACAGCGTTTCCGGCTTGGCACGCACGGCGTCAATGCCGATGCGCAGGTACTTGCCATGCGTGCCATCCCGACGGATGCCGAGCTCGCCGCCGCTTCCCCAGACCTGCTGGCCGATCCATTGGCTCGGTCCGTCGATGACGACGCCCGCATAGTCGCGTCCCGGCGTGCGCGGCCAGATCGCGTGCGGCATCAGGCCAAGCGTGGCCTTCACATCGCTGGGATTGACGCCCGCGCTGGCCACTTCGACGATGCACTGGCCGATGCCAGCCTCCGGTCGCGGCATCCCGACCAGCGACAGTTCGAGCGCATCGATGGTCGGAGCTTTCTGGTGAACCTGAATGGTGTTCATGATGAATGGGATAACAAGAAACGTGGAGGATTTGGGACTTCTGGAACGGTCAGGCTTCGCGCAGGCCCAACTGCACACGCGCGTCGGACGCGGAAGCGATCTCGCCGCCAAGCGACTTGACGATGTCACGGGCCTTGGCCACGAGCGCTGCGTTGCTAGGCGCCAGAACGCCCTTCTCGAGATAGATGTTGTCTTCGAGACCGACACGCACGTGACCGCCGGCCAGCCACGCCTGCGCGACGATCGGGAATTCGGCGCGACCAATGCCGAATGCCGACCATCGCGCGCCTGGTGGCAGCATGCTGCGGGCATAAAAGATCGTCTCCGGCGTGGCGGCAAAGCCGTACTTCACGCCCAGCACGAAAGTCCAGAGCCCGGGACCATCGAGCACGCCATCACGTATGAAGTCGAGTGCCAGATTCAGATCGCCAGAGTCGAAGATCTCCAGCTCGGGCATGACCCCTGCCCGGCGGATCACTTCTGCCATCTTGCGTACGTTTGCCGGCGTGTTGATCACCACATCCGCACCCGAGTTCATGGTGTTGAGATCCAGCGAGCAGACATCGGGACGCAAGGCCGCAATATGCGCGACGCGCTTGAGCGGATGCAACAGCGTCGTGCCAGGCGCGGCCACGCGCGGTTCGTTCTCGTCGGGCACGAAGCGTCCGCCCGGCCCTGTGGTGAGATTGATGATCAGGCTGCGATTGCRGGCGCGAATCCGGTCGATGACGTCGGCATAGTAGTCGAGCTCCATCGATGGCCGCCCAGTCTTCGGGTCGCGCACGTGAATATGCGCAGCCGCAGCGCCGGCCTCGGCGGCCTCGAGCGCGGCGTCGGCGATCTGGGCCGGCGTCACTGGCAAGCCGGGGTGCTGCTCGGGTGTCACGATATTGCCGGTCACCGCGCAGGTAATGATGGTCTTTCTTGCGTGCATGGACAATTCGAAAAATAAGGGCTTGAGGAATAGTCAGCCGAGCTGGCGGCCGCCGTCGACAACAATGGTGGTGCCCGTGGCGAACCGCAGCGACGTGGCACATGCAGCGATGGCATCCGCCACGTCTTGCGCATGGCCGATGCGGCGCAGCGGCGTGGTTTTGGCGGCCCGGTCATTGAACGTGCTGTCGCGGCCGGGTACAAAGGCCGTATCGACCACGCCCGGAGAAACATTGAGGACGCGAATCTCGGGGGCCAGCGCCCGGCCCAGCGACATCGCCATCACGTCGAGGCCGGCCTTGGCGGCACAATACGCAACGTTGCTGCCCTGCCCCGTGCGGCCCGCAATCGAGCCAACATTGACGACCAGGCCGTCGCCCCCGGCTCGCAATGCCGGCGCGAAGGCACGAATCGCCGCGAACTGGCCCCGCCAGTTGACTGCGAACAGTTCGTCGATCAGGGTGTCGTCGAGGGCGTCGAGATCGCCGTGTGGAATGGCGCGTGTGAATCCTGACGTATTGACGAGAATGTCCACGCGGCCATAGTGGTGCTGCACATCGGCAGCCAGCTCCCGAAGCGAAGCGCTATCGGCCACCTCGGCATACGCGGCCATATGGTTGCCGGCAGGCAGGCCCTCGACCGTTTTCGCGGTGCGATCGGCATTGCGACCGGTCAGCACCACGCTGGCGCCCAGATTGGCCAGCGCGCGGCCTGTGGCAAAGCCGATACCGCCGGCTCCGCCAATGATCACGGCAACCTTGCCGGAGAGTGTAGTAATGGTCATGGTGTGGCGCAGTGAATAGGTGGACAGCCTTGTGTATCAGTCGATCAGTCGATCAGTCCATCAGCCGATCGGAGGTGTTGGAAACGTCTGCTCGCCGGGTTCGAGAGTGAAGTCGAACTGCAGCGTGTAGTACGGCGCGGGCAGGTCGCCCCAGGGGCTCAGCCCCGTGTCCACAAGCTGGAACGCGCCGACGAGTTGGCGATGCACACCGAACGTGACATCGGTCTCCAGGATGTCGGAGTCGTCGGCAAAGACCTGCGTCACGAGCGTGCGATATCCCGGTGCGGCAACGATGAAATGGATGTGCGCGGGCCGATACGGATGCCGGTGCTGGGCGGCAAGCAACGTGCCGACCGGGCCATCGGTGGGAACCGGATAGCCGGCGGGACGCACCGTACGGAAGTGATAGTTGCCGTCGGCATCCGCGTGAAACATGCCACGCAGGTTACGGTCGGGTTGGCGCGGGTCCTGGTTGTCATACAGGCCGACTGGCGACGCCTGCCAGACTTGCACCATCGCACCAGGCAACACCGAGCCGTCCGTGGCACGCACCGTGCCGCTGACGAACAATGGCAAGCCGGGAGAGTCGTCTTGCACCACGCAGTCACCGCACTGGTAGCGCGGCGCATTGGCGCGATAGAACGGTCCCAGCAACGCGCCGGGCGTGCGGCCACCCTGCGTGCTGTTGTTGATCGTCGTGACCAGCGTCGACAGGCCGAGTACGTCGGCGGCCAGCACGACTTCATTGTTGGTGGCGTGCGTCGCGTGCCCCAGCGCGGCGATGAACGCCAGGCCTCGCTCGAATTCCTCGTCGGTGGGCCTGACCTCGCGGAGGAAGGCGTGCAAATGCGATACCAGCGCGGCCATCACGGTCCGCAGGCGATCGTCCTCCGTCCTTGCCATTGCCTGCACGACGACCTCGGTCACCGACGCCTCCCCTTCGATCAGGGCAAGCGCACTGACCGGCTTGGGCGCCGGCTTGGCGTGTTTCGTCTCCATAACCATCTCCTTCTTTTGCAAACGTTTGCATTATGATCGGTTCCGCGCGAATGGCAAGCACGGAAGCGGAGACGGAAAGTGGCTGAATATCTACTTGCGCGTGGAAAACACCGCGAAATCAAGGCGCCGACGATGGCATCCGGTCAAACCCTAGCCATGGCTGGGAACGGATTCAGGCCTCAGCGTGGCAAACCTCTCCGAGGTTGTGCCCGTTCGGGCCAATGACGAAGGCGGCATAGCAATTCGCGCGATAGACCACGGCGACCTGCTGGCGACTCTCGGCCGTGAAGGCCAGATGCAGGTGCGCCGGTTTCTCGTCGGCATGCCGCCGACTCATAGATTCTTGCTTAAATCGTAGTTATACGGATCCGTCGTGAATCGCTGCGATTGCTGGGCGCTCAGCGTCTGGCTGGCACAGCCAAACACGCCAAGCGTCAGTACGCAAAGGATCGCTGCGGCGAGCTTTCTTAACATGATTCCCCCTCAGCCAAAGAATGCCCCTGCGGGCGAGGTTGAATTTTTATCTTAGTGTCTTATTCAGGTTCCAGCCGAAAATTTCGAGGCTAATGTGCCATATTGCGCACACGACATTTGACATTATCTTTTTCGATTTTAAAGCCCGGCATTGTTTGCAGGCTGCCTTCTCCGCTGTCAGAAAATAGTGCTGGCTGTCTCACATCAGTTCTCGCAAGAAGACCTTGTACAGATGAGGGAGAGTGATCGAACAGTCGTGCGATCTGACAAAGCGTGTGGCCATTGCGCCGCCCCGCCCACATTATTGCCATCAGAAGGGAACATTACAGACTCTGCATTCTTCGCGCATCAGGGCAGCGAAACAGTTCGAACCCGAGCGACGCAACCGAAAACTAAGCGGACGATCCGGTAAGTCCGTGGATGCTTGGGCAGCCAGGAAAAGGGCGAATTCGTAGAAGATCGTATGCCAATGAACACGGAGAAATCAGGATGCACAAAGAAGTCATGTTTGAGTCGGATGAACTGCAACTCACGGGGGCCTTGCATTTGCCCGCCGATCTCGCCGATGGCGAACGTCGCCCTGCCATCGCAGTCTTGCATGGATTCGGCAGCAACAAGGATGACGGCATGGTGAAATTGGCCACAAACCTGTTTTCGTTGCTCGGCTATGTGGTCTTACGCTTTGACATGCGTGGCTGTGGCACGAGCGACGGCGAACGTGGCAAGGTACTGTGTGAGGATCAAGTCTGCGATACGCTCAACGCTGTCAGTTATTTGCAGAGCCTGCCCGAAGTGGACCCGGCGAAAATTGCCGTGATGGGGCACAGTTTCGGGGCTGCTGTTGCCGTCCATGCAGCCGGCGTGGATCCTCGTATTGGCGCTTGCATATCATCAGCCGGTTGGGGCGACGGGGCGGCAAAACTCCGCCAGCAACATGCTGGTCCGGGTGCCTGGGAGCGCTTCGAGGCAATGGTGCAAAAGGGCCGTGCGCAGTTGGCTCTTGGCCATTCGATGCAGGTCTCGCGCTTCGATATCGTGCCAATTCCTCCGGAGATGCGTAGCAATCTGCCTGCTGGGAGTTTTATGGAATTCCCGTTCGAAGTGGTAGAAAGCATGCTGCGCTTCCAGCCAAATGCCGTGGTTGGCAACATCGCTCCGCGTCCGCTCCTCCTTTTGCACCCTGCGGATGATTCAGTTACCCCCACGGATCAGTCGATCGGCTTGTTCCGCAACGCAAAGATGCCGACGGAGTTGCATCTGCTGTCGGAAATCGATCACTTCATTTTCTCCGATGACAACCGTGCGGCGCTGAATCTTGTCACGGAATGGCTGCACAAATTCTTCCCGGCTCGCAGCATGCGTTCGGAGGCGGCATGACTGCGCGCCCACCAAGCTTGACCAGCGGCACTGATCTACAAGCCCTTGCCAAAGCGCTGCTAGTCTCCGCCGGCCTTGAGGGGTCGGCTGCGGCCCTCGTGGCAGAAGGCCTGGTATGGGCTGACATGCGTGGTGCGCCAGGACATGGCGTATCTCGCATCCCGCAGTACATTGCGTGGTTGACCTCCGGCGAGATGAATGGTCAGGCGCATCCGCGTGTCGGGCTCGATTTGCCCGCCTTGATGGTCGTCGAAGGCGATCGCTGCGCCGGCGCGCTGGGCATGCGCTTCGCCGCCGGGCGAGCGATGTCCGGCGCAAGGCAAAGCGGTGCCAGTCTGGTGCTCCTGCGGGAGACGACGCATACCGGCGCTCTTGGGTTTCACACAGCGCATGTGGCCGGCGCAGGAATGTTCGCCATGGCGATGGCCGCGTCGGCACCACTCATGGCGTACCATGGCGCCGCTGTGGCAGGCGTCTCGACAGCGCCAGTGTCAATGGCGAGCCCGGGACTGGACTCGCCAATCGTGTTCGACATGGCGTCGGGTGCCATTGCTTTCGGCAAGCTGATGCAGGCACGTGCTAGCGGGCAAGCGCTTGAGCCGGGCTGGGCAATCGACGCCATGGGCAATCCGACCACCGACCCGCACAAGGCAACGACCCCGCTGCCACTTGGCGGCCCGAAGGGTTCCGGCTTGGCGCTGATGGCGGAGATCGCGTGCAGCCTCCTGACCGCCCACCCCATCCTGGCGCCGGCGCTGCAGGCCGGAACCGCCGCGCGTGGCCACACGCAAAACGCGTGGATGCTCGTTGTGGACATCGCCCAGGTGGTCGACCCAGCCGTGTTTCATGCGCAGCTAGCCGATCTGACAACTGCCATCCACGATCTCCCCGCTTCTGCCGAGGGGCCTCCACGGCTGCCTGGAGAGCGCGGCCATGCCGCTGCAAAGGAGCGCAGCGTCAACGGGATTGCGCTGGCGCCGGCGACCGCAGACGCGCTCCGGAACCTCGCCCGCCAGGCAGGTATCTGCACTCCCTGGGTATAGCAATGCGCGCCGTGGGGCTGACAAAGCACAAAACAACATCTCCCTTGACGATATCGCGGGTCTGACATAATCTCGCTGCAAACGTTTGCACCAAAAAGGGGGGCTCGTGGTGGGCGCACAAGCAATTTGTGCGCTTCGTGTCTACGGTTTGTCCGCCTGCCCTCTTGGCGGTTTGAGGAGACACTTGAATGGAAAAAGACCGTCAGATACGGATCGTCCACGGCGGCTTTGGTCGTGCCACCCTGCATCGCATCTCGGGACCGTTGGTCGCCCATGCCCATGCGGAATTTCATCTGATCTTCAAGATCGGTGGCACGGACGCACATTTCAAAATTGACAATCAACCAGCAACGCTTACCGACAACTGCGCCCTTCTAATCAACCCTTGGGAGACCCACGCGAAGAGTTCGAAGGAAGGACCGCCTTCCCTATTGCTGGCTTTGCTGCTGGACCCGGAATGGCTTGGCCGGACGCTCGGCGTGGACAATCCAGCCATCGCGCTACGATTCCGTGACACGCAGGTACGAATGGATGCAGATACCATCGCGTCGCTGATGATGCTTGGTACGTACCTGGCCCGCGATTTGACTGACGACGCAAGAATCGGGGCGTTCGACTGCGAGGTTGCCATCGCGGAGCTGGCGCGCAAAGTGTCCGCCGATCATCTCCAGCGGAGGTCAATGACCGAAGTGCTGGCAAACACGAGGCCACTGGACTATCGGATAAAGCGTGCGACCGAATTCATTCGGAGCCACGCGAGCGAGAATCCTAATGTTGATATGGTCGCCAGCGCCGTGGGCATGTCCCGCAGCCGGCTCTTCCACCAGTTCAAGGCTTGCATGGGCATCTCGCCTCAACAGTATCTCGATTGGATCCGCATAGGCATCGCCACGCAGCTACTGGCAGAGAGGCACGCCACCATCGGTGACGTCGCTCATCAACTCGGATTCAGCGCGCAAGGGCATTTTACGCGCTTCTTCGTCCAACACCTGGGACTCAGCCCTTCGGAGTTCCGCCGCACCGGCATACCAGGCAGTGCGGCGGCGGACTGAGGCATACGCCCGGCACGCACTGCGCTCAGCCGCGTAGAGAACGTGACAGCTTTTCCTGGATCGCGGCATCGAAGATAGCCTTTGGCAGCATGCCGTGCACGGTCTTCGCAGGAATCGAAGTGTAGTTGCTGTTCGTTTGGTTCGAATACTGCGTGATGCGGAAATTCGAGGTGATGCTGGCAAGCGAATAGACATCTTGTCGATCCATGCCGGTCGCGGCGCTTACCCAGTCAAGCATCTGCCGCAGGCTCGCGACCAGCGCCTCATCGAGGTTCTTGCCGAAGCCAAGGATGATCCAGTGACTGGGCGTCTCCGCCATTGGCAGCGCCAGGGGCCGTTGCTTGTGCAGGATGTACTGGATCTGCATGTCTTCCATCGCTGTTTCGATGGCGGTCTGATTCACCACGCCGTCGCCTTGCGCAGCATGCGAATCGCCAGTCCAGACCATCGCACCTGGCCGCTGGACGGGCAGGAACAGTGACGTCCCTTCGACCAGTTCCCGCAATACCAGATTACCGCCGTACGGGCCGCTGAGAATGCCACTGACCGGCTCGTCGCCCGCCGGTTGCACGGCCATCACGCCTTGGAACGGCGCGAGCTTGATGCGGATGCCCGGCGCGAACTCGGTGTATTGACGGTTCTCTTCGAACTTGAAATAGCGCAGGTACGGCTTGGAAAAATCGCTCGGCAGCGCGCCGACGCCTTTGGGCGCCGAGTTCCAACCCCAGCCAATTGGACGCAACTTGACCATCCGGCACTCCACCACATCGCCGGGCATCGCCCCACGCACTTCAACTGGTCCGATGTTCGAGTACGGTCCCTGCGGAAATCGCTTGCGCACAGGTTCTCGATCCTCGTAGCTCATGCCATACTCTGCCCCGTTTGCCCAGTTGACCCATGTATTGGGATACTTCACAAGATCGCCCGAATCGATGCTGGCGATGGGCGCGGCTTTTGGGTCGAGAATGCCGACGCGCACGGTTTCGTTGGCGGACTCGATCCGGTGGGTCTTGCCGGGCCGGATCACGGGCAGGGCATTGGTACCTGGCGCAGCAGGCGGCACGCTCCGCCCTGCCGTCGCCTGAGCTCCCGCTTCCAGCGCAGCGGCACCGAGTCCAAGCGCGCCGGCTGCCTTGAGCCAGTGTCTCCTGTCGATCTTCATGGTTTTGATTTCCTTTCATTGAGCCATCCGGGCATCCGGGCATCAGCTCGGTGCTGGACGGCGATGTGCAACAAATTAGAGAAGCTGCGCCAAGTACTGCGCAACCGCGACAATTTCCTCGTCGGTCATCAGCGGCACCAGCAGGCTCATTAGCTTGCCCGGCCCGCCGCGCGTGCCCGACTTCCATGCGTGCAGTTGCTTCACCACGTAGTCTGGCTGCTGGCCTGCAATACGCGGAAAGTCGGGCGCGATACCCTCTCCGTTGGGCCGGTGGCACGAAACACAAGCCGGCAGTCCACTGGCGGGATTGCCCTTCCAGTAGATTGCCTTGCCGGCCTCGACCAGTTGCGGCCGGGCGGCCTGGCCGTGCGCCGGCGGCTGCTGGCTGAAATAGCGCGCCACCTCGCGCATCTGCGCGTCGCTCATGTTCTGGACCACTGCAGCCATGGTGGCGTCCTGACGTAGCGCCGGCCCGTTGGCGCCACCCTTGAACTGCCGCAGTTGCTTGAACAGATAGTCCTCGTTCTGGCCAGCCAGACTCGGATAGCCTTTCCCGGTGCTCTGGCCAGTGATGCCATGGCACGCGGCACATACCTGCTCGACCACGAGCCGCGCGGGTGACGCGTCGCTCGATTCCGACGCCGCTTGAGCGAGCGACGGCAAGGCCAGCGCGCACAACGCCAGCGTGCAGGCAATCAGCCGCCGGCGAACCATGGGAAGTTTCACGTCTGAGCTCCTCGCAACAGGGTCGTCGCCCTGTCTAGTTCAGATATCCACCGGTCTTGGCTACGATCTGATGCGCGCGCTGCGTCTCGCGCGTCAGTCGCGTAGTCAGCCCGGCCACGCCGGCCTGACTGAAGGCGGTGTCGACGCTCAAGCCTTCCATCTTTGCGCGGATAGCAGGATCGTTCATGATCGCGCGAATCTCGGACCGCAGGGTATCCACCACCGGTGCCGGCGTGCCCTTGGGGCAAAATACGCCATACCAGACTGTGATGTCGTAGCCGGGAATACTCTCTGCTACTGTCGGCACCCCTGGCAACGTCTTGAGACGACTCGCGGCACCCACGGCCAACATCTTCAGCTTGCCCGATTTCACATGCGGAATGTACTCAAGCAGAGGGCCCGTCGCCAGGTCAATGTGACCAGCGATCATGTCGTTGATCGTCGGGCCACTGCCCTTGTAGGGAATATTGGTAATGTCGACCCCGGCCATCGTCTTGATCATTTCGAGCGGATAGCTGGCCGGGCCGCCGTAGTTGATCTTGCCGGGGTTGGCCTTGGCGTAGGCAATCAACTCAGGGACAGACTTGTAAGGCGTGTTTGGATTCGTGACGAGCACCAGCGGTGATTCGCCCAGCGGCGCGACAGGCAGCACGTCGCGCGTCACGTCATACGGAAGCTTTCGATAGAACGCCGCATTGACAGCATGAATGCTGTTCAGAATGCCAATGGTGTGGCCGTCTGGCGCAGCGCGTACCAGCGCTTCCGCACCAATGTTGCCACTCGCACCTGGCCTGTTTTCCACGACGACAGGTTGTCCCAGCGTGGTCGACAGGCGCTGTGCCACCGTCCTGGCCAGTACGTCATTGATGCCGCCCGGCGGAAACGGCACGATGAAGACCATGGGCTTCGACGGCTTCCAGTTGGCCTGTGCGCTGGGGTCAGCCGATGCCGCACTGGCGGCGCCAGCCCACGTCCCGGCGATCGCCGCCGACAGTGTCGCGATCACCGCAGCAACGACGGCGACACGCTTGGTTTTCTTCATGGGTGCGGTGCGAAATGTTGAAGACGTTCGACTTGGCATTGACTCTTATCTCCTCGTGAATCTCTGTACGTGGGCGGCTGCGTTTGCCCGATTCGTACTCTACTGATTCGAGCAGAAGTCGCTTCCCAATTTGGGGAGCCGTTTACCAAAACGTCCTCCGTTCTGCGGCTCCGATACATCCGCCGGCCACTGCCGCATGCCGCATGGACAGGTTCTTACCGGATGGTCCGAGAACTTGCAGGCGGATCGCTGGTGACGCCGGCCGTCATGCAATATGGACGCCCATCGATAAGGGGAGGAAACGTAATGCTTCACACCGAGAAAAAAGATGTGGTCTCCATCGGCCACGGCCCAAACCATGTTATCGCCCTGCATGGGTGGTTCGGTCATGCACGAGGCTGGGGGCCCCTGGTAGATGTACTCGACGTCGAGCGATTCACCTACGCCTTCATCGACTACAGAGGCTATGGGACCCGGCAGAACATGTTGGGCAGGTTTGACTTGCAGGAGATCGCCACGGACGTGTTGAACTTGGGCGACGAGCTGGGTTGGCATCGCTTTTCGCTGATCGGTCATTCCATGGGAGGCAAGGCCATGCAAGGCGTCGCCTTGCTGGCCCCCACCCGGGTCCAAGCTATGGTTGGCATTGCTCCGGTGCCGCCGACACCGACACCGTTCGACGCGCCGACACGCGCCCTGTTCGAGCGCGCCGCGAACGAACTGGAAGCACGAGCCGCTGTCCTCAACCATTCGACCGGCGATCGTCTGAGCCGATACTGGGTGGACAGGATGGCCCGCGCTTCAACGCGGCATGCCGATGTCAACGCCTTTGCCGCTTATTTCCGGGCCTGGGCGGACACCGATCTCTCTGCAGACATTGCGGGCACCAGCATCCCAACGCTGTTGCTGGTGGGTGAGCATGACCCGTCGCTGACCACTGATGTCATGGCACAGACGTACGGGAAGGCGTTTCGCGATCTGACCATCGATGTCATACAAAACGCCGGACACTATCCGATGGATGAAGCCCCAGTGGACCTTGCTACGCGGATCGAGCGATTCCTGATCCAGCGCCACGGCCTGTAACTGACGCAATATGTCACGTGCCCCGAGTTGCTCGGGGCAGGCTATCAGATCAGGGGGCCTCGGTGGCACCGATTGCTGCCAAGCCGCGGCGCCCGACCTCTTCGTCCGCATCCGAGGGCCCGCCGCTGACTCCGATTGCGCCGACAAACYGGCCTTCAACATATACACCCAGGGACCCTTGCGACGGGAAGACCGGTCCGCCATACACAAGGGAGCTCATCTGGCCGAAAACGATGGGGTTTGCCTGATATCGTTTTACAAGCTCGGCTCCAGACACTCCACCAGTCGCTGCTGAAGCGATTGCCTTGCCGCGTGCGACATCAAACGTCGCAAACGGCGCCCCGTCCATTCTTACGCCGCTTAGAAAATGGCCGGAAGCGTCGACTATGACAATGCTGACAGCTAGTTTTCGGTCCTTGGCAAAGCGACTGGCGGCATCCGTAAGCCGAACCGCTGCGTCCGCGCTAAGGGTCTGCAACTGTGTCGTGTCTGCCGCAGACGCGACCGACGCGCAGATAAAGTGCATGCCCAAGACCAAGGCGATACCGGGAAGCTTCATGATTTTCCTATGATTGATGTCTCTTCGAGGCACCGTATCAGGCCGGCGCCAGTGCCGGCCTGACGGCCTGGATCAGAAGAGGTGCCGCATGCCCATCATGACCCCGCGCGGATCGCTCACGCTGGTCGCAGTGACCCCGTTCGGGATGTTGGAGAACGTGTAGTTTGCAAGATTCGTATTCCAGATCTTGCTTGCGTTGGCATAGAGCGTAGTGCGCTTCGACATGGCGTACTGGTAGCCGATCGAGGCCTGCTGCCCACGATTCGGTGTGCCCACCGATTCTTGAAAGCCATACGCCAGCAGCACCAGGCCAGCTCCGCCCACAGGAATGGTGGCGCCAATATGGAATCCGCGGTCCTTGAGGGTAGATTGCCCAGGTACCCAACGCGTAGCTTGGCGCACGTTCGCAAACAGCTTCACCAAGGGAAATTCATAGGTGGCGCCAAGTGCGCGCTCGTCCCGATCGGCACCCGCCACGGCACTAATGCTGTAGGTGCGTTCGTATGCGACGCCCAGCCACAGGGGACCGCGCGAATAGGTAAGGCTGCCGGCCGCCAACGTGTCGGCATCACGTGGGGCGTCGGTCCGTTCAGCGCCGAACGAGTAGATGGCGCTCCCCTGCAGCCCGCCAAGCTCCGGGCTCTCGTACCGGATAGAGTTGTCGGCACGTGCGGTCAAGCTACTGCCAGCAGGACCGCTATTCTGCAGGCGTCCCAAGGGACCATATGGCGAGAAGCCGAAGGCCGATGCCTGCCCCTCGATGTAGTAGATCGGCGTGTTCTGGCGGCCGAGTGTCACCGCGCCCCATTCGTTGCTGCTCAGACCGACCCAGGCCTGGCGCCCGAACAGACGACCACCTTGCTGCGCTGTGCCGCTG
The DNA here is from genome assembly GCF_052115045.1 of Cupriavidus sp. 2TAF22. NCBI lineage: Bacteria > Pseudomonadati > Pseudomonadota > Betaproteobacteria > Burkholderiales > Burkholderiaceae > Cupriavidus > Cupriavidus sp. 2TAF22. Next base: position 17,790 of record NZ_JBFRFX010000040.1, read on the forward strand.
TCAAGTGCGAGGCCGGTCTCCAGCGTGAAGACCGCGGATACGCCCTTCCCCAGTTCCTCTTTGCCACGCAGGCCCCAGCGCGACTGATACAGGCCGCCGTCTTCCACGCGCGCAACATGGCTCGCACCGGTATTGACGTACTCCATGTACTGATCGGCTACACCATACAGGGTTACCCCCGATTCTGCTGCCGCGATGCCAGGTACCGCTGCAACCGCCATTACCCAGAGTGCTCCCATCCTCTTCATGCGCTCTCCTCCTGCTCCGTCCTGATTGACGATATGGTTCCTTCCGGCCTTTTACCGGTGAAGCAAGGGTATGAGTTGATGCTCGGCGGGTAATAACCCAATCGTCCCGTCAATTGGAAGGGTGTGCAGAATGCGACATCGGCTCAAGTCATTGCCAGGCGCGTTAAGCCAATGGGGAACCGCAGGCTTGAAAGCCGGATTTGGACAGCCGTTCAGAGTCGCGACGGGGAAAAAATCTCGACGGGCCAGCCAGCATCACTGTGCTGGACAGCCAACCGAAAGATGCGGGCAAGTTCGGCGCCGATGTGAACGAGGCTCGCCATCCGGGCAAGATCACCCTCGTGACCTTGACTATTACCGACGTGAGCGGCATACACCTGCGGCGGACCCTGTCCGGCCCGCAGCGTCTGCGATTCGCGGTCGGCGTGGCGCTGCGCGTACGCGTCGCCGTCCTGCGCCCTCAGATGCGCATCGACGATGTCATCCACATCGATCCGCGTGTGGGCACCCTGGCGCTCCAATTCCATCCAACGGGGTTGACCCGCCTAACCAGCTTGCCTGTGCCTCCAATATTGGCTCCGCCGCCACATTGATCGGGAACCCACAGAACATGCTGATCGGCCAGACGTTGCACATGCCGTTTTTCGCCTATGTTGGCGAGGCGATGGTGCCAGTCACCTTCGGACTTTTGGCAACTTGGGCATTGATTACTTGGCAGGTAAAGGGTCGCAGGTCGGCTCCCGCAAGCGCTGCGGGCACGTTTGATGAGGCGGCACGGCGTGCCGACGAAGTGCCGCTGGACCGCTGGCAGACTACCAAGGGACTCGCAGTTGCGGCAGTRCTACTCGTGGCGTTCCTTGTCGGGCTTTGGCCGCGCGAGCACGTGGCGCTCATCGGCGCGGGCGTGTTGTTGATGAACCGCAAAATGCATTCCACTCGGACGCTTGGCCTCGTCGACTGGGAGCTCCTGATCCTGTTCATGGCGCTCTTCGTGGTCAATCATGCGCTACAGCAATCCGGCGTCACCGCCGCCGTCATCAACGACCTCGCCGCTGCCGGTCTTCACCTCGACCGGCTTGCACCGCTATTCGGGGCCACCTTTTTTCTGTCGAACCTCGTATCGAATGTGCCGGCCGTGATGCTGCTACTACCGCTGGCGCAGCACGAGCTGGCTGGACCGCTCCTTGCCTTGGTCAGTTCGCTGTCCGGCATCCTGTTCATTAACGGACGAGTTCGGGCCACTGCATTCGGATACTCGAATTCAAAATCGGTCGCTCAAGCAGACGCGGGTGTCCTTTGCTCACTTGACACCGTCCCGCTAATGGGTGTCCGATAAAACGGGGTAACCCAAGGGCGGTCTGTTGATCGTGTTCTCGCTCGAAACGTTGCGCGAGCAACCCAAGAGCCTGTAAAGCCGTCGCAAGGGACGCGAGTGCGGCCCTTGCAATAGAAAATGTGATGCGAGATGCGCGCGCGAAGCATGAAGGCATAGCCCGTGGCAAAATCGCCCACCAAGACCAGCTCACCCGTACGACAGTAGCAGAAACATTTGTTCGACGGATCCGGTCCAGAGACAGCAATGGCAGTTACCGATTTGAGAGTGGAACAGGGCAGATGAACTCATTATTTTCTTTCGGTACTGAGACTGGCGTCGGCTTCCAGGTCGCATGGGAGGACGGCGATCGCGTTGTCGGTCGAGGCTCGCGACTCGGCCCAGATGGCGAGCCGAAGGCTGTGCTGGCTGTGTGGCCCGCGGCCGAGCACCCGCTGCCCTCTAGCCTCGCTCGCCTCGCACACGAATACGACTTGAAGGGCGCGCTGGACGGCAGTTGGGCGGTGCGGCCGCTAGAGCTTGTGCGGGAACATGGTCGGACTGTTTTGCTGCTTGAGGACCCCGGCGGCGAGCCGCTTGCCGGGCTACTGGGCGCCCCCATGGAGGTAGGCCGTTTCTTGCGCCTGGCCATCAGCATCACCACGGCCCTGGACCAGGTCCACCAGCGGGGTCTTATACACAAGGACATCAAGCCGGCCCATATACTGGTGAACGATGCCGCTATCGAGGCGCGGCTCACGGGCTTCGGCATTGCCTCGCGCCAGTCGCGCGAGCGCCAGGCACTGGCGCCACCGGAAGAGATCGCCGGCACGCTGGCCTACATGGCCCCCGAGCAGACCGGACGCATGAACCGGCCAATCGACGCGCGGAGTGACCTCTACTCGCTCGGCGTCACGCTCTATCAAATGCTCACGGGCGTGCTACCGTTCACCACCGACGACCCGATGGACCTGTTGCACAGCCATCTCGCCCGACAGCCAACCCCGCCGGCTGAACGGGTACCGTCGATCCCGCCATTGCTTTCCGCCATGGTGATGAAGCTGCTTTCCAAGACGGCGGAGGAGCGCTACCAGACCGCAGCGGGGCTGGAGGCCGATCTACGGCGCAGTTTGGCCACATGGGAAAACCGGGGAAGCATTGACACCTTCCCGCTCGGCGAGCACGACCTGCCTGATCGCCCATTGATTCCGGAGCGGCTCTATGGACGGAAGCGCGAGATTGAGACCTTGCTCGCAGCCTTCGATAGGGTGGTGACCCAGGGCACGTCAGAGATTGTGCTGGTCTCCGGCTACGCCGGTATCGGGAAGACCTCGGCCGTGCTTGCGTTGCGCAGCGCACTGGCTCTCAGGAATGGTCTCTTTGCCTCGGGCAAGTTCGATCAGTACAAGCGAGACATCCCGTATGCGACGCTGGCACAGGCTTTCCAGAATCTGGTCCGCCCACTACTGGGCAAGAGCGAGGCCGACTTGGCGCCCTGGCGCGCCGCACTGGCGGAGGCGCTGGGCCCGAATGGCGGCCTCATGGTGCCGCTCATACCCGGGCTCGGGCTGATTCTGGGGCCGCAGGCGCCGGTTCCGGAGCTGCCGCCGCGCGACGAACAGCTCCGATTCCAGATGGTTTTCCAGCGCCTGCTTGCCGTCTTTGCTCAACCCGCGCGTCCGCTGGCACTCTTTCTCGACGACCTGCAGTGGCTGGATGCGGCAACACTTGATCTGCTCGAGTATCTGGCGACCCAGCCGGAGGTACGCCACGTGCTGCTTATCGGAGCCTATCGGAATGATGAAGTCAAGCCTGGACATCCGTTGCTACTGCGATTGTCGGCAATCCGCCAGGCCGGGGGGCGGGTAAATGACATTGCACTTTGCCCCCTTGGGTTCGACGATGTAAGCAGACTCATCGTCGATGCCTTGCATTGCGCAACTGGGGACGCCGCACCTCTGGCCCGCCTGGTGCAGGAGAAGACTGGCGGTAACCCATTTTTCGCTATCCAGTTCCTCACCGCCCTGAGCGAAGAGGGGCTGCTCGTTTTCGATCATCGTGGCGCGCGCTGGTCCTGGGACCTTGAGCAGATTCGGGCGAAGGGCTTCACCGACAATGTGGTCGATCTCATGCTCGCCAAGCTGAGACGCCTTCCCGCGGCGACCCGTAACGCCCTGACGCAGTTGGCGTGTCTCGGTAATGACGCGCCGATCGCCATCCTGACCATGGTCCAGGATGCCAGCGAGGCGGAGCTGGACGCGGCCCTGTGGCCGGCGGTACGCGCCGGACTTGTGTTGCGTTTGGGAAATATCTACCGATTCCTGCACGATCGTATCCAGGAGGCGGCCTACGCCCTGATTCCTGAAGGCGCGCGGCCGGCAGCGCACCTCGCTATTGGCAGACAGCTCGCTGCGGGCACGCCGCCCGAGGCAATAGCTGAGCGTGTCTTCGAGATCGTCGGCCAGCTCAACCGTGGCGCCGACCTTATCACCGCGGCCGAGGAGCGGGAGCAAGTGGCTGAGCTGAATCTGCTCGCCGGCCAGCGCGCCAAAGCGTCCACGGCCTACGCCTCGGCGCTAACCTATCTCACCGCCGGTGCAGCGTTCGTGCAGGGGGACGCCTGGAAGCACCGGCCAAAGTTTGCTTTCGCGCTCGAGTTCCATCTCGCCGAATGCGAATTTCTGACCGGCGCGTCGGCCGCGGCGGACGCGCGCCTGGCCGAGCTTGCGTGCCGTCCCGCCAGCCTCCCCGATCTGGCCTCCATCACCCAGCTGCGGCTGGAGCTGTTTCTGGCCCTCGGCCAGCGCGAGCGCGCCGTCGAGGTGGGCCTCGACAGCCTGTACCGGGCCGGCGTCCAGTGTTCGGCACACCCGACAGATGAGGAGGTTCTGCAGGAATACGATCGGATGTGGCGGCAACTTGGCGACCGCCCGATCGAGGCGCTGCTCGACCTGCCGATGATGACCAATGCGGTCGCGTGCGAGACAATGGATGTCCTGACCGCGCTAATGCTGCCGGCCTGGTACACCGACGTGAACCTGGGCTCCCTCATCATCGGACGGATGGCAAACCTCAGCCTCGAGCATGGCAACAGCGACGCGTCGTGCCTCGCCTATACCTGGCTCGGCATGCTCCTGGGGCCTCGGTCCGGCGACTACAAGGCGGCATTCCGCTTCGGCCAGCTCGGCCTGAACCTGGTCGAGCAGCGCGGGCTGGACCGCTTCAGGGCCCGCGTCTACCAGGCTTTCGGCGGCCACGTGATGCAATGGACGCAACCCATCCGTGCCTCGCGCAGCCTGGTGCGGCGCGCTTTCGACGTGGCCAGCAAGCTTGGTGACCTTACCTATGCGTCCTTCGCGCGCAACAACCTCATTACGCAGTTGCTCGCCTGCGGCGATCCGCTTGCCGAGGTGCAGAACGAAGCCGAGGCCGCGATCGGCTTCGCGCGCCGGGCGAGGTTCGGTCTCGCCGTCGACCGGGTTACCCCCCAGCTCCAGCTAGCGCGAACTCTGCGCGGCCTGACCCCGATCTTCGGCGTCTTCGATGATGATGATTTCAACGAGGAACAGTTTGAGCGGTATCTGGATGAGGCTCCGGGCCCCGCCCTCGCCACCTGCTGGTACTGGATCCGAAAACTGCAGGCACGCCTCCTCGCCGACGACCACGCAGCCGCCATAACGGCGGCGGACAGGGCAGAAAGTCTCCTCTGGACATCGCCATCGTTCTTCGAGCAGGCGGAATACCACTTCTACGCAGCGTTGGCGCGGGCCGCATGCTGCAGCACGGCCGCCGCGCCAGAACGGACCCAGCACCTGGAGGCATTGGCCGTACATCATCGCCAGCTCCTTATCTGGTCCGAGCATTGTCCAGAGAATTTCGAGAACAGAGCCGCACTGGTTGGCGCGGAAATCGCCCGCCTCGATGGGCGCGAAGTTGATGCAATGGGCCTCTACGAGCAGGCCATCCGCTCTGCACAGGACAATGATTTCATCCATAACCAGGCACTCGCCAACGAGTTGGCCGCGCGATTCTATGCTGCGCGTGGCTTTGAAAAGATTGCCCGCGTGTATTTGCAGGATGCCCGCCATGGCTATCTCCGCTGGGGCGCCGGCGGTAAGGTGCGGCAACTCGATGCGTTGTATCCGCACCTCTGGGGGGAAGAGCGAGCACCCGCACCGACGACGACGATCGGGGCGCCAGTCGAACACCTGGACCTCGCCACCGTGATTGCGGTGTCGCAAGCTGTGTCCGGCGAGATCGTCCTGGACAAATTACTCGACACCCTCATGCGCACCGCGATTGAACAGGCCGGCGCGGAACGGGGACTGCTGATCCTGCCCCGAGGGGCCGATCAGCGCATCGCAGCAGAGGCTACGACCGGTGGCGATATTGTCACGGTGCAGCTCCGCGACGAGAGCGTGACTGCGACTGCGCTGCCGGTATCGATGCTCCACTATGTCTTGCGCACCGGCGAGAACATTATTCTCGACAATGCCGCGACACAGAACCCATTTTCCGCCGATCCGTACATTCTGCAGCATCATGCCCGATCGATTCTCTGCCTGCCACTGCTCACACAGGCCAAGCTCATCGGGGTGCTTTACCTCGAGAACAACCTCTCACCACGCGTCTTCGCGCCGAGCCGAACCGCCGTGCTGAAGATGCTCGCCTCGCAGGCCGCGATCGCCCTGGAGATTACTTGTTTGTATCGGGATCTCGCACAACGCGAAGCGAAGATCCAGCGCCTGGTTGAGGCCAACATCATCGGGATCTGTATCTGGCACCTGGACGGCCGAATCCTCGAGGCCAATGACGCGTTCCTCCGCATGCTGGGCTACGACCGCGAGGACCTCGCCTCAGCCCCCTTGCGCTGGACGGACCTGACGCCCCCGGACTGGCGCGAGCGTGACGCACGGTTGCTCCAGGACCTTCGGATCAACGGGACCTTGCCGCCGTTCGAAAAAGAGTTCTTCCGCAAGGATGGAAGCCGCGTGCCCGTCCTGCTAGGGTGCGCGACATTCGAAGAGGGTGGGGACCAAGGTGTCTCCTACATACTTGATCTAACCGAGCGCAAGCGCGCCGAGGAGGCACTGCACCAGGCACAGGCCGAACTGGCACACGTTACCCGCGTGACGACGTTGAACGCGCTGACCGCCTCGATCGCTCACGAGGTCAACCAGCCGTTGACCGCCATCGTCGCCAACGCCAATGCGGCCCTGCGCTGGCTCGCTCGCCAGCCGCCCGATCTCGCCGAGGTGCGAGAGACGTTGGGGCGCGTCGTTCAGGATGGCCATCGGGCTGGCGCAGTGATTGGAGGAATGCGTGCGCTGCTTAAGAAGACGGCCGCCGTCACGGTGCACCTTGACATGAACACCCTTATCGAAGACACGATTGGCCTCATCCGGGGAGAGGTAAGCCGCCATCAAGTCCTGCTCCGGACGGAGCTGGCGCCGGACCTGCCGCCGGTTGTGGGTGACCGGGTGCAGTTGCAGCAGGTGCTCCTGAACCTGATGATGAATAGCATCGAGGCAATGAAAGAGGTGGCAGAGCGGCCGCGGGAATTGCTGATTCGGTCAAGCCTCGACGCATCCGGCGCTGTGCTGGTTGCCGTTCAGGATGCTGGCATCGGACTGGAGCCGGAAGATCCGGAGCGGGTTTTCCAGACGTTCTTTACTACCAAGGCCGAAGGTCTGGGCATGGGCCTGGCGATCTGCCGGTTGATCGTCGAGGCACATGGAGGGCGGCTGTGGGCCAGCCCCAACGCGCCTTGCGGGGCCGTGTTTCAGTTCACCCTGCCGCCTCAAGACTAGATGCCGCCCGCCGACGGCGGGCGGCTACAGGGACTCAAAGCAGCGACTCGCAAATGCCGAGCTGCTGTGCCATCAATACAAGCTCGGCAAAGGTGCGCGCCTTCATCTTGCGCATGGCCTGGCCGCGATGAATTTTCACGGTGACCTCGCTGATACTTAGCTCGCTGGCGATCTGCTTGTTCAGCAGACCGGTCACCACCATGCGCATGACCTCGGCCTCACGCGGCGTCAGGCCCTGGTAGCTGGCTCGCAGTTCATCCAGCTTACGCATGCCATGGCGGCGATGCTGATCCTTTTGCAAGGCGGCCGCCACGGCATCGAGCAGGACCTGCTCGCGGAATGGCTTCGCCAAAAAATCCTCAGCACCAGCCTTCATAGCGGCAACGGTCATGGGGATGTCGCCGTAACCAGTCATAAAAATGATTGGGACTTGGATGCCCATTTGGGACAGCCGAGTCTGTAGGTCCAGGCCACTCTGCCCGCGGAGCCTGACATCGAGCAGAAGGCAAGTGGGCGCGTCCGGGAACTCGAATGCTAGCAGTTCGGCAGCGGATGCGAACAGTGCGACGCGCATCCCGACTGATCGGAAGAGGTTCTCCAACGCGCCGCGAAGCATCGCGTCGTCATCAACGATTAGCACCATCGCTTCATCACTCGCACTGGTGTCCGCGGTTACGAAGCTGTTGATTGTCACAGTCAATCTCCAGTGCACTCATCGGTGCGCGGGTCTGGGCAGGCCCACTCACGCCAATTTGGCATGATCCCCGCAAAACTTTGTATTACATCACATTGCCGAGATCCTGAATACTTATACCATGGGGTTAGTTCGGCGTGGCTCTCGGAGCCAGCCCCAGCCAGCCAGCCAGTATGCAGGGTGCAACACATCAGAGTCGCACACAGCCCTATGTCTCCTCACGCCGCAAGGGCCGGGGAAGCTATTCCCGTTTGCTGTGGCACGGCCTAGCGGTGTCGCGATGAAACCAAGGCGCGCACGACTAATACGAATCGACAATGGCCATGGCCGACAGCGCCGACTATTCTTGCGTCAGGTTGCGATCCGGATACAAACGCCAGTCGCGGCCCTTATGCCTAGCCGCCCCGACGCGGCTCTGTCGCGGCGGCTGGTGCCGCGGCAGCCCTACTCTCGCCCCCAACAGGAGCACGCAATGTCCAATCCCAAGCTTGAAGTCCTCACCCCGCAGAACAGCCAGCTGATCTTCATCGACCATCAACCGCAGATGGCTTTCGGCGTCCAGTCGATGGACCGCCAGGCGATGAAGAACAACGTCGTCGGCCTGGCCAAGGCGGCCAAGATCTTCAATATCCCGACGACGATCACCACCGTCGAGAGCGAGTCGTTCTCGGGCTTCACCTATCCGGAACTGCTCGACGTGTTTCCGGACCAGAAGACGCTGGAGCGCACCTCTATGAACTCGTGGGACGACCAGAAGGTGCGCGATGCGTTGAAGGCCAACGGCCGCAACAAGGTGATCGTGGCCGGCCTGTGGACTGAGGTCTGCAACACCACCTTCGCGCTGTGCGCCATGCTCGAAGGCAACTACGAGATCTACATGGTCGCCGACGCTTCGGGAGGCACAAGCAAGGAAGCCCACGATTATGCGATGCAGCGCATGGCCCAGGCCGGCGTGGTGCCGGTGACCTGGCAGCAGGTGCTGCTCGAATGGCAGCGCGACTGGGCCCACCGCGACACGTATGACGCCGTAATGAAGCTGGTGAAGGAACACTCGGGCGCCTACGGCATGGGTGTCGACTACGCGTACACGATGGTCCACAAGGCCGCCCAGCGCACGGCCACGGCGCATGAAGCCATCGCCCCGGTGCCCGCACGCTAAACAGCTGATCAAGAAAAAGACAGTCATCGGCCTACGCACGATTTCCGCGCATAGGCCGATGCAACCAGCGATCTCATTCATCCAGGATTTCGTGCCAACTTTCGGCTAGCCCTGATCATGCAAAAAGAACACACCCAGGACCCAGGTCACAACATCGATGCATCGCGCCGGCAACTGCTGGTAGGCAGCACCGTTGGCGCCGCGGCCGCATCAGTGGCTTCGATTGTCGCACTAACGCCCACGGCCGCGGAAGCCGCGCCAGCCAGCAGCCGCGCCACAAAGCAGGACCACTACGTCACGACCAAAGACGGCACGCGCATCTTCTACAAGGACTGGGGCACGGGCCGCCCGGTGGTGTTCTCCCACGGCTGGCCGCTCCATGCCGACGCCTGGGACGCCCAGATGCTGTTCCTCGTGCAGAAGGGCTTTCGGGTGATCGCCCATGACCGGCGCGGCCATGGCCGTTCGGACCAGCCCGCGCAGGGCAATGACATGGACACCTACGCCGACGACCTGGCCGCGCTGCTGGACGCCCTCGACATCAAGGGCGCAACGCTGGTCGGTCACTCCACCGGCGGCGGCGAGGTGGCGCACTACATCGGCCGTCATGGCACGAAGCGCGTGGCCAAGGCGGTGCTGATCGGCGCGGTGCCGCCTATCATGCTCAAGACCGCGGCCAATCCGAACGGCCTGCCGATGGAGGTGTTCGACGGCATCCGCAAGGGCGTGGCGGAAAACCGCTCGCAATTCTACAAGGACCTGGCCGTGCCGTTCTTCGGTTTCAACCGGCCCGGCGCCAAGGTTTCGCAAGGCACCATCGATGCGTTCTGGGCGCAGGGCATGGCCGGTGGCCTCCTGGGCCAGTACGCCTGCATCAAGGAGTTCTCGGAAGTGGACTACACCGAGGACCTGAAGAAAATCACCGTGCCGACGCTGATCCTGCACGGTGACGACGACCAGATCGTACCTATCGGCAATTCGGGCCGCCTGTCGGCCAAGATCGTCAAGAACGCCACGCTCAAGGTATATCCGGGTGCGTCGCACGGCATGTGCGTGATCAACGCCGACCAGGTCAATGCTGACCTGCTGGCCTTCCTGAACGCATAAGCCGAGATGTCCATTACCCGCCGGCACTTCATCGCCTCGGCTGCCGCCCTCGGTGCGGCAGCCTCTTCGGAGCTACTCGCCATGTCACCGACCCCGACTCCCGACCTCATCCTCGTCAACGGCAAGTTCGCCACGCTCGACCGTACCAACCCGCAGGCCGACGCCGTGGCCATGCGCGATGGCCGCTTCGTCGGCGTCGGCACGCGACAGGACATCATGAAACTGGCCGGGGCGCAGACGAAGGTTGTCGACCTAAACGGCCGGCGGGCCATCCCCGGGCTGATCGACAGCCACATGCACATCATCCGCGGCGGCCTGAACTACAACATGGAGCTGCGTTGGGACGGCGTGCGCTCGCTGGCGGACGCCATGCGCATGCTCAGGGACCAGGTCGCCCGCACGCCCGCCCCGCAATGGGTGCGCGTGGTGGGCGGCTTTACCGAGCACCAGTTCGCAGAAAAGCGCCTGCCGACCATCGAGGAACTGAACGCGGTAGCGCCCGACACGCCGGTGTTCATCCTGCACCTGTATGACCGCGCGATCCTGAACGGCGCGGCGCTGCGCGCGGTGGGCTATACCAAGGACACGCCAAATCCGCCGGGCGGCGAGATCGTGCACGACAAGGCTGGCAATCCCACCGGCCTGCTGCTGGCCAAGCCGAACGCGACGATTCTGTATGCGACGCTCGCCAAGGGGCCGAAGCTGCCGCCCGAATACCAGAAGAACTCCACGCGCCACTTCATGCGAGAGGTGAACCGCCTGGGCGTGACCGGCGTGATCGACGCCGGCGGCGGCTACCAGAACTACCCCGAGGACTACAACATCATCGAGGAGCTGCACAAGGACGGGCAGCTCACGGTGCGGCTGGCGTACAACCTGTTCACGCAGAAGCCGAAGGAAGAACTCAGCGACTTCAAGACGTGGACGTCGACGGTGCAGCCCGGCCAGGGCGATGACCTCTATCGCCACAACGGCGCCGGTGAAATGCTGGTCTACACGGCGGCGGACTTCGAGGACTTCCGCGTCGAGCGCCCCGACATGGCGCCGTCGATGGAAGCCGATCTGGAGCCGGTGATCCGCCTGCTGGCGGAGAAGCGCTGGCCGTGGCGGCTGCATGCCACCTACGACCAGACCATCTCCCGTGCGCTGGATGTCTATGAGAAGGTAGCCAAAGACATCCCGTTCAACGGCCTGAACTGGTTCTTCGACCACGCCGAGACGATTTCCGACCGCAATATCGACCGCATCGCCGCGCTCGGTGGCGGCATCGCGGTGCAGCACCGCATGGCCTACCAGGGCGAGTACTTTGTCGAGCGCTATGGCGCACGCGCTGCCGAAGCCACGCCGCCGGTCAAGAAGATGCTGGAAAGAGGCGTGAAAGTCGGCGCCGGCACCGACGCCACACGCGTGGCCTCGTACAACCCGTGGGTCTCGCTGTACTGGCTGACCACGGGCAAGACCGTCGGCGGCATGTCGATGTATCCACAGGCCAACCTGCTCGATCGCGAAACGGCGCTGCGCCTGTGGACCGAGGCCAACACCTGGTTCTCATCTGAAGTGGGCAAGAAGGGCCAGATCAAGGTGGGCCAGCTGGCCGACCTGGCCGTGCTGTCGGCCGACTACTTCGCCGTGCCGGGCGACGACATCCAGGACATCACGTCTGTGATGACGGTGCTGGGCGGCAAGGTGGTCTATGGCGACAACGAATTCGGCAAGCACTCGCCGGACATTCCGCCGGCGATGCCGGACTGGTCTCCGGCCCGTCATGGCAGCCAGTACCAGCCGCGCCCGACGGCCAAGGCAAAGCAGCTCGCGATGAACACCGCCTGTGGCTGCGCCAGCTCGTGCGGCGTGCATGGTCATGCTCACGCCAAGGCCTGGACATCGAGCGTGCCGACGTCGGACGAAAGCAGCTTCTGGGGGGCGCTGGGCTGCTCGTGCTGGGCGTTCTGAACGTTCCCGGCCGCTAACGCATCTCGCAATCCGTACCGTATTGAAACCGGAGACCCGCCATGCATTCCTCGTCTTCTCCGCTGGTGGCAGCCGGCAATTCCTCCCACCTGCTGCCGCGCTGGGTGCGCTGGATCGCCCTGCTGCTGCTTTGCGCGGCGTACCTGCAAGGCGGGCTGGTCAAGCTGTTTGACTTCTCCAGCGCAGTGACAGAGATGCAGCGCTTCGGCCTGTCGCCCGCCGTGCCGCTGGCTGCGGCGACGATTGCGCTGGAGCTTGGTGCGTCGGCAATGATCCTGACCGGCTTCTGGCGCTGGCTAGGCGCACTGGCGCTGGCGGCGTTCACGCTGATGGCCACGTTCCTGGCCAACCGGTTTTGGAGCGCACCGCCCGAGGCGTAGTTCATGATGGCTAACGCGTTCTTCGAACATCTGGGCCTGGTGGGTGGGTTCCTGCTCGTGGCGTGGGATGACCTTCGCACGCGGAGACAACCATGACGCAATCTGCCACCTCGGCAGCCAGGCCTGCATCGGGGGGCACGTTTGCCCCGCTGGCCCAACCCACGTTTGCGGTACTGTGGGTGGCCACGATCCTCGGTAACATTGGCAGCTTCATGCGCGATGTGGCCAGCGCATGGCTGGCAACCGATCTTTCCACTTCACCGGCGGCGGTCGCCACGATCCAGGCGGCTGCCACGCTGCCAGTATTCCTGCTAGCGATTCCGGCCGGTGTGCTCTCCGACATCCTCGACCGGCGCCGCTTCCTGATCGTGATCCAGATCGGACTGGCCATGGTCAGTGGCACGCTGATGCTGCTGGCGTGGCGCCAGGCGCTGACAATCGAAATCCTGATTGGGCTGGCGTTCGTCGGCGGTGTGGGTGCGGCGATGATGGGGCCGACGTGGCAGTCGATCGTGCCCGAACTCGTGCCGCCGAGCACGCTGCGACAGGCCGTGGCGCTGAACTCGCTGGGCGTGAACGTCGCCCGTGCGATTGGACCGGCTACCGGGGGTCTGCTGCTCGCGGCATTCGGCGCGGCTGCCACGTATAGCGCAGACCTGCTCAGCTATGTGTTCGTCATCGCTGCGCTGATCTGGTGGAAGCGTCCCGAAAAGCCAAGCGATCCGCTGCGCGAACACTTCTTCAGCGCTTTCCGAGCAGGCTTACGCTTCACACGCGCGCACAGCAAGCTGCACGTAGTATTGGCGCGCGCTGCCGTGCATTTTGCCTTCGGCAGCGGCGTATGGGCGTTGTTGCCGCTGGTAGCCCGTCAGCTGCTGCATGGCGGTGCCGGCCTCTATGGCGTGTTGCTGGGCGCAGTGGGCGCTGGCGCGATCCTTGGCGCGCTGACGATGTCCAGGCTGCAGCAGCGGCTCGATGCAGATGGCATGGTGCTATTGTCCGCGATCGTCACGGCGGTCGTCATGGCGGCTCTGTCGAGCGCACCACCCATATGGCTGGCATTGCCGCTGCTATTGCTGCTTGGCGCCGCGTGGATCATGGCGCTGACCACGCTCGGCGGCGCGGCGCAGGCGATCCTGCCGAACTGGGTGCGCGGCCGCGCGCTGGCGGTCTACCAGATGGTGTTCAACGGCGCGCTGGCAGGTGGCAGCCTGGTCTGGGGCTTTGTGGCGCAGGCACTGGGCACACCGCATGCGCTGCTGATCGCCGCGGCGGGGCTGGTCGTTACCGCGCTGATCCTGCACCGCATGCGGCTGCCGCGCGGCGAAGAAGACCTCGGTCCCGCACGTCACTGGCCCGAACCGGAGATGGCCGGCGAGATCGCGCACGACCGTGGTCCGGTGATGATCCTGATCGAATACTGCATCCCGCCCGCCAACCGCGATGCGTTTCTGCATGCGGTGCACAAGCTGTCGGAAGAGCGTTTGCGTGACGGCGCGTTCAGCTGGGGCGTGATGGAAGATCCGGCCAACCCCGAACTGCTGACCGAGTGGTTCCTGGTCGAGTCGTGGGCCGAGCACCTGCGCCAGCACGAGCGCGTACCGCACGCCGATGCCGATGTGCAGCGCGACTTGGCCAGCTTCCACGTGGGCGTCGAGCCGCCCCACGTGAGACACCTGCTCGGCCTGGGCTTGCCGCCGGCGTGACGTCGCACCGATTTCCCCCTCTCCAACCTTGTCACATATGAAACTCTATCTCATCTCCCTTGGCGCCGGCATCCTGGTCGGCATTATCTATGCACTGATGCAGGTCCGCTCGCCTGCGCCGCCCGCAATTGCTTTGATCGGGCTGCTGGGCATGCTGATTGGCGAGCAGGTTGTGCCGCCGGTCAAGCGCATGCTGGCCGGCGAGCCCGTCACCATTGCATGGTTCCGCGGCGAATGCGTCCCGAAGATTACGGGTACACCGCCCAAAGCGGACACGGCCGTTGAACCGTCGGCATCCCTCCCCGCGCGTAGCAAGGAAGGGAACCAATAACAGCATGAGCCGCTCCCGAAAGCAGCCCGAAGCACCTGCCAGCCGCACTAACGCAATCGCGCCCCGGCGCATTCACGTGGCCCTGGCTGCGTCTTTGGCCGCGGCCGCGGCACCTCTGCCGTGGCGGACAACAACGTCGCGATCTATGGCCGGCTGAACACGGCGATCGAGTATGTGACCGTGACCACCGCAACCGACGGCACCAGATTGGGCAATACGGCGCGGCTCACGAATAACCGCTCTGTGTTCGGCTTACGGGGCGAGGAACAGTTGGCCAACGGGATCAAGGCGATCTGGCAAATCGAAAGCGCCCTGTCGATTGACAACGGCACGGGGCAAATCGCCGCGCGAGATACCCGGCTCGGCCTTCAGAGCCCGTACGGCACCCTATTCATGGGCAACTGGGACACACCATACACAAGTGCGACCAAGAGCTACGACCCGTTACCCCACCACTGCGGGTTACATGGCGCTGATAGGCAATGGCGCTGCCTCTACCAGCGACAATGTCCAGAACACCAGCTCATTTGATCGACGGCAGAAGAACTCGTTGTACTACCAGTCGCCGACGTGGCACGGCTTGAGCGGCGCCATCGCCTGGGGATTGCCGGAAGAGAAAACAACGGTGCCGCGCAATCCGGCGCTGTATTCCTTTGCCACCGCCTATGACCACGGCAACCTGAACCTGACGCTCGCCTATGAAATCCACCAGCACTATCAGACCAGCGGACGCAACGACGACGCAATCAAAGCAGGTGTTCGACGACGGCCAGAGGCAGCGGCTGTTCGCGAACATCGCGGTGGCGATGCAGGGCGTGCCCGAGGAGATCGTGCGCGTGCAGATTGAGAATTTCACCAAGGCCGATCCGACCTATGGTGAAGGAATCCGGCGTGCAGTGAACTGCCTAAAGTAAGCTGACCGATTCACCGCTGTCCTGCTCCGGAGGGCAGCGGGAACTTGAGTCGGTACCAGCAAGACTGGCACTTGCCGCGGTCTGCGATCGAGCGGCTGGCGGCACCAAGCCAAGTCTCGTGCCTTCGACGATTTCAGCAAGATAACGCGTCACTGCGGGCAAGCAGGCCGACTGCAGGCTAAGGACGCGACGCTGCTCCGCTACTACAGCAGCATCGACAATCCCAATAGCGCCATCTACCATCAATCATCAATCATCAAACGGTCCCGGGGCCGCCCGCACCCACAAGGACTTTTGAATATGCGGTGCCATTTCGAAGCAACCATGTATGTAATACCTTGGTATGAATCGGACAGAATAGCTGGCCGGCTCACTATCGCGGGGGGACTGATTTTCCTGGCCAGCGTGACTTCATCGCAACGTAGCGTGGGACGTGCACCCGAGGAATCGGCAATACCATCGTATGATAGGGTATGCACCGGTTTGGCGTTACTATTCCAGCAGAGCATTGCCAGCGCTCAACGCGTATACAAGGAGTCAGTGTGATAGCTCGCGCCACGATCGCAATAGTTGACGACGATGTCGCTGTCCGAAATGCCGTGGGCGGGCTGCTGCGTTCGCTCGATCTTGGCGTGCAATTGTTCGGAGGCGGTCAAGAGCTACTGCGGTGCACTTCGCTGCCTTGCCTGTCCTGCGTGATCACAGACGCGAAAATGCCCGGCATGGACGGCTTCGCTTTGATAGAGGCCCTGCGCGCACGCAATCTCGATATGCCTGTCATTTTCATGACTGCATTTGCGCATGAGGGATTCGATCAGCGTGCCATGGCATTGGGTGCGACGTGCGTCCTTTACAAGCCCTTCCAGGATACGGACATGATCCACTGCATTGAAAAAGCGTTGCGTCCTCGCAAGACGGACACTCCTCCATCGTGAGTGTGTCGTGCAGTCCTTACATGACCTTCGTCCTCTGCACGCCGCCCGATGCCGTCCCTACGCTCGGGTTGCGGTTCTAAGCTGTCGAGGCCGCAGCCGGATAGCAGGCTGCTCAGCAGCTTCGGACTTAGAGGGAAGCAGCACGAGACCGAGAGTTTGCGCAAGTAGCACCAGATAAGCGAAACTCCGAGCCCTCATTTTTCGCATTGCCTGGCATCGATGAACTTTGACAGTCACCACGCTGATGCACATGGCGGCGGCAATCTCCTTGTTTGTCAAACCTGATGTGGCATGCGCCATGACCTCACTCTCCCGCAGCGTCAGGGAACGAAAGCAGTCGCGCGCTGCAGCCAGTCGGCACAAATGCTCACGTCGCGAGCCCTCCTTCTGTAGTGCCTCCGTGACGGCATCGAGCAGTTCCTGTTCACGGAACGGCTTGGAAAGAAAGTGTTCTGCTCCCGCCTTCATGGCAGCAACCGTCATCGGAATGTCCCCGTAGCCGGTCATGCGCCATCGCAAACAGCTCGCCGCTCAATTCACGGCCTGGCGCGAATGCACTGAAGTCGCCCAAGATCCGTCAATGTCAGCCGGGAACGGGCTATTATTCCAAGGCACTGCGCGCAGTGTTTTCGCCAGGACAAGCACTGTAGAGAGGTTTCCCAATATGCTAACAAGGAAAGAGGCGATATGGAGATGAAACACTTTGCAGCCACCGTCGCCGTCTTGGCTGCCGGTAGTGCGTATGCCCAGTCCAGCGTGACACTGTATGGCCTGATTGACGTTGGCATCGAGTACCAAAACCACCAACCCGGCGGCGACCATGGCGTGACGCGCATGACCTCCGGCAACCTGGCAGGCAGCCGCTGGGGCCTGCGCGGCGTGGAAGACCTCGGAGGTGGCCTGAAGGGTGTCTTCGTGCTGGAAAACGGCTTCACGGTGGACGACGGCAAGTCATCCTTCGCAGGCCGCCTGTTTGGTCGCCAGGCCTATGTTGGCCTGCAGAACAATTGGAACGCCCTGACCCTGGGCCGGCATCAGACGCCGTTCCATGATTTCAACGTTGACTTCGACCCGATGGCCGTCAGCACCAACTACTCGATCCTGGGGCAGGACGCCGCTTTCGGCAGCCGTGCCGATAACTCGGTCAAGTACATCGGCACCTTCAGTGGCCTGTCCGCCAAGGCGCTGTACAGCTTTGGCGCGAACACCGGCGCCGGCGCCTCTGGTGAAGTCCCTGGCAGCCCGAGGATCGGGCGCGAGTACAGTGCCAGCCTGACCTACGCTGCGGGTCCGTTCGCTGTCGGCGCCATCTACGACTCAACCAATCCCGGCGCGGCCGCGACCGGTCCCCTGACGGAGGCCGAAATCCGCCGCGCCGGCCTGGCCGGCTCGTACTCCATCGGCCCCGCCAAGGCCTACGCCGGATATCGTTGGGCCAAGGCGCTCGGTGGCGCCACGCTCCCGGGTAATCTCGGCGCTAACAACGTCTCTAATCTGTACTGGCTGGGTCTGCGCTATCAGCTGATCCCGGCATTGTCCCTGACCGGCGTTGCCTACTTCCAGGACTTCCGGGGCACCAAGGCGGATCCGTGGAGCTTCGTGGCATCGGCTGACTACGCGCTGTCCAAGCGTACCGATGCCTACTTGAACCTCGGTTACACCAAGAACAAGGATGGCTCGAATTTAGGCCTGACCGCAGGTGGCACCGGCTCCATTCAGGGGACCGGCTTCGGCACGGTTTCCGGCTCGGAAAACCAGTTCGGTGCGGTGCTTGGCATCCGTCACAAGTTCTAGCAGGCTGGCCCGTCAGTCTTGATCAGGGGGCGAGGGTCGCGTCATGGTTGAACGCGCCGCCTCGCAGGTTTTCACGCCAGCACCAGCCTGGCCTGCCACCGCTGGCGGCATAGCGCCGCCAGCAGCAGTACCGGCAGCAGGACACAGCAGAAGCTGACGGCAGCGAACGCCAGCGCGCCCAGCACCGCACCGGCGGCAAAGCCCGCCACAGCGGGCAACATCTTGCGCAAGCGCACGTGGATCGCGCCTGCCTGCTCAGGCCCGGCCGACGACAAATCGACCAGGTCGATCACGATCTGGGTAGTATTACCGGTCATGATCGTGGTAGCGGCCCCTGACCAAGATACGCCCAAGCCGCTATCATAATCCTTCTGGTTATATAAGAAGCGATACTAATTACTTGTGGAAATAAGCAGCAAACTGTCACCTGACCCAGCTAGGCTGGCCGGCCTTTCAGCGATTGTCGAGATCCTGTATGGCCACCGTCGAGCGTACCGCCTACCCGCGTTTCCCGAAGGTCTTTTCCCTCAAGGAATTGCGGGCCTGTTACACACCAAGCGCGGAAGAGCTGGACTGGGCAACCCGGTCCACACGCGGGCAAGAATCCCGACTTGGTCTGCTGGTGCTCCTGAAGGTCTTTCAGCAGTTACACCACTTCCCGGACCTTGACACTATTCCTGCCAGCGTGACGGAGTTGGTGCGCATCAGTGCCGGCCTGAGCCTAGGTACGAAGTTTGGCTACGACCGGAAGGTGTCGCCGACCTTGTTCCGGCACTACAGGGCCGTGCGAGAATTCCTTGGCATCCAGGCCTACCTCGGCACCGCTGCCAACGAGGTTACTATCCGCGCTGCGCGCGACGCCGCCGAAACGATGGACCAGCCGGTAGATATCATCAACGCGACGATCGATGCGCTGGTCCTGCGTCAGATCGTTGCTGACGTTGAATACGCCTATAGGCAATACCTCTCCGCTCGCATTGGCGGCAGTCCAAGGCCGCACTGAGCACTGCCCCAACGTTACGATTCCTCCTCGTCGAAACGGGGGCGCAATGGAGAGCCAGAAACGCGTGGGGTATCACGATTTAAAAGCCTATACGCAGCTCCTGTCCTCTGGGAAGCATCAGGGATTCGTCCTGGTGAAACACCACACACTCGCTGGCATTGTTCAGACGGTCTTTCGAGCGGGAAGATCGATCACGGAGGAAGCTGAGGCGTTTGCACAAGCAGAAGGCAAAATGGAGCATCTAGTCAATATTCTCACGGCTTAAGCAATCGTCGCGGGCCTTGCCACGCGTCGACCGTCTTCCGGTGCCGCGCCGCGCAATCCCCTAGCGCCCCCAGCAGATCCCGCATAACCCATTCCTGCCAGGCGTCATTTCGGCCAGTAACGCGCACGCCCGGACGATGTCGGGCTGGTCGAAGCCTTGATGAATCGCGCAAGCGACGCCTCGACCGCCTTATGCGGATTTGTGCGCTCTTGCGAAGTTCGCAGCGTTGTCCATGACAGGGGGCACGCAGTTCAAGCGGAGCGCGCGTTGGGCTGTGGTGATTTCGGTGCATGGCGCCCATGAGCCTGCGGCCCACTTGCCCCTTCGAATGACTGCTTGAGCATTAGACGCAGTCGTAGAGGCTGCCCCAGGCCGAAGGGCAGCTCTTGCCGACTGACACTGGCGTCGCGGATCTCGGGGTCGATCAGGCGCTTGTCGGCCATCGGGCGTCATTCGTCTGAGCGCCGGACCGGACATTCAAGCGTCTGCCTCGAACAAATAGCGGCCTCTCACCCGTCGTTGATGTTCAGTATGGAGCCGCCTGTAGATTACCGAATGCCGCGGGCCTATTCCGCGCTCCACGCATTGTCGTAGAAGACATGCGCTCCGATACATGCGCATCGGAGCGTTTCGCGCTTTATGTCCGCAAGGGCCTTAATCCTGCGCGCACTTCACTCGCGAAAATCATCGGTTCTTCCCACGCCGCAAAGTGCCCACCTGTTTCAGGTTTATTGAAGTAGATCAGGTTGTGATAGGCCTTTTCGGTCCAGCTCCTCGGCGCCTGGTAATTTTCCCCCGGAAACGCGCTGACGGCAGCCGGCACGTTGACGTCGGCTGCAAGGAAGAAGTTCGAGTGCGATTCCCAGTAGAAACGCGCTGCCGAGATGCCAGTATTGGTCAGCCAATATAGCGTGATGTCGTCAAGCAGGTCGTCTCGCGTCAGCGCGCCGGCGGAATGGCCGTTGACGGGATGACCGAGCACGGCCGCGCTCAACGCCGCGGCGGGCTGGCCGTAACCGTCGCCATGGTCGAGGAGCCAGGAAGCCAGCGCGACGGGCGAGTCGGCGAGTCCATATAGCGTTTGCGGGCGCGTACCCATTTCGAGTGCATATCCGCGCTTTCTCTTGAAGTTTGCGCTCAATTGCTCATACCCATGCTTTTCCTCATCCGACAAGCCAGCGGGCGTCGGATCGCCCGCGACAAGCGACTTGAGAATGTCCGCCGGCACGGACGCAGGGAAGTTCACGTGTATGCCGATCAGTTCAGGTGGCGCCTGCATGGCCATGATGTTGGTCAGAACGCCGCCGAGATCGCCGCCTTGCGAAGCAAATTTGTCGTAGCCAAGGCGCTTCATAAGCACGACCCACGCGCGCGCGGTGCGCTCCGGCCCCCAGCCAGTCGTGGTGGGCCTGGCAGAGAATCCGTAGCCAGGCAAGGACGGAATCACGAGATGGAACGCATCTGAAGCCGGAGCGCCGTACGCGGTCGGATTGACGAGCGGATCAATGATCTTGAACTGTTCGATGACTGATCCAGGCCAGCCGTGCGTCACGATCAACGGCATCGCGTTTTCGTGCTTCGACCGTACATGGATGAAATGGATATCGAGCCCGTCGATCTCGGTCATGAACTGCGGATACGAATTCAGTCGCGCTTCGCATTTGCGCCAGTCATAGCCGGTCGCCCAGTATTGAGCGAGCCCTTGGATGGTTGCGAGCTGAATGCCCTGCGATTCGTCGGGCACGGTCTCACGGTCCGGCCAGCGCGTGGCCTTGATGCGCCGCCGCATGTCGACGAGCTGCGATTCGGGGACGTGAACGCGGAACGGGCGAATCGCGGTCTTGTCGCCGATCGCAGGCTCCGTGATCTTGCCGAATGCCAGGCTTGTGCCTGCGAAGCCGAGCGGGCTCAGCGAGCCGGCGGCGGTCGCTGCGACGGCCGTACCGACAAAGTGCCGGCGCGATGAGGATATGGGAGCGTTGTTTGACATGGGATCGGTCTCCAGCCTTAAACTGTGTGTTGCCTTGCGAGTCAAGTCAGATGTGTGCAGCCTCACGAAGGCTTATATGCTCATTGGCTTGCGGCCCGTGAGCTTGAACAGGTCAATTGTCATGCGGGCGCATCGTCTCTACGCGAACTGGCTTGAAGCCCGCGCGAAGCTCTTCGGAAAAAAGCATCGGCTGCTCCCAGGCCGCAAAGTGCCCGCCCTTGTCGACCTTGTTGTAATAGACGAGATTGGGATACGCCCGCCCCGTCCAACTCCGCGGCGCCTGATATTGCTCGCCGGGGAACACGCTCACGGCCACCGGGATCTTGACGCCTTTGGCATTAAAGAAGCCGCCCTTGTATTCCCAGTAGAGACGAGATGCCGAAACACCAGTATTCGTCAGCCAGTACAGCGTGATGTTGTCGAGGATTTCGTCGCGCGTCAGTTCGCCTGTAGCGCTGCTGGTCCGCTGCAGAGCCGAGGCGACTGCCGCAGCCGGTTGACCATCGGCATCGTTATGGTCGAGGAGCCACGCGGCGAGGCCGACAGGTGAATCGGCAATGCCGTAGAGCGTTTGCGGACGCGAGCCCATCAGCCGGGCGTAGTTCACTTCCTTGAACGTCAGGTCGAGCTGCTCGAAGGCGCGTTTCTCCTCCGCTGACAGGCCGGCTGGCGCCGGGCCGCCGATCTGGAGCACCTTGTCGATGTCGGCTGGAACCGTCGCGGGCATATTGGTGTGGATGCCAAGCAGTCCCTGAGGAGCCTGCAATCCCATTTGATCGACGACAAATGCACCCCAGTCGCCGCCCTGGGCGACATAGCGGGTGTAGCCGAGGCGCTTCATCAAGACTGCCCATGCCTTGGCCATGCGCTCGGGACCCCAGCCGGTGCTCGTCGGCTTGCCTGAAAATCCATAGCCGGGCATTGACGGAATCACCACGTGGAAAGCGTCCGATGCGCTCGCACCGTGGGCTGTGGGATTGGTCAATGGATCGATGATCTTCAGTTGCTCGATGATCGAGCCGGGCCATCCGTGGTTGATGATCAGCGGCAAGGCATTGTCATGCTTCGAACGAACGTGGATGAAGTGAATGTTCAACCCGTCGATTTCGGTTATGAACTGCGGCAGAGCATTCAGCTTCGCCTCGACCTTGCGCCAGTCGTAACCGGTCGCCCAATAGCGCGCGAGTGCCTGAATCGTCGCGAGCTGCACACCTTGGGATTCATCCGAAACAGTTTCCCGCTCAGGCCAATTTGTTTCCCTGATGCGTCGACGCAATTCGACGAGCTTTGATTCCGGAAAATTCACATGAAACGGATGCACGGCAACCCCGTCACTGCCCTGAAGTGGGGCACCTGTAGTCATGGCATTTGCATGCTGTGAGAGATTGAAAATTCCGAGCGATCCCGCGGTAACGCTTGCCGCCGCGGCTGCGGAAAAGCGACGGCGATTGAAATTGGGCTTATCTTGCATATCAAATTTCTCGGCAAGTGGAAGGATTGGGGCGTCGTGGTCGTCAGTGGTGTTACTCCACCGAGTACACAGCTTGTAAATTGATTGACTGGCCGTTTATCGATTGACGCGATATCGGGAATGGTTCCGCCCTCGCTTCGTGGAGGACTTGCGGCAAAGCCGCTGGATGCCCCGTGGCCAGGGCCGTTCGAACGAGCCTTCGTCGCTGTCGGCTGTGTCAGGCAGGAATGCGATACAGAGCGCAGAGCTTGTTGCCATCCGGATCACGCACATAGGCGAGATACAGCGGGCCCGCTTCCGTGTTGCGTACACCAGGCGGATCCTCGACGGATCTGCCGCCGTTGGCGACCGCGGCGGCATGCAGGGCATCCACCTGGTCCATCGACTGGCAGGTGAAGCCAATCGTGCCGCCATTGGCGGGGGTGGCCGGCTGACCATCAAGTGGCCGGGTCACTATCAACAAGCCCTTGTCGGAGAGATAGGCATAGTCGCCGATAGCTCGGAGCAGGCCCTCGCCATAGCCGAGCGTGCCCAGAACGGCGTCGTAGAATTTCCTGGCTCTTTCCAGGTCGTTGGTGCCGACCACTACATGACTGAACATTGCGGGGTCCTTCCTTGGGAAACAGGTTGAGCGCGGCCGGTTCGACAGTCAGAGCCGGCAAAGCGACCGCACGACATGCCACGATTTCAGGATCGAACTCGTGCGGCGGCACGTCTTCATCGGATACGCCTGCCTACCTCTCAGTGGGACTCCACATGCGCACCGTCGGTGTACGGACTGCGTGGTTCCTGCACCGAACGGGCGCTGTCGGTGTACGGGCCACCCGCGCCGTGATGGGACAGTCCGGCTGCCTGCGCCCCGGCAGCGGCGGTAACCAGGGCGATAGTGAGTACGAAGCGCTTGGCGATGTTGCTAGTCATGATCGATTTCCTTGAGGTCATTGAGTAAAAAGTCGCTTCTCGCAGTGGCGCCTGCTGCTTAAGATTGACGGTGCGTGACGTCTCACACATCGGTACGTCTTAGTGTAGCTATGAAAATCATAGTATCAAGAAAAACAAGGCTTTGCGGTGATCTGCTCACAAACGGCAGTTGGCCGAAGGGGCGTCGCGACTACGAAAAGCAACGACAGACGGCGACCGATGAACGGGAGATCAGTGGGTAGCGCCGACGATTAAGGCTGAGACGGTAGCCCGTGGCGGCAAGCTCGCTGTCATCAAAGGAGCGTGCTAGGCGAAGAGGATTCGATAAGGCTGCCCGCAATAGCAGGAGCGACACCGCAGCGGTAGTGCGGCGGATGACCCGCAGTGCGCGCATGCGCTGCGCGTGTTGGAGAGGCGGTCGGGAAGTGTGAAGGTGGCGCGATCAGTCGGAGAGCGCCTCGGCCGAATGCCGACCTCGCAACCGCTTGATCGAGTGGAAGGAGTACCAGGTCTCGGATATCAGAAATCAGCCGGGAACAGGCCGATTCGCTTCTGGACAGCCGTTCGCGCCAGACTAAGGCATGCGCTCAGTGGACAGGCGACATGGGCGCCTCGTGCCGCCATTCGTGATGTCTAGTTATTTCCGCTTGAAGGAAGCACGTCGCGCTGCGCGTTCCGTCGCGAAATCGTTACCCATTGAAGCGTGCAGATCCTTGCGCTCCACCGGTTTCCCGCAGTGCGGGCAGATGCTGGCAAGCCCGACGTCGTCCCCGCATTCGCGATGCACGAAATGCATCGCCAGTTCCCTGTCCTTCTTCTTTGCCCACGTTTCGCCCCAGGCGCGCAGCGCGTAGATCACGGGATAGAACGCCCACCCCTTGTCCGTCAGACGGTATTCATAGCGCAACGGCTTTTCGCTATATGGGTGGCGTTCGACCATGCCGTCCGCTTCAAGCGCCTTCAGTCGGGAGGCCATCATCTGTGGCGTAGCTTCGGTCTGGATCTGTATTTCCTCGAACCGCGTTGCGCCCATGTAGGAGACCGCGCCCGCTACCTCAAACCAACACGTGACGCGTTTCAAGGAAAAAGCGCTGAATCTGCCGTTCTATAGACGGATCGACCATCGCCTCCGGCCGGTTTCCGTTCGGGCAGGCCAGTCGTGGTGTTGTCCCGAACAACCGGCAAATCAACGGGCGCTCAGCATACACTTGACACCCCTTGTTGCCAAGATGAGGGCAACTAAGGTTTGTAAGCGCAGCTTCGTGCTCGGCATCGCTCTTGACGGGAAGCCTCGACATCTCTTCCGTTGAGGTCGTCACCGGTCCACAGCAGTCATGGCATCCAGGGGTGCACTCGAATGAGGGAATCCGTGAGCGAAAGAATCTAATTTTTTGACTAATCATTTGTGCGGCTACCCCCATTGGCCTGTCCGCGTACCTCTGGTCGACCTGCCGGCCTGCTAACGCATCGCGTGCGAAGCACTCACGACTCGCCGCGATAGGCATTCAGGCGTTCGGTGCTCTCGGGCTTCCGTAGCTTTCGCAGGGCCTGGCTTTCCAGTTGCCGAATACGTTCGCGGGTCACGCCGAATTGCAGGCCAATCTCATCCAGCGTGTACTCGGTCGCAGTGCCGATCCCGAAGCGCATCCGCAAAATCTTCGCCTCCCGCGCACCCAGCGTCGACAAGACGGCTTCCAAGTCCCGCTTGAGCCCCGCTTGAACTGCCGCATCAAGAGGAGAGGCGGTGATCTCGTCCGCCAACGTGTCTCCCAGCAACGCATCCCCGCTCTCCCCAACCGGCATATCAAGCGATACCGGCTGCTTGACAACGTTCAAAATGGACTTGATCTTCTTCTCGCTCATCCCCACCTTGGCCGCCAAGATATCCGACGTCGGCATTGCTCCGGTTTCACTGAAGCACTCGCGCGAGGCCCGATTGATCTTTCCAACGACCTCCACGAGGTGCATCGGGATGCCGATGGTGGGTGCCTTGTCAGCAATAGAGCGAGTCACCGCCTGGCGAATCCACCAGGTCGCGTAGGTCGAAAATCGATAACCACGGCGGTAGTCGAATTTATCCGCCGCCCGCATCAGCCCGATGTTGCCCTCTTGAATGAGATCCAACAGTGGCAAGCCACGATTGATGTATTTCTTGGCGATTGAGACGACCAGGCGAAGGTTAGCCTCGATCATCTCGGCTCTTGCTTGGCGAGCCTTGACCTGCGCTCTTGTCACCAGCCGGCCGACTTCCCTCAGATCCTCAAGGGGAATAGCGGCGCGAGATTCTATGGCAAGCAGTTGTTGCTGCAGCGCCTGGATTTCCAGAAGCTGCCGCGGCAGCAAACCGTTGGGGGTAGGACAGTCCGCCCCAAGCGCTTCCGGCCAGTCGAACTGGATTTCACGACCCTTTAAGCGCTGCGCGAACTCATCGCGTGTCATGCCGCATTGACCGATCAAGATTCCAGCGAGTCGCCGTTCCGTTTGACGAACGTCCTCAAGATGCACGTTGAGGACTCGGCTGAGCCGCTCAATCGCGATTGGGCTGAAGCGCAGCTTGGCGAGCACACATCGAATCGCTGCCAGCGCCTGCATATCGCGGAGCGTGCCACCTTCATGAGGCCCGTGGGACGCGGTCAATTCGATAACCCGCGCTCGCACGCTGGCGAGCCACTCGAGTACATCCCGCTTCAAGGCGGCAGCTGACGTTGCCTTCGAGGCGGTGTTCGGACTCCGGGCGCAATCATCGGGCTCTCCATCCTCCTCGCCTACGCTGGCGTCGAGCTGTAACCCGGTATCCTTGCCCGGATTGTCAGCGGGCACGGTTTGGGCATCGACGACGTGATCAACGAGTTCATCTACGGACAACTCGTCGCGCTCGACTTGCTCGGCCATGGCTAATATCTCGGAGACGACGGTTGGACACCTCGCCATTGCGTCAACCATTTCCATGATTGCCTCTTCATGGCGGGTCGCGATCTCTACCTCGTTGTCGCGCGTCAGCAACTGGACGGCGCCAATTTCCCGCAGATACATCTGCACGGGATCGGTGGTACGACCGAATCGGTTATCGCTCTGCGTGATGGCGGCGGTAGCTTCCTCCAATGTGGCCTCATCGGAGCTTGAGACCGGCGCGTCCTCGATTAACAGCATCGTGTCAGCAGGCGCTCTATCCACGACCTCAATGCCAAGCTCCGCCAACATCGCCAGAATTCTGTCAGTAATGCTGGCTTGGTCCTTGCCGTCAGGAAGATGGTCGCTGATTTCACCGTGGGTCAGGAATCCGCGCTCCTTGCCGAGCGCGATCAGCATAAGCAGGCTCGTTTGTTGGTTATCGTTCATCTGACACACAAAAGTCGTGCATGGGACGCGCATTCATTCGCAGCACTCCCAAAGCACGTTATCCATGGCTCCACGCCATCACGCTGTTCCCAATTTGGCACCAAGTTGCCCAACCATGGGTACACCACTTCTATTTCGAGCGTTCGAGTCAAACTTGCAGCCGAGCCAGCCAGGCCACCACCACTGCAGCAGCGGCAAGCCAGAGCGCAACAATCACGACGACCGCGACGCGACTGACGGGGCGCTCTGCAGCGAGCGCGGCGGCGGCGCGATGCTGTTCCATCACCTCAGCCGGGATCAACCGGACCACCAGCAACACGCCGAGGGGTACCAGCACCACGTCATCCAGATAGCCCAGGACCGGGATGAAATCCGGAATCAGGTCAATAGGAGATAAGGCATAGGCGGCGACTAACACGGCTAGCGCTTTCGCATACCGAGGCGTGCGAGGGTCGCGCGCTGCCAACCACACCGCGTGGACGTCTCGCTTGACCTCGCGTGCCCATACGCGCGCACGAGCGGCCTGCCGCGGGAGGAAATCCGAGCGCAACATGTGGATCCGCACATCATCCATGACGGGTACCGCACCAAGGGCGAGCAGCAATGTGGCCAATGGAAGGGTGACGCTGAACCCAACATGCCTGAAGCCCACAGCCCCGACTACGCCGCCGGTAAAGAACAGCGCGACCAGCGTCACGAGCACTCGCAGTTTTCTCCGGTCGGCCAGCACAATGGGCTTGGCGGCATCGGCTTTGGCCAGGTTCCAGTAGAACAGCTTACCCAGTTCAATGCCGATGTCGGTGACCATCCCCGTGATATGCGTGGTCCGGATCTCGGCCTTCGAGAGCTTGGTGATCATGGCATTCTGCAACCCCATGATGAAGCAAAGCACCATGACCGTCGCCGGCACGAACAGCCATTCGTGATGCTCGAGATTGCTGCCTAGCAGACCAAAACATACCAGCAACGCCGCCTCCAGCATCAACGGCAGCGCGTATTCGCTGTGCAGGCGCTCGCGCCGCCCCCAGTTGATCAAAATCGCAGAGCAGGCCGCGCCCGCCAGAAACGATAACAAGGCACCGAGGCCGTCCAGAATGAGCCCGACACTGCCGAGCGCTAGATTGTCAGCCATGGCGGACACGATGCCCGACATATGGGAGGTGTACTGCTGCACCGCCAAGAATCCGCCTGCATTGGTGGCGCCCGCCACAAAGGCAAGATAACGCGCCAGTTGCCGGTTGGCTTCTGGACTGCGCTCCCTTCCAGTCAGTCTGCGCAAGTATCGGATCGGCATGGTCGCATCGGTGGGCGTTACCTTCGGTTCAGGCCGTGTCTATCCAACATCGGCCCGCCAGCTCATCAGCCCGTGAGCTTCTGCAAGAATGTGTGATCTGACGCGAGCCGTTTGCCCTGTTTCAGACGACGCGCGGCCGCGCGCAGATTCAGGGGATGCGTGGTTTCCAGTATGCGCGCGCGCATCAGCAGTTCGTCCAGCGAGGGTAGTGCCCGCGCGCTCTTCCAAGCGAGCAGCGTGTAGTTGCAACTGTCCTCGGACAGGGAAATGGAAAATGAGTCGCCGAACACCGAACGAACTTCGTCCAGATAGGAAGGGATATCGGAATCGCTGTCGAGGAAGTTCGCGACCAATACCCCCTCGTCGGCGAGCCGGGCATGGCACGCTGCGTAGAAGTCCGCGATGCCCAGTTGTGTCGGCATGCCATGAGCGAGAAAACCATCCACCAATATGACTTCCGGCCGCGCGTCCTGATTCTTGACATACTCGGCGCCATCCGCGCAAACCACCTCGAGCCGTTCGTCGTCGGGCGGAATATGAAACGTATCGCGCAATGCAATCACCGCCGGATCGATTTCGATTGCGACCACCTTCGCATTCGGAAGATGCCGATAGCAATACTTGAGTAATGATCCCCCGCCGAGGCCGATCATCGAGATCCTGGTGGGTGCCGGCTGCAGCAGTAAAAACGCCATCATCGTCCGCGTGTAGCCAAGAACAAGCTTGTCGGGGTCGCGTCGCGACATGATGCTTTGGGTAGCCAGCGCATCGAAATGCAGTGAAATTGCAAGTGGGGTTTCCGGTACGGTCGGCGTGCCGTCGTCGGGGGCTTCGGAGAGAAACTTTAAGTAGGCTTCAAAGGAGGTGCGATTGGGGTCCATGTGTGGGGCTCCATCAGGCGTGGTATTCAATTCCTCACTCCGTCAGCAGTGCGGCGATGACTTTCACGGCAGCAACTTCATCCGGGCCGGTGGCCTGAATACGTACCTGAGTTCCCGCCCGCGCTGAGAGTCGCATCACGTCCATCACATTCTTGGCGTTCGCTGTGCAGTCATTGCTGACAAGCAGGATCTCGGACTCGAACTGGGCAGCGGTAAAGGTTAGCCGCGCTGAGCCGCGACCTTGCAAGCCCATGCGGTTGGTCATTTCAATTGTCGCGTCTAGCACATCGCCCTCAAATAAAAAGCGGCCCCTAAGCAACTTCCAGGCGCTTACCCATATGGCTTGCCGCCGGCGGCGGAACATGCTCGTCTGGGTATGCCCGAACCACAGGCTGCACTTGGCCGCTCACTTGTATATAATGATAACGCTATTATCATACAACACTACTCTAAGCTGCATGGAATCCAAGACCGCTCGTTTCACCGTGTTGATCGACCCCGTGAAGAAGAAAGCCTTTGAAACCCTGTGCGCGGCGCAGGATCAGACGCCGTCGCAGGTGGTGCGCCAGTTGATCCGCGACTATTTGGAGCAGCATGGGGTGGCCTATGCCACCCGGCCCCAGGTTGGCGCTACGGTTCTGGCTAAGAATGACCGCGAGTGACCGATGTCCGCATAGCGGACTACCAGCCTCACCCTGCAGGTCGGCCTCGGCATCGCACTGATAATGACCACTGCGAGGCATCCCGAGATGCCTACCGCCCAATCGGGACCTTCCATGCGTGGTGCTGGCCTCAATCTCATACTTGGCTTTACGGCATGCCGAGACCGGAGTCAGGGTCTGGCAACTATCGGGAGGCATCCATGCACAAGCCGGCGGTCACTTATCGCGTCACGCCGCGCGCAAAAGCGCTCGATGACGGTAGCTACCAACCGAAGGTGCTGGTGGCTATCTATCGGGGTGACGCCTTGCTTAGAGATGTCGCGCTTTACGCGAGATGCGACGCTTGTCCGCTGCGCGACACTGCGGCAAGGCTTGCTGAAGCGCTGGCCTTGCGGATTCAGGCGGTACTCAAGGATGTACAAGAGACGGACGACGTCGCCACGGCCGCTATTCAGACACTATTGCGACGCATTGGGCTCAGGACGAGCCTACGATCAGCCACCATGCGTGGTGCTGGCGTCAACTAGCCGGATTCGGCAACAGGCAGGGTGGCGCAGGACCGCAGTCCATGCCCTTCAAGCGGGCAATGTGAATACGTCTCCTCGGCGCTCCGGCGCCCCACTACTCCTCTCCTTGATGCATAAGCGCTGGACCTCAGGCAGCCTGGAGAACCTCAACTACCTTATTGGCTTCGGCTTGCGAGTCGACTGCCACATAGGCGACAAACTGCGTACCGATCACCGAAGCGGAGAACCCGCGGAGGTTCAAATTCGCTTTGGCAAGCTTCTCCGTCAGCGCCGATGCGATGCCCGGTTGGTTAATCCCCATGACACGAACGCAGTGCAGCGTTTGTGTCACGTTGAAGCCAACCAGAGCCGCGGCCACAATCTCTCTATCACCCTGTAGTGGGGTGACAAATACGACGCCGTCACCAGGTTTGTCCGGATTGCGGCGCGCGATGATGAGTTGCAGATCGGCTCCCACATCGCATAGGGGGGCCAACGATCCGGCCAGTCCACCTGGCTTGTCCGGAATCCCTGCCACCCAAACCTCCACCTGTTCCACAAGCAGTTCCATGGTCGCCTCTCCGTCCTCCATACGGCCAGTGGAGATGGTCACTCCCCCGGTCGGTTCGTAGTCCTGTCGCCGCTTGCTTCCAGGCGAATGGACGTCCATGGCATTGCCAGCCCATTGTCGCCAATGCCTCACGCGCTTCGATGCCATGGTATCTAGCGATACACCAGTACAGGGATCTTGCTGTGAGTCAGGACCTTCTGCGTCTCACTGCCAATCACCAGTCCCTGCACGCCGCGCCGCCCATGCGACGCCATCACGATGAGGTCACAGCCCTTATCCTCGGCTGTTTTGATGATGGCTTCGTACGGGTGATCGTTGACCAGATACGTCGTATCACAGGGCACCCCTGCGGCGGCGGCTTCGCTCGCCACGCCTTGTAGATATTTCGTGGCCTCCTCCCAGGATTCCTGCGTGAAACGCTCTCGGGTGTCCGTCAGCATTTCAGTGTGATAGGTCAGAACATGGTAGTTCGGGCCAACCCGAAGCGCCGTAACCCGGGCGTTCATTTGCTGCGCAAGGGCAAGCGCCTTATGGCAGGCGGCATCAGATAGAAAAGAGCCATCGACCGCGAGCAGAAGATGCGCAAACATATCTTTCTCCTTGTCTGCCTGGATTCGAGGCCATCGAAAGAGTCGATCACCGTTCCCTATCGCCCACGCCTCGTCACCCTCAGGCAGATGAGGGTTCTCACAAAATGCCACGTGAGCAAAGGTTCCAAAGACCAGCTAGGGCGCGCCTGCGCACAAGGTCAATCTGGGACGGAATATGTTAATAGGATTAACATGTTGATTACACCGCTACTGCATTACATTAGGTTCTGTAGCATATGCAATCTTCATTCCGTATGCTAGGTTGTCGCAAGCAATTAGCGACCTTTGCCGTCGCTTCATTGACGGTGAACCGCGGCGGCGGCAAGCACTTTTGGGTCGCACGGCGTTCATGTATGATGTGACGCATCTGACCATCGTATTGGCATG
Organism: Cupriavidus sp. 2TAF22; assembly: GCF_052115045.1. Lineage (NCBI taxonomy): Bacteria > Pseudomonadati > Pseudomonadota > Betaproteobacteria > Burkholderiales > Burkholderiaceae > Cupriavidus > Cupriavidus sp. 2TAF22. The sequence continues at coordinate 50,031 of NZ_JBFRFX010000040.1, forward strand.
TTGAGGCTCCATGGAGATCAAGACTGCTCGGCTGACGCTGCTCATCGATCCCAACAAGAAGGCCGCTTTCGAGCGCCTTTGTGCACAACAGGATCTGACGGCATCGCAAGTGGTGCGCCAGCTCATCCGCGAATACCTCGCTCAACATGGGGTCCAGTACGTGCCCAGCGGGTTGCACGCGGGCAATACCGAGCCTGCTGACGACGGAACACCGCCACAGGAACAGGCACCGGCGCAGGCCGAAGCGCCCCCCCCCACCAGACGGCGCGCCACACGTCGCAAGGCCTAGGCCATGAGCAGCGTGCCCCCCGTCGCTCAATGGCTCCATATCGACTGGGTGCTTGTTGTTGTGGGGGCTTGGTTGTTCGTCGGGGCCGCAGGCGTTGCCGCGCTGCAGCGGCTGACCCTGGTGTCTCGCGTTCTTTTCCCGCTCGGCGGATTGCTTGGGCTGGCGCTTTTCGGCCTGGCACTTGCCGCTGTGCTTGGCACGCCCGAGGTCGCCGTACTAGCCATTGGACTGCCAGCACTGCCCTTCCACATCCGGCTCGACAGCCTCTCCGCCTATTTCCTAATGGTGATCGGTGGTACGGCGGCGGGCATCTCTATATTTGCAGCCGGATATTTCCGCAAGGGTGAGGGCACGCCGCCAGGCTTGCTGTGCCTGGAATATCACCTGTTCCTGGCCAGCATGGCCGGTGTCATCCTGGCCGACGATGCCTACTCGTTCATGGTCATGTGGGAGACCATGGCGCTGTCGTCGTTCTTCCTGGTGACAGCAAACCACCGCATTCGAGAGGTACGCAGCGCCGGCTACCTTTACATCACGATGGCGCGTATCGGCGCGATCGCGATTCTGCTCTGCTTCGGTGTTCTGCAGGCCAACACCGGTGACTACACCTTCGCGAACATGCGTGACCAGGCTCTGACGCCCTTCTGGGCCTCGGTCGGCTTCCTGCTTGCCGTGTTCGGCTTCGGCGCCAAGGCCGGCGTCCTGCCCTTGCATGTCTGGCTGCCGGAGGCACACCCGGCCGCGCCTTCGCCGGTCTCCGCGATGATGAGCGGCGTCATGCTCAATACAGCCATCTACGGGCTGTTGCGCGTGTCCTTCGACCTGCTGTGTATGCGTCTGTGGTGGTGGGGCGCGCTGCTTCTGGCCGTCGGCCTGGCCACTGCCCTGTTCGGCGTCGTCTTTGCCGCGGTGCAGAGCGACATGAAGCGCTTGCTGGCCTATTCGTCCATCGAGAATATGGGCCTGCTGTTCGTCGCCACGGGCCTGACCCTGATCTTCTCGGCCTACGACATGAGGCCGATGGCGGCACTGGCCCTGACCGCGACGCTCTATCACGTCGCAAGCCATGCCTTATTCAAGAGCCTGCTCTTCCTCGGCACGGGCAGCGTACTGCATGCCACCGCCGAGCGAAGTCTCGGCAAGCTGGGCGGGCTGATTCGGTACATGCCTTGGGTTGGCTGGCTTACGCTACTGGGCGCGCTGGCCAGCGCCGGGCTGCCTCCGCTCGGCAGTTTCGTGTCGGAGTGGCTGCTGCTGCAGAGCTTCCTGTTCACGCCAGGCCTGCCCGTGCCGCTGCTGACGATGCTGATCCCGGTGGTCGCTGCGCTAATCGCGCTGGTGGCGGCCCTAGCCGGCTACACGATGGTCAAGTTCTTCGGTGTGATCTTCCTCGGCCAGCCGCGCGAGCACAAACTCGCCCACGCGCATGACGCCGGTCCCTGGGAGCGCGCAGGCATGATATGGCTCGCCCTCGGCTGTGTGACGCTTGGCCTGCTGCCGACGCAGTTCATCCAGCTGATCGACCCGGTAACGAAGCAGCTGGTTGCCGCCGGTTTGGGCGCCCGAGCGGCTACCAGCAGTTGGCTGCTGGCGCCGAGCAGCCTAGGTCAAGCCAGTTACGGGCCGGTGATCTTCCTCCTCGGCATCCTGACTAGCTTTGCGCTCGCCTACTTGCTCGTGCGCTGGCTTTACCATGGCCGGCTGCGCCGCGGCCCACCATGGGCCTGCGGATTTCCCTGGGGCACCGCGCGCATGCAGGATACCGCCGAGGGTTTCGGCCAGCCAATCCGTCAGATCTTCGAACCCTTCTTTTTGATGCAGCGCGACCTGCCGACGCCGTTCGACGAACAGCCGCGCTACCGGGTGACCGTCGAGGACCGCTTCTGGCGTTGGCTGTACCTACCCACTGCCGAATTGGCTTCATACCTGGCGCGACTGGCCAGCCTGATGCAGCAAGGGCGCATCTCGGTATATCTGCTATACAGTTTCCTGACACTAGTTGCCACGCTGCTGGCGGTGATGCGATGAGGCTTCCATGACGGTCTCCGGCTTGCTGTCGCAGTCGCTAGAAATCGCGATTTCGATCGCCCTGGCGCCGCTACTGACGGGTTGGGTCAATCAATGGCGTTCCTGGCTGCAAAACAAATCCGCGCCCAGCCTCTGGCAGCCATATCGCATGTTGCACAAACTGTTCAACAAGGAATCGGTGGTGGCCGACAACGCGTCGCCGCTGTTCCGCGCCACACCCTACGTGGTGTTCGGCTGTATGGCCCTGGCGTGCGCGATCATCCCAACGCTCTCGACCGACCTCCCGCTGGCACCTGCGGCTGATGCGATCGCGCTGGTCGGCCTGTTCGCGCTAGCGCGGGTTTTCATTTCGCTGGCCGCGATGGACATCGGCACGGCCTTCGGCACCCTGGGGGCGCGGCGCGAGATGCTGATCGGGTTTCTTGCCGAACCCGCATTGCTGATGGTGCTGTTCTCGGCCTCGCTAGTCTCCAAGTCGACGTCGCTCACCACCATCGTCGAGACACTCGCCCATCGTGACCTCGCGATCTACCCCGGGCTGGCCTTTTCCGGCGTTGCCTTCACCATGGTGTCGCTGGCGGAGAACGCCCGCGTGCCGGTCGACAACCCCGCCACGCATCTGGAGCTGACGATGATCCATGAGGCACTCCTCCTGGAGTACTCGGGCCGCCACCTGGCACTCATCGAGTGGGCGTCAAGCCTGAAGCTGTTCGCCTACTCCTGTATCGGACTGGCGTTGTTCTTCCCCTGGGGCATCGCAGAGGCCCAGGCGCCGTTGTCCATGCTGCTGGCGCTGCCGGCGCTGCTGTTCAAACTCACCGTGGGCGGCATCCTGCTTGCCACGCTGGAGACAGTGAGTGCCAAGATGCGCATCTTCCGCGTCCCCGAGTTCCTGGCCACTGCCTTCTTGCTGGCGGTGATCGGCATGCTGGTGCATTTGCTGCTTGCCCGCTGACATGAGCACCTTACTGACCCAGTTCGTCAACCTGCTCGGTGCGGTGCTGCTCATCCTCGCCTTCGGGATGATCTCGCAGCGCCGCGTCCTTTCGCTAATCCACCTGTTCACGCTGCAGGGCGCCACCCTGGCATTGGCGACGGCCGTGGTTGGCTACGTGACCCGGCAGCCGGACCTGTACCTGTCGGCCGGCGTGACATTCGTGCTCAAGGTGCTGCTGATCCCCTATCTCCTGCACCGCGTCATCGACCGGCTTGATATCCGCTGGGACGTGGAGACGCTGATCAATATCCCGACCATCATGGTGATCGGCATCCTGGTGGTGATCTTCGCGTTCAACCTGGCCATGCCTATCTCGCGGCTGTCGGTGAAGCTGGCCAGCGGCACGCTCGGCATCGCGCTAGCCTGCATACTGCTGTCGTTCCTGATGATGATCACCCGCTCCAAGGCCATACCGCAGGTCATCGGCTTCCTGGCCATGGAGAATGGGTTGTTCTTTGCCGCCACCTCGGCAACCTACGGCATGCCGATGGTGGTTGAACTTGGCATCGCGCTGGATGTGCTGATCGGCGTGCTGATCCTGGGCGTGTTCATGTTCCAGATCCGTGAGCAGTTCGACAGCCTGGACATCCGCCACCTCGAGAAGCTGAAGGAGGACTGAGTTGATTGCGCTAGCCTTCCTGCTTGCAACCCCGCTCGCCGGCGGGCTGGTGCTGGCGCTGGTGGGCCATCGCGATAGTGCGCGCGATGTCAACGTCGCGTTCAGCCTGGGCACCTTCATCGCGGCCTGCTTGCTCACCGGTCGGATCATCGACGACGGTCCCACGCTCGTGTGGGACCGTGCGTTCTACATAGACGCCTTGAACGTGTTTCTGGTCACTCTGACCGCGTTCGTGGGCCTGACCACGTCGATCTTCTCGCGGCCTTACATGCGCGTGGAGCGCGACCACGGCAAGATGACGCCGCCGCGGCTGCGCCTGTACCACAGCATGTACCAGCTATTCACGTTCACGATGCTGTTGGCACTGACGACCAACAATATGGGCATCGTGTGGGTCGCGATGGAGGCCGCCACGCTGACCACGGTACTGTTGGTCAGCGTCTACCGGACCGCAGCCAGCCTCGAGGCAGCCTGGAAGTACTTCATCCTGTGCGGCGTGGGTATCGCCCAGGCACTCTTTGGCACCGTACTGCTCTACATGGCAGCCGAGCAGGTCATTGGCACCGAGGGCGGCGCGCTGCTGTGGACCAACCTCGATGCGGTCAAGGGTCGGCTGGACCCGAATATCATCACCCTGGCCTTTGCCTTCCTGTTTATCGGCTATGGGACCAAGGTCGGCCTGGTGCCGCTGCACAACTGGCTGCCGGACGCGCATGCCGAGGGGCCGACCCCGGTGTCCGCCGTGCTGTCCGGCCTGCTGCTCAATGTGGCCCTATACGCCATCCTGCGCTGCAAGGTGTTGACGGACGGCGCGCTGAACAACCATCTCACCGGCCACCTGATGATGGGCTTCGGCCTGGTTTCCGTCGTGGCGGCTGTCTTCCTCCTTATCCGCCAGCGGGACGTCAAGCGCATGTTCGCCTATTCGTCCATCGAACATATGGGCATGATGACCTTCGCTTTCGGCATGGGCGGGCCGATCGCCAGCTTCGCCGGACTTCTGCACATGACGGTGCATTCGCTGGTCAAGTCCGCGATCTTCTTCGCCGTCGGCCATGCGGCGCAGAAAGCGGGTACGCAGGTCATGGACGAGATCCGCGGGCTGATCCGCGTCAGCCCCACGGTCGGCTGGGGCCTGATGTTGGGCGTGCTGGCTATCCTGGGAATGCCGCCTTTCGGGGTATTCGCCAGCGAATTCCTGATCGTCACCACCGCGATGCGTGAGCAACCCTGGGCCACGCCCTTCCTGCTGGTCGCGCTCGGCCTGGCTTTTGCGTCGGTATTCAGTCGCGTGCAGCCGATGGTCTTCGGCGAGACCACCCTGAAACCCCTGGCACACCCGCCGGCGCTGATTCCGGTGTTCACACACCTCGTACTTGGATTGATGCTGGGACTTTATATCCCGCCGTATCTGGATGCATGGTACCGCCAGGCGGCTGCCATGCTGGGGAGTTGAGCGCATGGCTCTGCCTGAACTCGGACTCAAGCTGAATGGCCTGCCGGCACCGCTGCCGGTATGGCACGGGCTGGTCAGTCCCGACGCATGGAGCGCGGCAGCGCGCACGGTTAATGACACGGGAGGGCGCCTCATATCGGTGTGGGGTGTCGACCGTAGCGCCGCGGGGGGCGCGTTGGCGGCATGTGCCGCGTATGCCGTACCGGAGGGCCTGGTCTGGCTCGAACTGCGGCTCGACGATCCAGCGCAGGGAGTTCCGGATCTGAGCGCCATATTCCCGTGCGCCGGGCGGATGCAGCGCGCCATGGTTGACCTTTCGGGCATCCATGTGCACGGCAGCCGCGACCGACGCCCTTGGCTGGACCATGGCCTGTGGCAGCCCGAGTCATTTCCCTTGCGACACGGGACGCAGCCGCTGGTCGCCGCGGGCAAGCTGCCGACGGCCTACCCTTTCGTACGCGTCGATGGCGATGGCGTGCATGAGATCGCCGTCGGCCCGGTGCACGCGGGCATCATCGAACCCGGCCACTTCCGCCTCTCCGTCGTCGGAGAGAAGGTGCTGCGGCTGGAAGCCCACCTGGGTTACACGCACAAGGGCATCGAGCGACGCTTCACCGAAGTCGCACCGATTGAAGCCCACCGGCTAGCCGGCCGTGTATCGGGCGACTCGACGGTGGCCTATGCCTGGGCCTACTGCATGGCGCTCGAGTCCGCGTCGGGCAGCGAGATACCGACAAGGGCAGCCTGGCTGCGTGCCATGATGCTGGAGCGCGAACGCGTGGCCAACCACCTGGGCGATCTCGGTGCCTTGGGCAATGATGCCGGATTGGCCTTTGGGTTGGCCCAGTTCTCGCGACTGCGCGAGGACTGGCAGCGCCTGTCTAAGGAGGTATTCGGTCACCGGCTCATGATGGATGCAGTGGTGCCCGGAGGTGTTGCGATCGACCTGACGCCGCCGATGCTGGATTGGCTGCGCAAGCAGTGCGACGGCATCGAGCGCAAGGTCCGCGCACTGCGGATCGTGTATGACGAACATGCCGGCCTGCAGGACCGTTTTCTCACCACGGGGCGGGTGGCGCCACAACTCGCAGCCCAGCTTGGCCTCACGGGGCTCGCCGGGCGCGCCAGCGCGCAAGCGGCGGACCTGCGCTGCGACCACGCATGGCCGCCCTACGATCGGTTAGACGTCAGGATGGCCACGCACCGAAACGGCGATGTCGCCGCACGTGTGGCGATGCGCTTCGACGAGACGCTTGAATCCCTGCGGCTCGTTCGCGCCATCTGCTCGGAGCTGCCGGGTGGCGCGATATGTGGTGACCTCCGGATGCTGAACAAAATCTCCATCGGAGCAGGCTGGGTAGAGGGCTGGCGTGGTGAAGTCCTTGTCGCCCTCGAGATCGCCGGCGACGGCCGGATCTTGCGTTGCCACTGCCATGATCCCTCTTGGCAGAACTGGCCAGTGCTTGAACACGCCGTCATCGGCAATATCGTTCCGGACTTTCCGCTGATCAACAAGTCTTTCAATCTCTCCTATTCGGGGCACGACCTCTGATGTGGCTCCTCCTCAAGCAAATTGCCCGTACCGGCATCGTGACCGAGCCTGCGCCCCAGGCCGTCGATGCCGATGGCGGCGCCGCGATTCAACGCATCCACAAGGACATCCTCGATATTCTCGGTCAGGCGCTGGCGATTAGGGAGGTCGACGCAGGCTCGTGCAACGGCTGTGAACTGGAAATCCACGCGCTCAACAACGCCTACTACAACATCGAAGGGCTTGGCATCAAATTCGTTGCCAGCCCGCGGCATGCTGACATGCTGCTGGTGACCGGACCGGTCTCGCGTCACATGGAAGAGGCTTTGCGGCGTACCTATGACGCGACGCCGGAGCCGAAGCTCGTCGTCGCGGTAGGTGACTGCGGCTGTACGGGTGGTATCTTCGGCGAGAGCTATGCAAGTTGCGGTCGCGTCGCCAACGTCATCCCCGTCGACGTCGCTGTGGCTGGCTGCCCGCCTCCCCCCATCGAGATCCTGCGGGGGATACTAACCGCCGTGCAGCGGCGCAAAAGCTAAGTCATCTAAACGAAAATCCTGGAGGATGACGATAAGGGAAGTGACGTGCCCCGAATCCTTGTCGTTATGGTCGCCTGCAGCTCTTAATTATCCACAGCTTCTGTGGATAATTCTCCCTTCCGGACGCAAAGATGCGCACTGACGGGCACGGGATCTGGTCTGCTGCATATTTAAGCGTGGCATTCCGAGCCCATGTCGCATGCGCAGAAGAAGTTGTGCTGGCCGGGTGGCGTACCGGGGGCAGGCCGCGAGTGCGCAGTTGTTTCTTGCCGTCGAAAACGGGTACTCGTGAATCGAGCTGAGAAATGACGAGAGGCGACTCGAAGGCGCCTCTCGTGGCAGGGAAAGGGATGGCCCGGGCGAAGCGGCTACCCCAGACAAGATGGTTCTGAAATGACTGCCCCCATGCACGATCAGGCGGAAACTGCAGATAGCTACTTTATCGAGGCCACACTCGTCGCTGCGCTCGTGCCAATGGTTCCTTACGAATTCTCGCGCCCAATCAACGCAGTACGACTTCGGGACCTTTCTGCCGACTCGTCGTATTCGACGTCCTCGGGCCCGGCGTAATAGAGAGGCTGGAAGGTCTCATCGGCTTCCCTCGCCTGGCACCCAGCCTCACCCACGGGCATTGGCGCATACTGCACCACTCGCTAACCGTTCGATTTCGCCGAGGGCGAGGACTGCTCAGATCGGCGTAGAGGTACGGCGCCTTCTTGCCCCCTCAGGCGATTTAGAGCCTCTACGCGAGAACTGCGCTGAGGTCCGCGCCTTCAGCGGGAACAACTACTTGCCCCTTTTGTGGCGGCATTTTCGCCCGCACCGCTCGGTAATGTTGCGCCTGGCCGAAGTGCTGAAGTGGCAGTCAACCAGCCAGTCGTGCACCCTACTGGCCGCACTGGCAGTGGTGTTGAAGAATGCGGATCTACACCGCGAATGGCTTTCCGCCGACGTCGATCTGAGCTTCGCCTCGGAGCGCTGGCGCAAGCTCGTATATCGCTCTGACAATCTGGGGCCCGGCATCAATCGGCGCCATCTGGAGCTCTGCGTACTTTCGCATATGGTCGCCGAACTGCGCTCTGGCGACCTCTGTGTCGTCGGCTCAGACGCGTTTGCCGACTACCGGCTGCATCTGTTGTCCTGGCGTGAATGCGAGCGCCGCCTCCCTGACTACTGCGCCAAGCTGGAGATGCCGACCAACGCGCAGGATTTCGTTGCACACCTACGTCAGTGGTTGGCCGCGACGGCACAGAACCTGGACGATAGTTTTCCGGATAAGCGTCAGCACGTCACCATTGGCCGCAACGGCGAGCCGGTACTCCGCCGGACCGTCGCCAAGGAAATCCCCGCCAGCGCGCTTGCGCTTCAGCAGACGCTGATCGGCCACATGCCGAACCGCAACCTGCTGGACGTCCTGGCCAACATCGAGCATTGGACCCACTTCACGCGCCACTTCGGCCCGCTTTCAGGCAGCGATCCCAAGATCCGCCACGCCGCCGAGCGCTACTTGCTGACGATCTTCGCGATGGGCTGCAATCTCGGACCCACGCAAGCAGCTCGCCACATGGGCGAACGGGTGACGCCGCACATGATGTCGTTCGTCAATCGGCGACATATGAGTCTCGAACGGCTTGAAACCGCGCAGCGCGAACTGATCGAGTTGTATCTCCAGCTCGACCTGCCCAAGCATTGGGGGGACGGTAAGACCGTGGCGGCTGACGGCACGCAATACGACTTCTACGACAATAACCTGCTCACGGGCTACCACTTCCGCTACCGCAAGAAGGGCGCGGTGGCTTACCGGCATGTTGCAGACAACTACATCGCCGTATTCCGACACTTCATCCCGCCCGGCGTGTGGGAAGCGGTCTACGTCATCGAGGGCTTGCTTAAGGCAGGCTTGAGCGTGGAGGCAGACACGGTGCATGCCGACACTCAGGGCCAGTCAGCTGCCGTTTTTGCCTTTACCTACCTGCTTGGCATCAACCTGATGCCGCGGATTCGTAACTGGCAGGATCTGAAACTTTACCGAGCCTATCCCACCTCCAAGTATCGTCATATTGAGCGCCTTTTTTCGGGCGCGGTGGATTGGGACCTGATCGCCCTTCACTGGCAGGATCTGATGCAGGTCGCGTTGTCGATCCAGGCCGGAACCATATCCTCTCCCCTACTGCTGCGCCGCTTGGGATCGGATAGTCGCAAGAATCGGCTCCTGCTGGCCGCCCAGGAACTGGGCAAGGTTGTTCGCACCGTGTTTCTGCTGGAGTGGATCGGCAGCCGCGAACTGCGCCAGGAAATCACTGCGACGACCAACAAGATCGAGTCCTACAATGGCTTTGCCAAGTGGTTCTCGTTCGGCGGCGATGTTCTGCCCGTGAACGATCCCGACGAGCAGCAAAAGCGATTGCGCTACAACGATCTGGTCGCCTCCGCAGTGATCCTTCAGAACACCGCCGACATGATGCAGGCGCTTCGTGCCATGGAGAAGGACGGTATCAAGGTCGACGTAGACGACATCAGCTTCCTTAGCCCATATCTCACCAGCAACATCAAGCGCTTTGGCGACTACAAGCTAAACCTTGAGCGGACTCCGGAGGCTTGGATCCGCGACAGTCTTTTCACTACCCCCGCATTCTCCGTTTGGAAACCACGCCATGCCTAACACCCAGACCCCTTATGGCCCGGTTGACACCGATGCCTTGCATCGCCTGCAGGACAGCTTCGACACCAGCGAGATCCTGCGCATTGTGGACCTCGTCGATACGATACGAGCCCGAGTCAGCGAGCCGGCAGGAATTCGCGACGACTTACTCCAGTTACATGGCATGGCCCATACGGTTCTCAATGGTGCCAGTCTCGTCTCAGGAGCAACGGATCCAGCCTTGGTCGAGCAGGCCGAGACCATTGTGGAGGAACTGGAAGACTTGATTCGGGTGCTCCAACGCGCTGTGCAGGCGCTGCGCCCACTAGAACTTCTCCGACCTTCCGGCGACGCGTGACAGGCTTGCTGCATCGATAGGTGCACCGCCCTTCAATAGTCGACCGTCCATCTTGGACTGCCTTCGAGCCATTCTTCCGGCTGAACACCAGACAAGCCCTTGATACGCTTCGAGCGCTCGCCTTATATCGAAGATGTGCAGTTAGACGGATTCATCATAACTGGGAGGATTATGATAGTGGATTGGGCGTATCTTGGTCGCAGGCCAAGATCAGTATCGCGGGCGTGGGCAAGCGCAAGCGCATCTACTGGTATCCGGAGAGCGACAAGCACTAAAACCCAGCATCACGCAGACGTTGGAAGCGGCGAGGCAAACTGCGTATGCGCGCGCAGTGCAAGGCGCGCGGTGGCGCTGGCCCGTCTCGCGCCCGTATGCTCCAACCCCGTCAAGAACGCAAGGTCGGCAACTGCCGCGCGAGTACATCGATCCGACGCTTGCCTTTTCCTTGCGCGCCTGCGTGGCCGCGTGGGGCTGACGCTCGGCGTCCCGCTCGCCGATGGGCGGCCCAGCGTGTCGCGTGA
>NZ_JBFRFX010000041.1:0-60319 GCF_052115045.1 Cupriavidus sp. 2TAF22
GCAAGACGCTGCTGGTCTCGCTGCAAGGCACGCACCCTGACGCCGAAGAGGGGGTCATCAAGGTCCAGTTCGAGCTCAACGGACAATCGCGCACAACGCTGGTCGAGCAGCGTAGTACCACGCACGCGAGCGTGGTGCGCAGCAGCCGTCCGGTTGCCGAGCCCGGCAATCCGCTGCATATCGCCGCGCCCATGCCGGGCTCGATCGTGACGGTGGCGGTCCAGCCAGGACAGCGCGTGGCGGCGGGAACGACGCTGATGGCGCTGGAGGCGATGAAGATGGAAACCCACATCACCGCGGATCGCGACTGCGAGATTGCCGCGGTGCATGTGAAGCAGGGTGACCGCGTCGCCGCGAAGGATCTGCTGATCGAGTTGAAGCCGGCGGATTGATATTGGCGTGCTTGCACGGAGACAGGCTGTTGCCTCCCGTCCGTCCAGGACGGGAGGGCAAGTTGTGACAAAGCCAGCTACGTCTGTCGGGCAGACTGTCCTCGCGCTTGCAAACTAAGTCTGGCCAAGCCCCGGTAGACGGGGTTGCCGTTCCAGTGCGGTTCGGCGTCTGCGAGCGAAAGCGCGGGCATGTGGCGCAGAATCGCCCGGAACACGATCTCTGCCTCCATCAGCGTCAGCGCGGCGCCGATGCACACATGTGGGCCATGCCCGAACGAAAGGTGGGAGCCTTCGCGTCGCGTGATGTCCAGCTCGTCCGGGTTGCGGAAGCGCGCCGGGTCGCGATTGGCGGCGCCGATCAGGGCAACGACCAGATCGCCGCGCCGCAACTGGCGCCCGTGCAGCATCATGTCTGTAGCAACCCGACGTCCCGTGTACTGGACCGGGCTTTCGTAGCGCAGCAACTCGCGCAGGGCATTGGGCAGCAGTTCCGGGGTCTGCTGCAGGCGCTGCCATTGCTCGGGATGGCTCAGCAGGGCGTGCAGTCCGTTGCCAAGCAGATTGCGCGTCGTTTCATGACCGGCAAACAGCAGCATCGCGCATTGCGCCAGTAGTTCGGCACCGGCCTCGATTTTGCCTTCGGCCTCGGCGTACAGCAGATGCCCGATCAGGTCCCGCTGTTGCGCCTGCGAGAGATCCGTGTCTTCTGCCTTGCGCCGCGCCAGCATCGATTCAAATGCTGCAGCCATCTTGAGCAGGCTGACCTGGGCGCGCCGTTTCAGCGCGGCGTCGGGATCCGGTGCGCCGATGAAGGCGGCCAGGTCTTCGGACCAGGCGAGGAAGTCCGGCTGGTTCTCGACGTCCATGCCTAGCAACCTCGCGATGACCATCGCCGGCAGCGGCCTGGCAATCGACTCCATGAAATCGAACGCCTCGGCGCCTGCGAGCTGCGCAATCAGCCCGGCCGTCATTTGCTCGATGGTGCCGGCAAAAGCGCGCAGGGCAGCCGGACGGAAGCCGGCATTGAGCACCTGTCGCAGCCTCGTATGATCGGGCGCGTCCAGGAACAGCATGGCCCGGCTGAACAAGCGCTGGAAGGGGCAAAGCGCCTGGCGCTCGCCTTCGCTGCCACGCATCACCCATCCTCCCGTGCGCCGCGCCGAATACCGGGGGTCGCGCAGCACCGCTTCCACATCTTCATGCCGGGTCAGTAGCCAGGCCCCCCCGAAGAATTCTTCGCTCCAATGGATGGGCCCGAGCGCGCGCAGCGCGTGGTAGGCAGGGTAGGGGTCACGCAGGAAGGCGTCGTCGACCAGGCGGTCGCAGGGGGTCAACGCTCCGGCCATCGCTTCCTCGGTGTGGTACCGGCTTAGGGACGTGGAAGCGAGCGTGGTGGCCTGGTTGGTGGCAGTCGTGCTGTCGGCAATGCTGGTCATTGTGGAATCCTGCTTTGGCAGCCAGACGCTGTCGGGTTTCGGCCTGGCGCGGTTCGGAAGCGACGGCAATGAGGCGAGAGGTTTTTCATGGCTCTGCCCGCCGGGCCATGATGGCGGACAGGCTGTCCAGCAAGCGTGCCACGTCGGCTGCGGTATGCGACGCCGACAGTGTGATGCGCAGGCGCGCCGTACCGTTGGGCACGGTGGGCGGGCGGATCGCGGTAACGCGGATGCCGTCGTTCTCAAGCGCTTGGGACAGCGACAGCGCGGCCTCGTTGTCGCCGACGATCAGGGGCTGGATGGGTGTACTGCTGTCGGCGAGATGCCAGCCGGCGTGCGGATGCCGGACCTGCAGGGTTTGAAGGCCGTTGCGCAACTGCCCGATCAACTGCGCCAGGTGGTCGCGGCGCTCGCGTCCTTCATGGCCTGCGATCAGCGCCAGGCTGCTCAGGAGCGCATGAACGATGGCCGGCGGCGCAGCCTCGCTGTGGATGTAGGGGCGGGCCACGTTGGCCAGATGCTCCACAATCGTCCGGTGGGCAGCGACAAACGCGCCCGCCACGCCCGCCGCCTTGCCCAGCGTGCCGACATAGATCAGGCGCTCGGAGGTCAGCCCCAGATGCTCCAGGGCACCTCGGCCTCGCTGCCCCAGCACGCCAAAGCCGTGGGCATCGTCCACCACGATCCAGGCGTCGTGGCGCTCGGCCAGTGCCAGCATTTCGGCAAGCGGTGCCATGTCGCCATCCATGCTGAACACGCTGTCGGTCACGATCAGCTTTAGCGGGCTGTTGCAGGCAGCAAGCTGCCTGGCGAGCGCGGTGATATCGCAGTGTGGGTACCTTTTCATCGTGGCGCGAGCCAGCAGCGCGCCATCGATCAGCGAGGCATGGATGAGCTTGTCGCAAAACAGGGTGGCGTCGGCCGTGCCCAGCGCGCTCAGCACGGCCAGGTTGGCCATGTATCCGGTGCAGAAGTAGAGCGCCTGCACCTTGGGAATATTCGGCGCGAACCACCGGGCCAGCTCGCTTTCCAGTTGGTGGTGGGCGAGCGGATGCGCATTGACGCGGGCGGGAGCGCCGCTACCCGCGCCGTAACGCCGGGCCCCCTCCGCGAACGCGGCGATCACCGCCGGGTGGCTTGCCAGCCCGAGGTAGTCGTTGCTGCAAAAACTCAGCAGAAGACGTGCTTCACCGTCTTTGACGCTAACCGTCTGGTGAGGTGCGCAACCGGTGAGCGCGGTGCGGCGGTGGCGCGTCAATGCACCTGCGGCGCGCTCGGCCGCGACCTGGTTCAGTTGGTCAATCAGCAATTGCCGAACTCCTGCAGGTGCGGGTCGCTCCGCGGGTTGCACAGCCAGCGCATCGCAGTGGGCCAGCATGCTGGCAGGTCCGCTAGTGGATGCATTTCCCACATCACCTCCTGTTTCGGTCATCCTCGGCGCGGTCGTCTCACAGGAAGGCCGAGCACTGGCATGAATCGGAGAGGGGATGTTAGTCGGGTCTTCTCATGTTTCGCAAACTGGCGGACAGAGGCGACTTGACGGCGGGATGCTGATAAAAGCAAGACAAAGACGACAAAATCAGCGATCAAGTGGATGATTGTGCTCCGGCAACGCTGTCGTCCCTCGAGTCGGCTGGCGCCTCAGCCCTCCCATCGTCGCAGGAAAACGCAATTAATCGCCAGGCGTCAAACACCCACAACCCGTGGAGCCCGCAAGTGACGGGCCAATAGCGGCAATGAAATGTGGTCGATGCTGACCAAGCTCCGCATCTGCTCCAGCATCAAGTCGGCGGATGATGAGGATCGCGCGAAAGAGCGGGAAGGAATGGTGGCGAGACCCCTCAGGCGCGCGAGTCGTTTGCCGATGAGTGCATGAAGCTGGCAAAGCTCTGGAACGATGAGGCGCTCTCGAGCAGGAGTCCAGGGAACTGAAGGCGGAATTGATCCGCTGGGCGAAGCCCGCCACTGTGTAGTCCCTGCATCGGACTAGCGAGGATGAGGCTGTATTGACGTATCCAGTTCCGCCGTACCGTGCATTGTCCCGGTGGCAATATAGCCTGCAGCCACTCGGGCATCAGGTCGATGCCCCCTGCAAGCGTCCAGGGCTTATCGGCTTTTCGGCAGCAACGGGAAGTTCAGCCGATCAAGCCAACTGTGCAACTCTGCTGCGCGGAAAGATTGGAATTTCCCGCAAAGCGCCAGGAGCAGATCCGATTGTGATGTCCCTAGCATGGCGGCGGCATCCGAGAGCGTCAGCCCGGCGGCCCGAATGCGGTCGGTGATGTCTCTCACAATTCCCGCTTTGAGCGGGATTTCTTCGGCGTCCGCGAATCCAAGCTGGACATAAACATTGCTCGTTCCATACTCGAAGCGGAACATCTGGACTTCCTTTTTATCCTGGGCAATCAAGCCCTTACTGCGCCTGCACGACGCAGGCACAGGGCGCGATTATTAGGGTAAGGCGCGGTCAGCACAATCTCGGGGAAACACCAAGACGGTGCAAGGCTGCCCTGTCATCACGGTGACACACTGAAGACGAWGACGAAGACGAAGACGAAGACGAAGACGAGGCCTTGGCCCGTCGCAACGTGCGAGTTGTGGCCGCGTGGCGCAGCTAGTGCCGGCACGTCGAAAAAAGCGACGCCATTGTTGACTCCGGTGGTTGCCGCGGGCGTAGAGGCGGCGATTGTGCCAGGATTGCTTTTAGCCATCGCGCTCACCATCCCCCAAAGCGGGTCCAACGCGCTTGCAACGCAGTGCCGCCCGCTACTACCGCGTAGGCCCCGTGCTGTGCCGCTGTCGCGCATGCATGATTCGGCAGCACGCGCAAAAGCGTGCCGAGTGGGAGCATTGGCGTGGCGGTCGGATCCGTGCGGTGGCGGACGATACCATGCTCCTGGTTGGCGTCGATCATCACCAGATCTGACAGCGGCTTGCCGTCGATATCGCAAACCAATCCATAGCCATGGTCGACCGGTTGCTTCGCGGTGCCACGGTCGCGCGACATTGCCATCCAGCCTGCATCGGTGATCAGCCAGCCTTTTTCACGCTGGTGCCCGATCACCGTGCACAAGACCGACAGCGCAATGTCATCTGTGTCGCAGACCCCAATGCCCCGCATCACCAGATCAAAGAATACAAACACCCCTGCCCGTACCTCTGTCACGCCCTCGAGCGAGCGGGCGAAATGAGCGGTCGGCGTACTACCGACGCTAACCACCGGCGCGCGATGGCCGGCGGCGCGCAAACGTTCCGCCGCCCTTACGGCGCCGGCGCGCTCCTGCTCGGCCAGGGCTTCAATCGCCTCGACCGAACGGCAGTTGTACGAGTCGCCTGCATGGGCGAGCACGCCCGCGAGCCAGGCGCCAGTCCCCTCGTCATAGCCCAGTGCGGCAGCGATATCGAGCAACGACGGGTCCTCCGGCTTGACGCCTGAGCGGTGACCGTCGGTGTCGATCTCGATGAGCACCGGCACGTTGAGGGCGCGCTCGCGACACCAGGCCGCGAGCGCGCTGGCCGCCTCCACGTTGTCGAGCAGCAGCGTCAGCTTTGCGCCCCGCCGCACCAGGTCTTCGACATGCGCCAGCTTGGACGGCACGATGCCCACCGCGTACAGGATGTCGCTCCAGCCGTGGTCAAGGAAGTAGCCAGCTTCCTTCAGTGTGGACACGGTGATTGGCGTACCAGCTGCACCGATGCAAGACGTGACGTCGACCGACTTGTTGGTCTTGACGTGTGGCCGCAGCGTGACGCCGGAGGGCGCAAGGCGGTTGCGCAGCCGCGCGATATTGCGTTCCATCTTGGCTCGGTCCAGCACAAGCGCCGGCGTTTCAAGTTCTTGCAAAGTCATGGGAATCCTTTGTTGGGGGCAGCACGCAGCGAGCGGCTGCCCGCTTGCTTAATCCAGTTGCACCTTGTTGGCTTCGAGAAGCGGCCGCAGGCGCCGGAAATCGCGCTCCACAAGCCGGGCTAGATTGGCGGGCGTGTTGTCGGCGCGGGCCGGGAACTCGACACCCACTTCGTGCATCTGGCGCACCAGGGCAGTGTCAGCCAACGCGTCGTTGATTGCCTGATTCAGCCTGGCCACCACAGGAGCAGGGGTGCCCTTGGGAGCAAACAGGCCGTTCCAGGAATGGAAATCGATGCGTGTCTTGCCACTGCTTTGCGCCGTGGCGACCTTGGGCAGCGTGGGCAGAGGCTCCCGCGTCAGCACCGCGATGGCGCGGACACGGCCACTCGCCACCTGCGCGAGTGATGTGGTGGTCTGATCGCAGGTGAAGTCTGTCTCGCCACCCATCAAACCTGCCATCGCCGGCGCCACGCCCTTGTACGGAACGTGCATGGCATTCAGCTTCAGGTCGCCCAGGAGCATCAGGCACGCCAGATGCGAGATGGAACCGATCCCAGCGGTGCCATATGACGTGGTGGCCGGATGTCCCTGAAGGTAGTCGGTGAACTGGTTGAAGTCATTGACTGGCAGATCGCGCTTGACCAGCAGGAGCACGGGCGCGGACCCGACCAGCCCCAGCGGCTCGAAATCCTGACGCGCGTCATACAGCGGCTTGCGATACAGGATCATGTTGGCCGCCTGGGTGCCTATGGTGCCGAAACCGATCGTGTAGCCGTCGGCGGGCGCGCGAGCGAGTTTTTGCATGCCGATCGAGCCGCCTGCGCCCGCAACGTTCTCGACCACGATCGATGTGCCCAGGCCGGATGCCATCCTGGCGGCAACGGCGCGGGCCAGCGCGTCGCTGGGGCCGCCGGCAGGGAACGGCATGATGAGCGTAAGTGGCTTGCTTGGCCACTTTTGCGCCGGCGCGGGCGGTGCAGCGGGCGCAGTGGCAGCAAACGCGGTTGGGACAACGACGGCGCTCAGCGAGCCGACGAGCAGGGCGGTGGCAATGGCGGATTTCATTGGGTCTCCTCGCAAGTAGCGCGCCTCTCAACCCTGCGCTTGGGTTCCGCTGCGCGGCGTTGCGACGAGCTCGAGCACGGGCAGGAGGCTCGGGCCCTGCTGCAACGGTGCCGGCGCGCCGTCGGGCAAAAGCAGCCCTGCGTGGTTGTGCCAGTAGGTGTCGAGCCCTACCGCCGATGTTCCGAACAGATCGAAGCCGGATCCGGCGACGAATAGCGTATTGGCAGCCTCCGCCCCCAATTCCTGCAGCGCCTGTCGATAGGGGCGCGGATCCGGCTTGTAGAAGCCGGCGCGCTCGGACGTCACTATCACGTCCATCGGCACATTGAGGCGCTCGACCGCCAGCCGCCCGAGACGCTCGGAGCAGTTGGTCACAACACCGAGTCCATGCGATGCGCGCAGGGCGTCGAGAACAGCGGCGGCACCGTCCCACAGCGTGAGCTCTGTCCACCGTTCTTCGAGCGCGTCAGCCATGGATGGTGGCAGCCCGGTCTCGATCGCGGCCTCGCGCACTAGCGTCTCGTAGGGGCGGTAGGCGCCGCACGCATAGGTGCGCTTCAGGTAGGCGGCACGCCAGGCCCGGCCTGCCGTCTCGCTGCCCGCGACGCTATTCCACAGGGACCAGGAGTCGAGCAACGCGGTTAGCAGATCGAACAGGACGAAATCGTATTGGCGGGCTTGAGGTGTTTGCAGTGGCTGATGTGTTGGCTGTGTCATGGCGGCGGTCTCCGGGTTTCGAGTCGCCAGTGTAGGTATGCCATGCCCTCATGTGGTTAATGCCATAGAATTTCTTAATTCACCTGAAGGTTAATAATGAAGCTAGACATCGAAGATCTGCGGTTCGTTCTGGCGCTGGATCGCTTAGGAAGCCTGGCCGCATTGGCCCGGGAGGAGAACGTCACCCCACCGGCCGTGACCAAGCGCCTGGGCCAACTGGAGGCGCGCCTGGGTATCCGGCTAGCCCAGCGCACCACACGGCGCCTCCAACTCACGCACGAAGGGCATCTGCTGGCGCAGCACGCCACCGGTGTCCTGGAACAGATGCAGGCGATCGAAGAGGCACTGCAGCAGCGCAGCCAGGCCGTGGCAGGCAAGCTCAAAGTCCACGGGCCGTTTGGCTTTGGGCGCCGCTACCTCGGTCCGCTGTTGGCGCAGTTCCATGGCACGCATCCCAATCTCGAGGTGCAGTTGTACCTGTCGGACAACCTGATGCTGCCGCGCCAGCCGGTGCATGGCCGTGATGCCTTCGACGTGCTGGTCAGCATCGGCGAGATCCCGGATTCGCGTTGGATTGCGCATCGCATTGCGCCGAACCGACGCATCCTGTGCGCGGCGCCCGAATACCTGGCCAAAGTACCGCCATTGGAAACGCCTGCAGATCTCGAACGGCACGCCTGCCTGGTTCTCAGGGAGAACGAGGAGGATGTGACGCTGTGGCGCTTTACCTGCGATGACGGCGCAAAGGACGGCGGAAACAGCCAAAGCCAGAACCCTCGCCATGCGCGATCGCGAGAACAGACAGTGCGGGTGCGCCCAACGATGGAGAGCAACGACGGCGATGTTGTCCATCACTGGTGCCTGACCGGCAAAGGCATCATGGCGCGGTCAGAATGGGATGTGGCCGATGAACTGCTCTCCGGCCGTCTTGTAGCGCTGCTGCCAGCGTACCGGCTGCCCGACGCCGACGTGATGGCGCTGGTGCCGCAGTCGCGCCAGTCATCAATGCGTGCGCGGCTCTTCGTCGAGATGCTGCGCAAAGCCCTGGGGCCAAGGCCGCCGTGGCGTATGACCCGCCGGGGATGATGGGCCGAATCCGACGAGCAGCGCAGCCGAACAAAGGCCATCAGGCCCGCGTGGGCATAGCCACGTGGGCTGCGGAAGTCACCCTTCCCGGCGAGCACCAGCTCGGCTGCCACAAGTGTGACGGTGACTGGGCCGGGGGCAAGCAAGGCTCCTGCGAGATTCCGGGCCCCGCTTGGTTCTCCAGGACTCTTATCCGATCCCGGAAAAATCCCGCCGTCAGCCCCGCATTGACCGCCCGCCGCAGCCAGCCGGGCCGAGGCCTCCCGCCGCTTCCAGTTCTTCCAGGTCAGCCTCTCCTAGCCGCCGCGATCACTTTCGTGCGAGCGGTTTGCCGAAAGTGTGGCCGAGGCGCAAGTCAGGAGGGCAGTGCGCCATAAGTTATAGACAGAAGCGTAATTATGTCTAACGTGTGAGATAAAAATCAATATTAAATACGTATTACGTAGTAATATATTGAAAATTCTCGGACGATTTTTGCCAAACCATGACCGCCAGCCCTGAATCCACGCCGTCCGACGCCGCCTTGCAGGCCACGCTCGCCGCCGACGTGGCCGCCCTGCGCACCCAATTCCCCGAGACCCGCGCGCTCTACCGCGAGGTCTGCGGCCTGCTCTTTTTCCGCTACGGCATCACCCCCACCGCCAACAAGCTCTATCAACTGGTGCGCAAGGGCAGCATGGGCACGCCGACCGAGGTGCTGGCGCAGTTCTGGACCGACCTGCGCGACAAGATGCGCGTGACCATCGACCATCCCGGCCTGCCGGACGCGCTCAAGGCGATCGCCGCCAATGCCGTGCAATCGATCTGGCAGGCCGCCAACGAGGCGGCCACCGGCGAGTTGGCCGCCTTGCGGGCCGAGGCCCGGCTCCAGGCCAGTGAAGCCGAGGCCCAGCGCGACCAAGCGCGCGCCGCGGTGGTGGTGGCCGAACAGGAGACCGCCGCCGTCCAGGCCGACTGTGACGCCGCCCAGCAGGCGCGCGCGGCGCTACAGGGCGAACTGGAGGCCGCGCGCCAGGCTCTCGCGGCTGCCCAGGCGCGTCAGGAGGAAGGCACGCGCCAGCTCGCAGCGCTCGAGCGGCAACTGCAGGAGCTGCGCACCCAATTCTCGACGGAGCTGGAGCACACCCGCGAGCAGGTCGCCGTGGCCCAGGAACGGGCCAGCGCCACCGAACGCCGCGCGCTGCGCGAGATCGACCAGGAACGCACGCTGCGCCAGAAGGGCGAGCAGGTGCTCGCGGACCTGCGCACCGAACTGGCGGCCGTACAGGCGAGGGCGCAGGACGCCGCCGTGGCCGGTGCCGAGGCGCGGGCGCGCTTGCAGGCCGAGCGCGACACGCTCGGCGAGCAACTGGCGCAGGCCCGGCAGGCGCTCGGACAAGGGCAGGCGGCACAGGACGGGCTGCGGGCCGAACTGGAAGCGGCGCTGCGGCGGGCCGAGCGTGCCCAGGCGGAGGCCGCTGCGGCGCGCCATCTGGCGCCGGCCCGGCGTCGGACGCCGGTGGCGCGCACCAAGTTCAAGCCGGGGCCGGCCTGAAGAGAAGAGGGGGCGAGGATTTGTCCACTGCGCCACGGGATAAGCCTGTGGACAAGCCGCGCGAGGACCAGCTATTCGGCGGGCCCCTCGGATCTGATTAATTTTTAAGCGATGGGTGGGCACGTGATGCCCAGTCCCCAATGCGGTGGGTGGCTTGACACCAACGAGCCGCCCGAACAATGCTGAGGCCCAACGGTCTCTAAGACGACCACGCAGGATCCTGCTCCGCAGCTTCCTCCAATCTGTGCACCGAAAATAATGTCGATCGAAATCGAGCGCGCCGAAGCGATTACCTGGATCCGCATCCAGATGGCCCAGCACGGCCTGACCCTGACCCAGTTGCAGGCCGCTGGCTGTTTTCCCGAGCCGCCACCGGCGACGTTGCCTGGCGCGGTGCGCTATCGCAACGCGCACGGGCAGGGCTGGGATGGCCGCGGCGCCATGCCGGACTGGCTGCAGCGGGCGGTCAACGCCGGGCAGAGCGTGGAGCATTTCCGCGTTTAGTGGTTGGCGAGTAGAGGCTACCACTTCGATTTCCTTCACCCGCGCCATCGGGAGCCGCTCGCTCATGGCTCATCAGCTTCACCATGCAAGCCAGTTAGCGTGGTCTCCGGACCTATGTATTATCTCTTCCGCCTATGCTCAAGCTTGCCGCAACCCTTCGTATCGAACTGCTCCACGTCAAGCCTCTGGTCTGGCGTCGCTTTGTTGTCCCGGCCGATATGCAACTCCCCAAGCTCCACAAGGTAATCCATTCTGTGATGGGCTGGGAGGACACTCACCTGCATGAATTCGACATCGACAGCGAGCGGTTCGGTGTGCAGGATAAGGACGTCTCGGATGAAGGCCTGCGGTCGGAGAAGGGCGTCCGGCTGAACAATGCACTCGGCGCGGTCACTGAATTCGAGTACCGCTATGATTTTGGCGATGACTGGCGGCACCGTGTCATTGTCGAATCAGTTGGCTACCCTGACCTGGCGCTGGCTCTGCCGGCTTGCCTGGCTGGCGAGAACGCTTGCCCTCCGGAAGACGTTGGCGGGCCACACGGTTATGCGCAATTCCTTGCAGCGCTCCGGGACAAGAACCACGAACAGCACAATGACTTCCGGTCGTGGGTTGGCGGCGTATTCGATCCAGTTGGCTTTGATGTGAATGCGGTCAATGCGAGGCTGCGGGCAATTCGGTGACGCCTGCTCACTGACGGGCAAGGGCATAGCTACCCAAGTCTCGAAAGCTTGATCGAGGGTGGGTGGGTGATCGACTGAGGATCATTTGGCCAGCGAGCCCGTCGACCGACAGGCCGAACAGGTCATGCAATGCCCGGGCCTGTCGCGGACCTGCGCACCGAACTGGCGGCCGTGCAGGCGAGGGCGCAAGACCCCGGGCTCTCAGTCCAGGCTGATTCCGTTTGCCTTGGCAATGCCTTGCCAGAGGGACAGGTCGGTACGGACGGTATTGGCAAACTGCTCCGGGCTTTTCAATGGCGGATCGACCAGGTTCAGCTGGACGAACCGGTCACGCAGTTCCGGGGCGGACAGCGTGTTCAGGATCTCCCGATGCACGGCCGCTACTATGCTGGCCGGCGTACCGCGCGGGGCGAACACGCCGTACCAGGCATCCGTATCGAAGCGATAACCTTGTTCGGTCATGGTCGGCAGGTCCGGTAGCGCCGGGCCCCTGTGCGACCCGGTGATGGCGAGGCCGCGCAGCTTTCCGGTCTTGATCAGCGGCACGGAACTGGTCGCGTCGACGAAGGCCACCTTCACCCGCCCGCCCTGCATGTCCTGGTAGATCTGGCCGATCGTCTTGTAGGGCACATGCCGGATGTCGAGTCCCTCCTGCCGCTTCAGGTACTCCATCACAAGCTGTCCGGTGGAGCCCGGACCCCAGGTGGCATAGTCGTACTTGCCGGGATTCGCCTTGACGAGGGCAACGAACTCCTTCAGGTTGTGCGCTGGAAAATCCGGAGAGGCGACCAGATGGATGCCCCCTGAGAAGATCTGCGCCACGGCCACAAAGTCGCGCGTCACATCGAAGGGCAGCTTGTGCAACAGGGCCTGGCTGATGACGGTCGAAGAGGAGCTGGCGAATAGCAAGGTGTAGCCGTCAGGCGGCGCCTTGGCCACCGCGTCGACGCCGATGACGCCGTTAGCGCCCGGCCGGTTGTCGACCACGACGGGCTGGCCCAGCGTGCGCGACAAGCGCTCGGCAAAGATGCGCGCAATGGTGTCGGGCCCGCTGCCACCGGCGCTGGGCAGGATCAGGCGAACCGGCCGTGCCGGCCACGGCTGCGCGATCGCCGGCGCGGCGCCAAGAAGGTCCAGGGCCATGCCAAGCGCGCATGCCAGGGCCAGGAAACGGCCGAGTTTCAATGTATTGCAGCAATACCGCATCATGTTTGTCTCCATCATGATGTTGTGATGGTGGGCCGAGCCAATGCACATTGCACGGCACAGGCCCGGCTGTGCACCAACCTTCAGCCCGCGGCGCGTACGGCACCGATCGACAGGCCACCATCGACAATGAGCATCTGCCCGTTGACATAGGAGGACTCGGCACTGATCAGGTAGAGCGCGGCATGTGCAACCTCCCAGCCTGTGCCCTGCCGGCCGAACGGCAGCGGGCGGCTTGCGCGCGAGGGCCTGGCGCGCGAGGCGTCGCGGCCCATCGGGGTGTCGATCAGTCCCGGTGCCAGCACATTGGCGCGCAAGCCGCTGGGCTGCCCGGCGAACGCCACGGCACGGCCGAGCGCCATCAATGCGGCTTTCGAGGTTTCGTAGGCAGGCAGCCCGCTCAGTGGCGAGATTGCTGCAGTGGAGGCGACGAACACGATGGCGCTGCCGGCGGGCATGACCGCGGCCGCCTCCTGGGCGCAGAACATCGGGGCACGCAGGTTGATGTCCTGCACACGGCCCCAGTCCTCAGGCGTCTCCGCGCCGAAGCGATTCTGGTTGCCGATGCCGACGTTGACCACCAAGCCATCGAGCCCGCCCAGCGCGGCGTTGGCTTGCGCCACCATGCGCGCGATCTGCGCGGGGTCCGCCACATCCGCCTGGACCGGCACGGCGACGCCGCCCTCGAGCCGGATGTGGTCGACCGTGTCCTGCGCGGCGGTAATGTCGATATCGGCGCATGCCACGGCCGCGCCTTCACGCGCGAACAGCAGCGACATGGCGCGGCCGTTGCCCACGGATGGCACCGGATCGACGGTGCGGCGCTGGCCCGCGCCGACCACCAGGATGCGGCGCCCGGCGAGCCGACCTTCGCGGCGCGGCAGGCCAAGCGCGGGCGCAAAGAGTTGTTGGTCCGGACGACTTTCCAGGAATTCAGTCATGACGCAGCTCCAGCTTTTCCAGCGGTGGGTTTTCGATATCGACTTCGAGGTTTTCCAGCAGGCGCGACACCAGCATGTAAAAGCCGATGGTCGCCAGCAGCTCGACCATCATCTGCGCGTCCAGCGCCGCGGCAACCTGCGCGTAGAGCGCCGCCGGCGCTTTGACGTCACGCACCACGGCATCGGTAAATGCGATGACAAGGCGCTCGGTTTCGCTGAAGTCGCCGTTGGCGTCGGGCGTCAGCACGGCATCGATCTTTTCCTCGGGCAGGCCGGCGGCGCGCCCCACGCGGCGATGCTGATGCACCTCGTAGCTGGCGCCGCTGAGCGCGCCCACCCGCAGGATGGCCAGCTCGCGTAGCGTCGCCGGCAGCACGGTCTCGGTGAGAATGGCCCGGCCGAGGCCGAGGAAGCCGAGCGCGATCTCTGGCGCATGCGGCAGCACCCGGTACAGGTTCAGGGCGGGACGTCCGCGCAGTTGCTCGCCAAGGCGGCCGGGCACGTTGTCCACATCGAAATAAGGCAATCTTGCCATGTTGCGTTGTCTCCGTTTCCTGCCTTGCGGCAGGTGATGTCGTGGTGGGAACAGGGGTAGAAGGGTTGGCCGCTTACGGCAATATGTTGCGAGCGTCCTGGCGCAAGACCAGGTTCCATACCTGCTGGCTGATCGGTTGCTCGCATTCCTCGATCAAGTGGGCGACGAGTCCCGCGCAGCGTCCGATCAGCGCCAGGCCTCGACCGAACAACGGGTCCAGCCCCATTTCGGCGAGGATCGCGCCGATCGCGCCAGCGGCGTTGAGCGGCAGGGCGCGGCGCGCGCCGTCATCGCAGGCCTCACCGAGTGCAAGCGCAAGACGGCAATACTTGCCGTGGAAGTGGTTTGCCCTGGCTGCCTCCATCAGGGCCGGCACGCGCGGGTCGCCCTGCGCGTGGATCGGATGGCCCACGCCAGGTATCGGCTTGCCGGCTGACCGGCGAGCGGCGACGATGTGCCGTGCCTGCGCCGCGATGGTGTCGCCGTCAGCATCAGCCGCCAGCGTTGCACCTTCCTGCAACAGCATCTCCGCCATGTTCTGAACGGTGCCGAGGAAGCGCTCCCCGGCGCCCAGCAATCCTGCGGCGACCGCGCCTTGCAAGGATTCCGGCGCGCCGAGCCAGGTCATGCGGGCGCTGATCGCGCTTGGCGTCAGCCCGTGATCGACCGCGGTCACCAGCAGCGTGTCAATCATCCGTGCTTCCGCCGCGCTGGGCAGGCGGCCGAGCGCGACCAGGCAGAGCGTTTGCACGAAATCCAGCCTGCCAATCACCTCGGTGGCCAGGTCGAGTCCGCGCAGCGTGATGCGATCGGGTGTGGTGTAGCCGATCTCGGTGCGTACGCCATTCATGCGCTCAGCCCCACGGTGATGCCGCCGCAGACGTGCAGCACTTGCCCGGTGACGAAGGACGCGCGTTCGTCGAGAAAGAACTCGACAGCGTGGACGATGTCTTCCGGCTTGCCTAGCCGCCTGACCGGCACGCCGTTCACAATGCGCTGCGTCAACGCATCCCGGGCCGGGTTGACTTCGCCGAACGCCGCCGTGGCGATGGGCCCCGGAGCAACGGCGTTGACGGTGATGCCGTGCGCCGCGAGTTCCAGCGCCCAGGTTCGCGTCATGGCGTTCAGGGCGCCCTTGCTGGCCGAGTACGCCGTGCGCAGTTCCTTGCCCAGCGCGGCACGGCTGGAGATATTGATGATGCGGCCGTGGCGCGCCGCACGCATGGCCGGCACCAGTGCCTGAGTGCATTGCAGCGCCGCCCGGACATTGACATCGATCTGCTTGTCGAAGTCGTCAAGACTGGTTTCCTCCAGGCTCGCCGCCCGCAGGGTCGCCACGTTGTTGACGAGGCCGGCGAAGGCAAAGCTGGCCGTGGCTTCGCCAAGCGCGGCGGCGAGTTGCGCCGGCTCGGCCATGTCGACTTCGACGAAATGCGTCACGCCGGCCTCGGGAGGTGCCACCCGATCGAAGTTCACTACCGTGTGGCCGCGCTCGCGCAGCGTCTTGCACAGGGCCCAGCCAATGCCGCCGGAGCCGCCGGTTACCAGGATATCTGTCGGTGTCATGATGAAAGAGGCTCCTTGCCTTGAGGGTTGTCGTTGGCGTAATTGCATGCACTGGCGGCGAGCAGGGTCTTCACTTCGAGCTTCGAGACCTTGCCGTTGGCCGTGAGCGGAAGGGTTTCCACAAAATGGATGCGCTTGGGTGCCTGCACCGAACCCAGGCGTTCCTTGACGAACGCCTGCAATTCGGCGGCGTTGGCGGTGACGCCGGCATGCAGTTGCACGGCCGCATGCACGGCCTCTCCCCAGCGCGGGTCGTCCATGCCGAGCACAGTGCAGCGGCACACCGCGGGATGGGCGCCGAGCGCGTTCTCCACGTCGCTTGGGTACACGTTGAAGCCGCCCGTGATAATGACGTCGCGCAACCGGTCTTTCAGGTACAGGTAGCCTTGCGCGTCCAGGTAGCCGCCGTCGCCCGTATGCAGCCAGCCATCGGCAAGTGCCTCGGCGGTCTTGCCGGGCTGGCGCCAGTAGCCGGACATGACGAGGTCGCCGCGCACCACGATCTCTCCGGTCTCGCCAGCCGGCAGCAACCTGCCATCGCGCCCCATGATGGCGAGCTCGGTCAGGCAGGTGGCACGTCCCACAGAGCCGTGGCGGGCGGGGTCGCGCATTTCGCTGGCAGGCAGGAAAGCCATGATGCCGGGGGCTTCGGTCTGCCCGAACGAGGTCTCCAGGGTGCCGAAGACTTCGATGGCCTGGGCAATTCGGTCGGCGCGCATCGGCGCCGCCGCATAGATCAGGTGCCGCAGCGCGGACCAGTCCCGGGCGCCTACGCCCGGTTCGTCCAGCAAATCGTAGATCAGCGTGGGTGGCATGAACACCGCGGTGATGCGCTCGCGCTCCAGCTGATCGAGCAGTGCGCACGGCCTCGTCGTATCCGCCAGCACTACCGTGCCGCCGCGCGCGAACACCGGCAGCAGGAAGGTAGATGTGCCGTGGGTAATGGAAGCCACGGCGAGATAGCGCTCGTCCTCGCGCAACTGCATTGCGGTGAGGATGGACACCACTGTCGTGTTCCAGGTCCGCAGCGACTGCATGACGCCCTTGGGCGCGCCGGTGGTACCTCCGGTGAACTTGATGGCCTGCGTTTCGCCAAGTTCGCGCTGCACGCGTAGCGGGACGCGGCCGCGCCAGGCAGCTAGTAGTCCGGCCAAGCTGTCCGGGCCGGATGCCTGCGGCCCGCAGGCGATCACGCGGGTGCCCTGCGTGATCGTGCCGGATTGGCTCGGGCCGTTGTCTTCCACCACCAGGATGGACGGCTCGGTGAAGTCGACGATACGGGCCCGTTCGTGGACCGAGGCGCGCGGATTCAGCGGCACCCAGCACTTGCCGGCGGCCAGCGTAGCCAGCAGCGCGAGCACATGCTGCACGCTATTGCCGGCGCAGATGCCGACGCGCGATCCGGGCGTGGAGTCCAGCGCCTGGAAGGCCGCTGCGAGCGCGAGCACCTTCTGCGTCAGCTCGCCATAGGTCAGCGATTCGCCGGACGCCTGCAAGGCGATGCGCGCCGGCGTGGCGCTGGCGGTTCTCAGCAGGTAGTCGATTGGCTGCATGTTTTCATCCGTTGCGTCTCGTTCATTTCACTCATTCCGCCCGTGCTCCCGATACCTTGACGATCCTTGCCCATTTGCTCATCTCCTCATCGACAAATCTGCTAAATTCCGCTGCGCTCATCGGCTGGCTGCCTGCGTTCCTGCCGGTGCCGAGGTCCGCGCCGCTGTCGGCGCC
Source organism: Cupriavidus sp. 2TAF22 (assembly GCF_052115045.1). NCBI lineage: Bacteria > Pseudomonadati > Pseudomonadota > Betaproteobacteria > Burkholderiales > Burkholderiaceae > Cupriavidus > Cupriavidus sp. 2TAF22. Next base: position 17,244 of record NZ_JBFRFX010000041.1, read on the forward strand.
CATCTGCGCGTAGCGCTGGCGCAGCGCCGGGCTTGTCACGGCCTGGCCGACCGCGGCATTGAGCCGGTTCACAATCTCCGGCGCCGTGTGTGCAGGCGCGAAGATGCCGCTCCAGTTGCTAACGAGGTAGTCCGGTACGCCGGCTTCGGCAACGGTCGGCACATCCGGCAGTGCGGGCGAACGGCGCGCCGAGGTCACGGCGAGAGGGCGCACCAGGCCCTTGGCGATCAGCGGCAGCGAGGTGGGCAGGTTGTCGAACATCAACTGGACCCGCCCGCCCATCAGGTCGGTCTGCGCGGGCGAGCCACCGCGGTAGGGCACGTGCGTGAGCTGTGTGCCGGTCATATGCTCGAAGAGTTCACCGGACATATGAATGCTGCTTCCATTGCCGGACGAGCCCATCATCAACTGGCCAGGTTTGCTCCTGGCCAGCGCAATCAGTTCTTTCACATTGCGCACCGGCAAGGCAGAGTTGACGATCAGCACATTCGCGCCGGAAGAAACCAGGGCCACAGGCTGGAAGTCCTTCTTCGGGTCGTAGGGCAGGTTGGCATACAGCGTCGGGTTGATGCCATGGGTGCCGATCGTGCCCAGCAGCAAGGTATAGCCGTCCGGCGCCGCGTTGGCGACGGCGGCCGCGCCGATGTTGCCGCCAGCGCCGGCGCGGTTCTCCACCAGCACCGGCTGCCCGAGGCTTTGGGTCAGTTGCTGGCTGAGCAGCCGTCCGAAAATGTCCGCGGCGCCGCCGGGCGGGAACGGCACCACCAATCGGATTGGCCGTGAGGGATAGGCCTCGGCCCGTACCGGCCCCGCAATGTGCAGGGCGAGCGCGGCCGCGACCGCACAGATCAGTCTGTGAAGCATGGGATGTCTCCGTTGTCGTAGTTGTTGCCGGCGGCAAGCTCCGGGTGGAGCCGCGCCAGGCTTGGTGCCAGCCGCCTAGCGGGATTCAGGACGGCGCAGATGCAACGCCTGCACTTAAGCCACCGTCGACGGGAAGTTCGGCTGCGTTGATATAGGAGGCTTGCGCCGATAGCAGAAAGCGCACTGCATGCGCGACCTCCCAGGGCGTGCCTTGCCGCCCGAACGGCAAGGCGGCGGTGCGTCCAGGCCGCGCCGCGGAGGCCGCGCGGCCCATCGGCGTATCGATCAGGCCGAGCATGACCACATTGGCGCGTATGTGGTTAGGCTGCCCGGCCAGCGCGGTCGCACGACACAGGGCACCGAGCGCTGCCTTCGAGGCTTCGTATGCCGGATTCATTCCCGCGGGCAGCCTGGCCGCAACTGAAGACACGAATACGACGGCGCCGTGCATGGACATAAGCGGCAAGGCTTGCTGCACGGTCAGCATGTGCGCGCGCAGATTGACCGCCATCACCTCGTCCCAGCTGTCGGCCGTCAGTTCCGCCAGGCGCTCGCGGCGGCTAATGCCCACGTTTAGTACGAGTCCGTCGAGGCCGCCCAGCGCCGCGCGTGCAGCCTGGACCATCCCTTTGATGCCGCCGGCGCTGGCGACATCGACCGGGATGGCCACCGCGCCGCCGTCCCGCACACTGCGTACGGTGAGTTCCGCTGCCTCCGTGCTCTTGTCGGCGCAGGCGATGCTGGCGCCAGCGTGGGACAGGGTCATGCAGATGGCGCGTCCGTTGTTGACAGGATTCCCCGTATCGGCGGAAGGGAGCTGTCCGCCTCCGACAACGAGGATGCGTTGGCCGCCCAGCGATCCACACATGGCCTCGCCTGCAAGGCCGGCGCCGGCGGGCGCGGAAATGGGGCGCGAAGGACGGTCTGGCTGCATTGGATAGTTTGGTGCTGTCTCAGTTAATGTGGGGAAATGTGAAAACGATTTCCGTTTGTGATAAGTTATCAGGCAACAAATTTGGCGTCCAACTGTGGAACGTTTTCATTAGGGAAGACCATGACGCAACGGATTTCCGTCAGAGATGTGGCTGAGGCGGCGGGGGTTTCCATCGGCAGCGTGTCGCGGGTTCTGAACGGCACCGGCTATGCCAGCCAGGCGCTGAGAGCCCGGGTGCACGCGGCCGTGGAGGCACTGAACTATGAGCCCAGCTTTGCAGCCCGCCATCTGCGCACCGGGCGCAGCAAGACGGTTGGCTATCTCGTTTCGAACATCGGAAACCCGCTGCTGGCGGCGCATTTCCGCGAAGTCGAGAGGCATATGCAGGCTGCCGGGTACTCCATGCTGGTCGGCAATACGCTGGACCAGCCACAGCGCGACCGCGACCTGGTTGCGCTGTTCGAGAGCCGCCGGCTGGAGGGCATCATCGCCGCGCCGAGCTTGGAGAGCGCGGACCCCGCCAACAGCCTCTTCAGCAACTGCAGCCTGCCGGTGGTGATTCTGGATCGGGAAACGCCGCTACCAATGGATACCGTCTATCTGGATCACCGTAGCGGCATGAAGCAGGCGATGGCACATCTTGTTTCATTAGGTCACCGCCGTATCGCGTTTTTCGGGCCCGGCGAGCACATTCGTCCAGGGCGCGAAAAGCTGCTCGGCTACCGGGATGGCCTTGCGGAGGCGGGTCTGGAGTTCGACCCCGAATTAGTTTGCATGTCACGCTCGGCGATCGATTCGTCACGCACCCAAATGGCGACCATGCTCGCTCTTTCCGTGCCCCCGACCGCAATCATCGGACTAGGAACGCGCCTGCTCTCTGGCGCCGTTTATGTTGCGCGCAAGGCGGGGTTGGATATTCCCGGAGACCTTTCGGTGATCGGCATCGGTACGCCCGAGACGCTTGAGTTGATGTATCCCCCGCTAACCACTTTGCGCTTTGACATCGAGCGCGCCGCGGAGGCGGCCGCACATCTGATGCTTGACCGGTTGACCGGGGAGGGTGTGAAACAACCACGTAGCGTGAATGTGCCGCTTGAGTTGGTTCTGGGTGAGTCGTCAGCTTCGGCGGCACACGGGCGGCCCGGCGGGATCGCACATGCGCCTGAGTCGAGATAAGCGAAGTCTTCCGAGGGAGATGTCGGGAGACTATCCCGAAAAGGTTCAAGGCCTGTTCTAAGCCGGCGCCCGCGACCCGACCTGTGCCGCCGGGCATGCGGGCGCGCAATATCGATCAGGCTGCCGACATGACGCTGACGGTCTTGGTGTTCAGGTAGGCTTCGAGCGCTTCTGGCCCACCTTCCGAGCCGTAGCCGGAATCCTTCACGCCACCGAACGGCAGTTCGGCGAACGGCGCTGCCGGCTGGTTGACCCAGAGCATGCCGACTTCGAGACGGCGCGACAGCATGTGGAGCGTTGCGATCGACGTCGTGAACGCATAGCCAGCCAGGCCGAACGGCAGGCGGTTGGCTTCGGCGATTGCCTCTTCGATCTTGTCGAAGCCGCGGATAGCCGCGATCGGGCCGAACGGCTCTTCATTGAGCACGCAGGCGTTGAGCGGGACGTCGTTCAGAATGGTCGGTGCGAAGAAGTTGCCGACGTCGCCGATCCGCGTGCCACCAGTTTCCAGCTTGGCGCCCGACTTGAGCGCGTCTTCCACAAGGCTGGTCATGTCCATGACGCGGCGCGGATTGGCCAGCGGGCCCAACGTAGTGCCTTCGGAAAGGCCGTCGCCGACCTTCAGGCTTTCGGCGTGGGCGGCGATGCGCTTGGCGAATTCGGCGCGAACGCTGTTGTGGACCAGGAACCGTGTCGGCGAGATGCAAACTTGGCCGGCGTTGCGGAACTTGGCACCGCCGGCGGCCTTGACCGCAAGTTCCAGGTCGGCGTCCTCGGCGACGATCACCGGGGCGTGACCGCCCAGTTCCATCGTCACGCGCTTCATGTGCCGGCCGGCCATGGCCGCCAGTATCTTGCCGACCGGGGTCGAACCCGTGAACGTGACCTTGCGGATGACCGGATGCGGGATCAGGTAGCTGGAGATCTCGGCGGAGTCACCGAACACCAGGCCCACCACGCCCGCCGGCACGCCGGCGTCGACGAACGCGCGCATCAGCGCGGCCGGCGATGCCGGGGTTTCCTTGGGCGCCTTCACGATGATCGAGCAGCCCGTGGCAAGCGCGGCCGACACCTTGCGGACGGCCTGGTTGATCGGGAAGTTCCAGGGCGTGAACGCCGCGACCGGGCCGACCGGTTCTTTGATCACCAGTTGCTGCGCGGCGATATTGCGCGACGGGACGATGCGGCCGTAGACGCGGCGGCCTTCGTCGGCGAACCATTCGATGACGTCGGCGGCGGCCAGCGTCTCAACCTTCGCCTCGGCCAGCGGCTTGCCCTGTTCCTGGGTCATCCAGGGGGCGATCGTATCGGCACGCTCGCGGATCAGCGCGGCGGCGCGGCGCATGATCTGGGCCCGTTCGTTGGCAGGCACGTCGCGCCAGCCCTCGAAACCCTTCTGTGCGGCCTCAAGCGCGCGATCGAGATCGGCGGTGGAGGCCTTCGCCACGTTCCCGATGACGAGGCCGGTGGCCGGGTTCACCACGTCCATGGTCTCGCCGTTCTGCGCGTCGGCCCACTCACCACCAATCAACAACTGAGTATTCGGATATGTCATTTACGCCAACTCCTCTTTCCTGGTTGCATCTTCCAGCGCCTTGGCGCACTGCGCGAAGCCTTCAGCTGACACCCCTCTGCACACCCGGCGATGCACTTGCGAGTCCCGWTTTCGCGACTGAACGCTACGTGGTGCCCCGGAACGTCGCGCGCCGCATCCCCATTCGAGGCCTGGCGCCAAGATCCGTTGTGGATTGTCATTCTGATAGATCACCTGCCTCATTTGACGACGGTCTGCCAGTGAGCAACCTTGGCAAGCGCGGCCTGCGCCGCTGCCTCGATCTCCGTAACGATCTCTGCGACAGACTTCACATCATGTATGAGTTCAACTGTGGCGCCGGCATAGAGTGGGCTAGCTTCCCATTCTCCCTCCATGGCGTCCCAAGGCGCCGCGACGTTATAGCGATAGAGTGGCTTTCCATTCGGAAAGCGCGATATAGGCTCGCCTTCCCCAGGTCGTTGACCGGCGGGTGGGCAACCGGCCGCTTCCCATTTAGAGAATGTGGAGTTGCGAATTACCCAATGGGGACATTCCTGCCCAACCGGATCAAAGAGCTCGGTCTCGACAAGATCCCGCGCGCGAGCTGAAACAACGCGTTCCTTGTAACCGCTGTGATTGGCCGATTCCTTGCTCGCAACAAAGCGCGTTCCCATCCAAACGCCACAAGCACCAAGAGCCATCGCAGCGAGCAGGCCCCTGCCGTCTGCAATACCGCCCGCAGCTACCACGGGGACCCCATTCGCGGCGTCAACAATGGAGGGGAGGAGCGTCATCGTAGGTGCGCTTCCTACGAAATGACCGCCAGCCTCCCTTCCTTGAGAAACGATAAAGTCGACGCCCAACTCCTTTGCCCGCGCCGCATCTTCTGCGTCACCCACTGTCCAGAAAACAAGCCCGCCCGCATCCTTGATGGCACGAACATAGGGCTCGATATCTCCTTGCCATAGAGAGAAGACGCGCACGCCGGCATCCAATGCTGCAGCGAGCCGCTTCCGTTGATCAACGACCAAGGTGAGATTGGCACCAAACCGGCCGTTCGTGACCCGGTTTATCGCTGCAAGCTCGTCGCTTACAGTCTCTTCCGCCATATGCGCCAGCGCAGTAAACCCGAAGCTGCCGCTATTGGCCATCGCTCCGAGAAATTCCGCGTTTGTACCTCGTCCGAGAGGGGCCGCCAAGATCGGAACGCGCAAATCAAGCGCTCTGGTCAACGCTGTTTCGAAAGGCATATCAGTATTCCTCCACGCTCAGATTGAGCATCTATCAGGTCTATGGGTCTGGCTCAGCTTTTCGCGAGCGCCAATTCCACTGGGGCTACAAAGATCCTGCCGTCTGCCTCTGTGACCTCGTAGGTTTCAATATCTCCGTCTGCCGGCGGCGACAACGCCTTCCCGGTTATGACGTCGAATTGCGCACCATGAAGCGGACACTCGACTACAGAGCCCTCGAGGTATCCGTCCGAGAGATAGGCCAAAGCGTGCGAACAGATATCGCTGGTCGCGTAGACCTTGCCGTCCACGTTGGCGAGCAGAACCCGCGTGGCTCCCATAAAGACACATTTCATGTCGCCCGACTTTAATTCGGCAACGCTGCAAACATCATGACCTTTGGGCATGTTTCACCTCCGTTTCACTTGGTTTTTCCTGACGCGTTTCTTGTCAATCAGACGGTTTGGATCAACATGGCGGCCCGTCTGCATTGGGTCCAAGATAAACGCTTTTTCCGAGGGAATAACTCCCCGAAAACGGGATAGACTTTCAGGTGACATGAAAAAATCATGTACCTGGTTGGAGGGCATTTCCCCCTGTGGGCGGACTGGTTGCCGCCATATCCGACGCACAGCGGCGCGGCGCCGATCGCGAGAGACGCGCAATTGAGATTTGCGGGAAGAAATGTGGCTGAATCCAGGGCAGGAACAGCCGCGGAAGTGAAAGCGATGTGCTTGATGCGATACGACAGCCACATTGACAAACGCTGGCTTGGCGCTCCATCATGAGTGACTGTCAACTGTGACGCGATGGTCGGTGGAACGCATGGATCGGATGGCCAGTCTTACCGCCTTTGTCCGCGTTGTCGAAAGCGGCAGCTTCACCATGGCAGCGCGGCGCCTCGACCTTTCGACAACGACAATCAGCAACCAGGTACAGGCGCTGGAAGACAGCCTCGGTGTGCGCCTGTTGAACCGCACCACGCGGCATGTCAGCCTGACGGAGATTGGCCGCGAATATTACGAACGCTGCTCGAGGATCCTGCTGGATCTGGCGGAAGCGGACGAAAATACCAGCGCGTTGCAGGCGACTCCGCGCGGTCGTCTCCGCCTGCGTTGCCACCACTCGTTGGACCGCTTTATTGCACCTGTCGCCACCCACTTCTCGGCCAAGTACCCGGAAGTCTCGCTGGATTTCGAGACCGACGCGACGATCGACCCCGTGCGGGATGGGTTCGACCTATCGATCATGCCTGTATCGCCTCCTGATTCGACCCTGATCAGACGGACCTTGGCGAAATGGCACTACCAGTTGTACTGTGCGCCGGCTTATCTCGACACGCACTCCACACCGCACACGCCAGCAGACCTGGCCGGCCACAACTGCCTGCTTTACGCCTATTCGCTCTTCCGCAACGAGTTTCGTTTCATCGATGCTGCCGGCAATACAACGACCACTCGCGTGTCGGGCAACATGGTCACCGCCAGCATTACCGTCATGCGCTCGGCTGCAACTGCCGGACTCGGATTGTGGCTGTGCCCCCCGTTTATTGTTTCTGATCTTCTCGCTTCTGGCGCGCTGGTGCCGCTGCTGCCCGACTACCGGACAGAGGAGTTGGAGATCGTCGCGCTCTACCCCCATCGGCGACACTTAAGCACCAAGGTCCGGCTGCTCCTCGACATGCTGATCGAGCGGTTTGCCGACGAGCAGCGCTGGCTTGCCGCCATGCCTGATCGGTAGGACTGGAGTCGTAATCCGCCAGGCCTCTCAGTGCCCTGCGGAAGGTGGCCCAACTAGCGTCTCGATGCCAGGACACCGCCGCTCACCACCGGGCATGCGCTGCGGCATTTCATTTCCGGTATTTGGCAAGAACGGCGGGGGGAGAGCCGCCGCGATGGCGGATCATTCAAGACGTCTTGAGCCGCCTTTGCGGCTAGGCAGTGGGATCGGTCCGGACCTCGATCTCGGATGCAGCCAGCTGAGCCATGATCTCCGCTCCGCGGTTCGCGATCGGCATGCCACCGTATAAGTAGGCGAGATTGACGACCGCTTGCAGCTCTTCCCAGGTCGCACCGGCACGGCGCGCCGCGCGAGCGTGCAACGTGGCTGCATCGAGTAGTTTGACAAGGAGGATGCCGAATGCCATGAGCTGGGCGGTCTTCGTATCGAAACATGTCGGATACATAGCGCGGCGGCGCACGTCCTCTTGCATACCAAGCAGTATCGGATCGAGCGCGCCCGTCACGGCAAGTCGGGCGGCGATGCGCGGCGGCACGAAACCGACCAGGTCCTTGTATTCCTGTTCGCGATCAGCGAGAGGCGTTAGCGTATCGGCGTACGAGCCGATCTTGCTTCTGACCGCATTCATGTCGAAGTTGGCGTGTGTCATCAATGGCATCCTTTTCTTTCGAGCTGTGATGTCGTGAGCTTGCCGATGATCGAGCCAGCACCTCGACATCGTGAGGTAGAACGTGGCGCTTTATGTCAGGGTAGAAGCACCAAGGAGCCCGTTGTCTTGCGGGACTCCAGGGTGCGATGCGCTTGCGCTGCGTCCTTGAGCGGAAAGCGCTGGCCGATGTACACCTTCACTACCCCCGACTGCACGACGTCGAACACGTCCTGGGCAACCTTGTCGACCTGCGCACGGGTCTCCAGGTAGGCATTGAGGGTAGGGCGAGTCAGGAATAGCGAGCCCTTTTTATTCAGGATGCTGATGTCAAACGGCGGCACCGCGCCGGACGCCTGGCCGAATGACACCATGAGGCCGCGTGGCTTAAGGCAGTCGAGTGATCTCATAAAGGTGTCCTTGCCGATCGAGTCATAGACGACCGGGACGCCGACACCGCCTGTGATCTCCTTCACTGCTTTGACAAAGTCATCCTTGCCGTGGATCAGCGGATAGTCGCAGCCGTGGGCCTTCACAAGCTTCGCCTTTTCCTCGGTTGACACTGTGCCGATGACGGTCGCGCCGAGATGCTTGGCCCACTGGCAGAGCACGAGGCCGACGCCGCCCGCGGCGGCATGCACGAGAATCGTGTCACCCTTGCCGACCGGGTAGATCTGGCGACACAGGAACTGGGCGGTCATGCCCTTCTGCATCATTGCGGCACCGAGCTCGTCGCTAATCCCGTCGGGAAGTTTGATGAGGCGATCGGCAGGCATGAGCCGGACTTCGGCATAGCTGCCTTGCGTACCGCCATAAACAACGCGGTCGCCCGGTTTCAGCGAAGTCACGTCAGGCGCGACTGCCTCCACCACGCCGGCGGCTTCGCGCCCCGGGATCAAGGGCAACGGCAGCTCGTAGAGGCCGGTACGGTAGTAGGTGTCGATGAAATTGACGCCGACGGCCGTCTGGCGAAGGCGTACTTCTCCCGGACCAGGATCTCCGATGGAGATCTCGTCCCAAGTGAGAGTCTCGGGTCCGCCGGTCTCGTGAATGCGAATGGCGTAGGGCATCAGTCGTCTCCTTCAGTTGGTTAAGCATTGCAGGTTTAGTCGTGCCGATGCGTCGTCGGCCAGGCGTTCACTTCGGCGGTTCGGCCGGACTTCGGCCGCCGGGCTCAGCCGTGCTACGGGCGGGTGACCCGTGGGTGTGCGAGTGGGTATGGGTACCGTGCCCACCGGTATGCCACTGGAGGTAATGCTGGCGCAGCAGATCCTTGCCATAATCCCTGCCATTTGGTGTGCGAATGAGCGTGTGGATGTGGTCGCGCGACGGCATATCGTTGTCAAAGACGATGCCGGGTTGGTGGTCGAACTCGACGAGGATTGCCGGGTTCAAGATGCGGTAATAGAACGGGCTGGACTCGTCAAACGGCCCGATCCAGGCAAAATGCGTATCGGCGAGGTGGCGTTTGGCCTCGTCCCAGCGCAGTGCCGAGTGACCGGGGCGGATGTGCCCGACATAGGTCGCCAGCAGCGCCTCGAGACGCTCACGGCCTTCCTGCGGCAGGTCCGCATAACGGATGCCGCCCGGCTCGATATGCCGGTTATCGTTGAACGGACCAGCGAACACTTCCCGCGGCAGGTCAGTGCCGATGGTCGCCTGTTGCCGCGCCTCGGCCGACAGCGCGCCCATCAACGCATGGCCGTGTTCCTCTTCAGCGGCAAACACGCGGAGACCTTTATATTTGCCGAACCGCGCCAGAACGGGCTCCGACCCCATAAAGGTCGGCGTCATGACGAGTTGGTGACCGAGCACGAAGCAATTGACGTTCAGGTGGTGACCATCGATCTGCCAGCCCCAGGGGGCGTTCGGCGACGGCGTGCCGAACATGCTGATCCAGTAGTACCACTCGCTGTATTCCTCAGGCTTGCCCGTTATCTCTAGGGCATGCTCGTTGAGGCGCATGACGTCACGCGCGGTTTGATAACCCGTCTCGCTCATCGTCTCGCGCAGCAGTGCCAGCGCTGCCTCGCGCTGGCTATGGTCGAGATCGGCAAGGCAAATCCCATTGCGCGGTATCAACCAGGCATGAATGTTGGACCACTGCCGGCCCGCGTCATCGTCGATGGCCAGGCAGGCGGCTTGCCGCTGCCTGGCGTCGAGGCTCGCGAGAAAGGTGTGTGCCGCGTCGACCAACGGGGCAAGGGAGGCGCCGGTGGCAGTGCGCGGGGATGGCCCCTCGACTAGCGAGGCTGCGCAGCTTATTCCGCGAAACGGCTCGGCCAGGCCGGCTAGCGCCAGGTCGCGCATCTTCTGCTGGCGCGGTGTCGGCTCGAATGGTCGGATTGCCGGCGCCGGCGGCCAGTTGCGCAATCCGAAATTTGCAGTTTCTCCCGCCATCTCTACGGTCCTCCCAGTTGTTCGTTCGCCATTCAATGGCAAGCCAAGATTGGAAACACACCCGTGTTATTCGATCGTCATGTGTGCGCCGCCTCGCGTCGCGAAACGCTGGTGGCATACGCCCGCAGATCGAAATCAGGGTCGCCGGCTTGTTCTGGGGACAGGCGCGGGCTGGCAAGCAGCAGCCGGCGCGCGATCACGTGGTCGCTCGGCCGGTTGATCGATTCCACGCCCGTCAGCGTGCCGGCGCGGAAGCAGAACATTGAGAAGCTGCGGCTCTCAGGATCGCCGCGCAGCACTACGCGATCACGGCTGACGGTGTTGCCGGCGATCTGCAATTTCAAATCTGCTTGGTCGGTCCAGAACCATGGCACCTTGTCATAAGGTATTGGCTTGCCGACGATTGCAGCAGCGACGGCATGGCCCTGGTCAACGGCGTTTTGAATCGATTCGAGGCGGCAGCGTCCCGCCGCGAAGCGGCTGGGGAAGTTGGCGCAATCGCCAATCGCAAAAATCGCTGGGTCGGACGTCGCCAGGTTTTGGTCGACGACAATGCCGTTGTCGGTCGCCAACCCCGCTGCCGCGGCGATCTCGGTATTTGGCAGGACGCCGATGCCAACGAGTACGAGGTCGGCCGGCAGTCTGCGGCCATCGCTAGTCTCAACGCCGCTGACGCGGCCGTTGCCAAGAATACGGGTGACACCAGTGCCGAGCAGAATCTCGGAGCCCCAGTCCCGGTGCGCCTTGGTGTAGAAGCGTGATGTCTCCTCGGAGACAACGCGTCCCATCGGGCGCAGCGTGACTTCGACGATGCGTACGCCAACCCCGGCTTGACGAGCAACGGCGGCAAATTCAAGGCCAATGAATCCGGCGCCGATCACAATCGCTTCGCTCGCCTCTGCGAGCCGCGGCCGCAAGGCGTCTGCGTCAGCGAGGTTGCGCAGCGGAAAAACGCCGTCAAGTCCGGCACCTGGGACCGATAAGGGACGGCAGCGGGCACCGGTCGCCAACACCAATCGGTCGTAGGCAATCTTGCGGCCAGAGGCGAATTCGACATGCCGCGTCTGCCGGTCAATGGCAGTCGCGGTCTCGCCGAGTTCCAGTTCGATGCGCTCCTTTTGGTAGAACGTCTCCGGCCGCAGCCAAAGGTTGTCGATCTGGGCTTCGCCCGCAAGATAGGATTTCGAAAGGGGCGGGCGGTCGTAGGGGATGCAGGGCTCGTCGCCGACGAGCCGGATCCTGCCGTCGAACCCCGCCTGGCGCAGCGACGCGGCTGCCTGGAAGCCGGCCTGGCCGGCGCCGATGATGACGACAGTCGAGTTGTACTTCATACCCGGGGACCCATCAGGTGCAAGGCGAGCCCGCAGATTTTTGGCGATGCTGGTAATGGGTAGGACAGGCGACTGTCCGGACGGTGCTTGCAGGAGGTGAATTTGAGCATCTCGTTTTCGCTCCACATTGGGCTACAGCCGCGATCGCACTCCGCGATATAGGCGTGGCAGGTGTCGTGTACCTCCACATCGCTGCACTCGCCTGCGATGCGGATGAATCCGTCGAGCATCGCGGAATACGCGTCCCCGGCGCATCGGGCGCCAGGGACGTGGGCTCCGGAAAATCACCCGAAGCGCCCGACGTTGTCGCCAAGCGCGGCGGCTTCGCTGGCGGTGAGGACCGCGTTCCAGGTGAAGGTCGGAATGCCGCGCGCGGCGTCCTTGTCGCGCACGATGTTGAGTGGGTCGAGCCCCTGTTCCAGCCGCTTCAACTGCTCGCGCAGCATGCGTCGCAACATGACGACGCCAGTGTCGGAGGTGCCAAGGTTTTCGAGCGCGTGCACGGCAATGGCGCGCTGCCCCTCCTGCGCCTCGCGGTCATCGGGCTTACGCTGGCGCTCCTCGTAACTCCGCTCCAAGGCCGCGCCCGGCCGGATCGCGTCGCTGATATCGGTCCCGGGACGCCAGCCGGGCTTCGGTGCGCCACCCTCCAGCGGCCAGGCGACGATGCTGAGACCGCGGACATGTTCGTTGTCTACCGGCACTGCCCAGGACAGTTCAGTGGCGCGCGATTTGCGCGCACCACTGTCGTTGACGGCGGGAACGAGGAAGGCGTTCGGCACGATGCATTCGGCGTGGCGAATGAAGTAGTCACCGTTCGGTAGCTCGCGCACCATGTTGAAGCGCACCCCCAATGGCGTCTTCTGAAAATCTATCTTGGCCATGTCCCGCGCCATCATTTCCTGCGTCAGCCCATCGAGCATGTTGTGCCCTTGGTTTCCGCTGATAACCTGGTGCAACAGAATCAGGTGCCAGGGATCGACAATGTTCTCGTAATGCTGCAACCAGTTACAGTCCTTGACGTAGCCAATCCCGTAGTCGCCCCAGAGCCGCATGCCGCGAAGTTCGACCTCGCCCACCACGTCCGGATCGACGACGTCATAAATCGGGAACACCGGCTCGGTGCCGGGCGGCCCCATATAGACGAAGATGAGCCCGCCAAATTCGTGGGTTGGATAGGCCGGCTGCCAGACATTCATCCGCGTGCAGAATTCCTGGGTTTCACATGGCATTTCGACACAGCGCCCCTGGGTGTCGTAAAGCCAGCCGTGAAGGCAACAACGCAATCCCTTGTCTTCTACCCGGCCCCATTCAAGAGAAGCGCCGCGATGCGCGCAGTGCGGCTTCAAGGCACCCACTTGTCCTGTCCCGTCGCGGAACAGGACGATCTCCTCACAAAGGAGCTTTTCCTTACGCGGCAGGTCCTTGACCTCATCCGAGGTGCAGACAGGCTGCCAGTAGCGTCGCAGCAGCTCACCCATTGGGGTGCCCGCCTCGACGGAGGTGAGTTCGGAAGCGGCTGGTGGGGTCTGGTATCCGTAGGCGGACTGCATTACGTGTCTCCAAATATTGTGTTGTCGCGTTATTACGCTAGGGACGAAGTTACGCTCTGCGGGCGCCCGGATAAACACGTCGCAGGCGGAAACACTCTCAGGCGCCGCTGGATAATCGCTTGTTTCGTATGCGGCTTTCGACCACGAGCTTGATGGGATCGCAGTGACCTCAATTCGGACCGGGGGGCCGCATGGCCAGGGACAGCAACGATGACGGCAAGGAGATCGCGCCAAAACGGGGGCGAAGTCCTTGACCCGCGCTGTGAGGCTGATGAGCCACCTAGAATGCGCTAATGACTTCGGACTCTCGAACCGCGCCCTCCGTCTTACAACTCCGAATCGCGCTCCGCGGATTGAGTCCGTCGGCTTGGCGACGTGTGCTCATTCCCGAGACCATGACGCTTGGGCAATTCCACGAAGTCATCCAGATGGTCATGGGCTGGACCAACGATCATCTGCATGTATTCGTGATTCGTGGCCAGCGTTACGGGGAAGCCCGCGAGGGCGCTCTGCAATATTGCACGGCGCCAACAGTGCTGCCTTTGGGTGCATTCGCCTTGCGCGAGCATGAGGCCTTCTTCCACGTTTTGCGATCGCCTGGAAGCAGATCCTGCAGTCGTTACGGAATGGCCGAACCGCGGCAATTTCAAGCGCGAGGCCGGATACCATCACTCCCGCAGCCAGTGTCGCCGGGCATGGATTAAAATCTCGCGCAGGCTGGCGATGTGCCAGCCAGGAAGCCAAGACAGGCGCGAAGATACCCATGGGCCATTCCCAGGCGGCCAAGGCCGCAACCCGGCAACGAATCATCCAGATCGCGGCGCGGCGTTTCCGTGAACACGGCATGTCTGGGGTCGGGCTGGCGGAGATCACGGCGGAAGCCGGCGTCACGACCGGTGCCTTCTACCGGCATTTCGCGTCCCGCGAAGAGATGTTGGCCGAAGCCTTTGATGAAGCCGCGCGGAGCCTCGATACCTGGGCGGCCTCGTCACCGGACTTGGCGTCCGCGCTGCGCAATTACTTGAGCACCGCCCATCGCGATGCGCCCGGAAGCGGCTGCCCGATCGTCGCGCTGGCCAACGATGCGGCACGCGGCGACGCCGCCACGCGTCACGCCTACACGCACCATGTGCAGCGGGTCCTGCGTTTCCTGGAGGGGCTGCTTGCGGCGCAAGGCTGCAGCAATCCACGGGCCATGGCGATCTTTCAGTTCTCTACCTGTGTTGGCGCGATGGGGCTGGCGCGTGCCTCGGCAGATCCGGCGCTATCCGTCGCGTTGCTCGACGACGTGGCCAACGGCTTGAATGCGATCGGCGCCAAGGTGCCCGCCCGGCCCGGGTAAGAACCAGCAGGAACGGATTCGAACGAGCGACCGGGCTTCAGACCGCGAGCGCTTGCGCGACGGCCGGCCGGGCCCGCGCAGGCGGAGGATCGGCGCGGGCAACCCGGCTCCTGGCGAGTTCGCAAGCCTCGCCCGTGGAATCGGCTGCCGCCATCAGCGGACACGACTCGAACAACTCGGCGACCCAGTCGACGAATACGCGCACCTTGGGGGCCAGATGCCGGTTCTGCGGATAGACCACCGCGACCGGGATCGGGCGAGGCCGCCATTGGGGCAGCAGTTCCACCAGCGCGCCACTGCGCAGATGCTCCTGAATCATGAAGCGGGGCGGCTGCAGTATCCCGGCACCACTGAGCCCATAGGTGACGTATGCATCCAGGCTATTGAAACTGACGTTGCCGCGCATGCTCACGTCCACGGGATTGCCATCTACCACGAAATTCATGTCGAGCGTGCGGCCGGTACGGTTCGAGATGTAGTGGATGGCCTTGTGATCTTGCAGGTCCGACAGGCTGCGCGGCATGCCGTGACGGTGAATATAGGCGGGGCTGGCCACCGTGGCGGTGTGGATATCACCAAGGCCGCGCGCGACCAGGCTGGAATCCTGCAATGACCCGGCACGAATCGCGCAATCCACGCCGTCCTGGATCAGATCCACGAGCTTGTCGCCGTAGCCCACGACCAGTTCGATGTCCGGGTACTTTGCGTGGAAGGTATGGAGCCGGGGCGTGACGACGGTGCGGCCGAGCGAGGCCGGCATTTCAATACGCAGCTTGCCCGTCGGCCCCTTGCCTGAGCGCGTCAGGGCGACTTCAGTCTCGGCGATCTCGCCGAGGATTCGCATGCAGCGCTCGTAATACTCGGCGCCCTCCGCCGTCAGCCTGAGCTGGCGCGTCGTGCGGTGAATGAGGCGCACATGCAGGTGCGCTTCGAGGTTCTGGATGATCGTCGTGGCCGACGTGCGGGATAGCCCCAGCGCCTCTGCCGCGCGCGAGAAGCTGCTCATCTCCACCACGCGGGTGAAGACCTCCATTGCTTGCACCTTGTCCATCTATGGCTTTCCCTGCTTCGGTACGCAGCACCGAACGAATGCAGCGTGGCTGTCCGATTGTTTGGCTGCGCCAAATTGTGTTCTGGATTATAGGCGTTTATCAGATTCGCGCACTGTACCAGAATTCATGCATCGCAACATCCGCAGGACCTCCCCTCCGTCATGGCCGATTCACCCCTCCATCGCATTGCCGTGCGCGTCAGTGGCGTGACCATTGCCGGTCATGCGCAGCGCATTCCCTTGCGCATCTATGCCCCGGCCGAATCGCGGGAGAAGTTGCCCATCGTGCTCTATTTCCACGGTGGCGGCTTTCTGACCGGTGGTCTCGACTGCGCCGATGTGCCGGCCACGGCGATTTCCAGCCAGGCGCCGGCCATCGTCGTGGCGGTGGGCTATTCGCTGTCGCCGCAGTTTCCGTTTCCCGCGCCGCTCGAAGACGGCTATCTGGCGGGTCGCTGGGCACAGGCCAACGCACAGGCGCTTGGCGGCGATGCGCGGCGCATGGCCATTGCCGGATACGATGCCGGCGGCAACCTGGCGACCGGTATCTGCGCGATGGCGCGCGACCGGAAGGACCTGGTCCTGCGCGCCCAGGCGCTGCTGGCGCCGTTGCTGGATCCAAGCATGACGCGCCTCGCCGACGCTGCACGGTTGCAGGAGAACGATCTCTCCGCCCGTGATTGCGCTCAGGGCTATCGGGCCTACCTGCCTGACGTGCTGCAGCAACTCCATCCGTACGCGGCGCCGCTCGAATCGCGCCGACTGGGCGGCCTGCCGCCGACCCTGATTGTCGGCGCCGCCCAGGATTTGTGCCACGTCGAAGGCGAGCTCTATGCCGGCGGTCTGCTTGCGGCCGGCGTGCCGACCGAGGCCAGCTGCTACAGCGAGGCCACGCACGGGTCCATCGTCACCCACGCGGGGGCGCTGGCCGAGGTGGCGGCGTTTCTTCGGCTGCACTCTGGCGAGCCCGCACCCCGTGGACGCCGGACCCGTCCCCAACCCGCACCCGATTTCCTTCCCGATTCCCAACGTCGACCTTCCCAGGAGTGAAGCCATGGAACATCCCCGATCTATCCTTCGTCGCCCGCCAGTGCTGGCCGGTGTCGCGGCCGTGGCCGTGGCCGGCGGCCTGGCTGCGGCCTTTGTACAGAAGGACACGCGTGCTGCCGCGCCTGCAGCGCCCCCGCCAACCGAGGTCATCGTCAAGTCACTCCAGCCAGAGAATGTGCGGGTCTGGACCAGCTTTTCCGGTCGTCTGAAGTCGGTGGACGAAGCGCTGGTCCGGCCGGAGGTCGGCGGTCGCATCGTCGAAGTGCGGATCCGGGATGGTCAGAACGTTCGTGCCGGTGATGTGATGTTCGTCATCGATCCGCGCCCGTACGAGGCCGCCGTGGCTCGTGCGCGGGCCGATGTGGCCTCGGCTCGTGCGCGTGCGGAATTCGCCGCGACCGAATATGAGCGGGCAAAGGGGCTGATCGATGCCGAGGCAATCCCCAAGAGCGTGCACGACCAGCGCAGCAACGAGAACCGGATGGCGCAGGCCGCCGTGCTCGCCGCCGAGGCCGCGTTGCGTCAGGCCAGCATCAACCTTGACTATGCCTATGTGAAGGCACCGATCGCCGGGCGCATCAGCCGCGCCGAGATCACGCTCGGCAATCTGGTACAGCCGGGGCCCAACGCGCCAGTGCTGACCCGGATCGTCTCGAGCGACGGCATCTATGCGGATTTCGAGGTCGACGAGCAAAGCTACGTCCGGACGATCCGCACGCATGCCAGCACGCAGAGCAAGGAGCAGCAGATTCCGGTCGACCTGAAGGTGCAGGGCGATACGGACCACACGTACCAGGGCACGATCTATACCTTCGACAACAGCATCGACGTGAATACCGGCACGATCCGCGCGCGCGCGAAGTTCGCCAACAAGGACGGAGCGCTCCTGCCGGGCATGTTTGTATCGATCAGCCTGGCGGGCAGCGCCGATACGCGGGCGCTGATGGTGCCCGACATCGCGATCGGCAGCGACCAGAGCAAGAAGTTCGTCTTCGTGGTGAACCCGGAAAACAAGGTGGTCTATCGCGAGGTGACGCTGGGCGCAGGCGTCGACGGGCAGCACATTGTGCTGAGCGGGCTGACTGCCGGCGACCGCGTGGTCACCACGGGCGTGCAGTTCGTTCGTCCGGATATCCTGGTGGCACCGAAGGAAGGCGCGCCAGAGGCCGTCAAGACCGCCGCCGTGGGAACGGCGACGCGGCCGGAGTGACACGATGAATCTCTCCAAATTCTTTGTCGACCGGCCCAATTTCGCGGCCGTGATCTCCATCCTGATCTTCCTGGCCGGGTTGATTGCGATCCCCAAACTGCCCATCTCGGAATATCCGGAGGTCGTTCCCCCGTCGGTCGTCGTGCGGGCACAGTTCCCGGGCGCCAACCCCAAGGTCATTGCGGAAACCGTCGCCACGCCGATCGAGGAGCAGATCAATGGCGTGGAGAATATGCTCTACATGTCCTCGCAGGCCGCCAGCGACGGGGTGATGACGCTGACCGTGACATTCAAGCTCGGCACGGACCCTGACCTGGCCACGCAGCTGGTGCAGAACCGCGTCAACGAGGCGCTGCCGCGGTTGCCCGACGTGACGCGCCAGCTTGGCGTCAGCACCGTCAAGAGTTCGCCAGACCTGACGATGGTGGTCCATCTGGTATCGCCCAACGATCAGTATGACAACCTGTACCTGCGCAACTATGCGTTGCTGAACGTCAAGGACGAGCTGTCGAAGATCTCCGGCATCGGCCAGATCAACCTGAACGGGTCAGGCAACTATGCCATGCGCGTCTGGCTGAATCCGCAGAAGATTGCGGAACGGAACCTGAATCCCGAGGAGGTGGTTGCCGCGATCCGCAAGCAGAACATCCAGGTGGCGGCCGGCGTGGTCGGCGGCGCGCCCTACAAGGACAACGTCGAGATCCAGTTGCCGGTCAACGTGCAGGGCCGTCTCACGGATGTCGACCAGTTCGAGAACATCATCATCAAGCGCGATGGCGGCGTGGTGACCTATCTCCGCGACGTTGCGCGCATCGAGATGGGCGCCAGCGACTACGCGCTGCGCGCGCTGCTGGACAACAAGCAGGCGCTCGCGCTGGTGATTTTCCAGTCGCCGGGCGCCAATGCGCTCGAGATCTCAAAGAATGTCCGCGCAACGATGGAGACGTTGAGCAAGCGCTTCCCCAAGGGCCTCGAGTATCGGATTGCCTACGACCCGACAACGTTCGTGCGTGACTCCATTTCGGCGGTCACGCACACGCTGCTGGAGGCCATCGTACTGGTGGTGCTGGTGGTGATCCTGTTCCTGCAGACCTGGCGGGCTGCCATCATTCCCTTGCTGGCGGTGCCCGTATCCGTGGTTGGCACGTTCGCGGCGATGCACGTGTTCGGATTCTCGATCAACGCCTTGTCCTTGTTCGGGCTTGTGCTGGCGATCGGTATCGTCGTCGATGACGCCATCGTGGTCGTCGAGAACGTCGAGCGCAACATCGCCAACGGCTTGCGGCCCAGGGAGGCGACGATCAAAGCGATGCAGGAAGTGACCGGGCCAATCATCGCCATCGCGCTCGTCCTGTGCGCTGTGTTCGTGCCGATCGCGTTCATCAGCGGGCTGACGGGTCAGTTCTATCGCCAGTTTGCCCTGACCATTGCGTTCTCGACCGTGATCTCGGCGTTCAATTCGCTGACCTTGTCACCGGCACTGGCCGCGCTGTTGCTGCGTGCCCATGATGCCCCCAAGGATCGCCTGACTCGCTTCATGGATCGATTTCTGGGCGGATTTTTCGTCAGGTTCAATCGGTTCTTCCTGCGAAGTTCCGACGCGTACAGCGGCGGCGTGACGCGCGCCTTGCACCGCAAGCGTGGCTCGATCCTGATCTATCTGGTGTTGCTTGGCGCTACCGTGCTGGGATTCGCCAAGGTGCCGTCTGGTTTCGTGCCGATTCAGGACAAGGGTTATCTGGTCAATCTGGTCCAGTTGCCCAATGGCGCCACGCTCGAACGTACCGAAGCGGTCGCGCGGCAGATGACGGAGCTTGCCTCGAAAGATCCGAGTTTCCGGACCGCCGTGGAATTTCCGGGGCTGTCGTTGAACGGCTTTATCAACAGCCCATCGTCGGCCACCGTGTTCATCGGCGAGAAATCGTTCGAGGAAATGCGTGAGATCGGTGCCTCCGGCCCGGCGCTGGCCGCGAACCTGCAGAAGAAATTTGCCTCCATCAAGGATGCGTTTATCGCGGTGTTCCCGCCGCCGCCGGTGCAGGGGCTGGGCAAATCGGGGGGCTTCAAGCTCCAGATCGAAGACCGTGGCGACGCTGGGTATCTGGCATTGAGCAAGACCGTCAATGCCGTGCTGGAAAAGGCCCGCAAGGCGCCGGAACTGGCCGGCGTCTATACGACCTATAACGTCACGACGCCTCAGTTGTTTGCCGATGTGGATCGTACAAAGGCTTCGCAGCTCGGTATCGACGTCGATGATGTGTTCAAGACCATGCAGATCTATCTCGGATCCCTGTATGTCAACGACTTCAACAAGTTCGGCCGTACCTATCAGGTCATTGCGCAGGGCGACAAGGACTTCCGTTCGAAGCGGGAGGACATCCTGAACCTCAAGGTCCGCAACGTCGAAGGGAAGATGGTGCCGCTGGGAGCGGTGATCACGCTGAGCGATACGAGCGGACCGGACAGCGCGTCGCGCTACAACGGCTACCGTTCCGCGGACCTCAATGGTGGGCCCGCCCCGGGCTATTCGACGGGACAGGCTCAGGCCGCTATCGCGAAGATCCTGGATCAGACGTTGACGGGGGAGATGACGTTCGAATGGACCGAGCTCGCCTACCAGCAGATTCTGGCAGGCAACACCGCGCTGATCGTGTTCCCGATCTGCATCCTGCTGGTCTTCCTGGTCCTGACCGCGCAATACGAGAGCATGTTCCTGCCGCTGGCCATCATCCTGATCGTGCCGATGTGCCTGTTCTCGGCCATTACGGGGGTCTGGCTGACGCGCGGCGACAACAACCTGTTCACGCAGATCGGCTTCTTCGTGCTCATTGGCTTGTCATGCAAGAACGCCATTCTGATCGGCGAGTTTGCGCGGGAACTGGAAATCCATGGCAAGTCGACCTTCGCGGCAGCGGTGGAGGCCGCGCACCTGCGCCTGCGGCCCATCCTGATGACGTCGATCGCGTTCATCATGGGCGTGCTGCCGCTGGTGCTTTCGCACGGCGCCGGCGCCGAGATGCGGCACGCCATGGGCGTGGCGGTGTTCTTCGGCATGATCGGCGTGACCTTCTTCGGCCTGTTCCTGACGCCGATCTTCTATGTAATGGTGCGTGCCCTGGAGAAACGCATCACCAAGACTGAAAAGGTGCATCACCATGTTGAAGCTTAAGGCGATGACCGTGCTGGCCGCCGCTGCGCTGCTGGCGGCATGCACGACCCCTCCCGGTCCGCAATCGTCCGATATCGCAAGCCCGTCGCAATGGCCGAAACTGGCCGGCGGGCAGGGCGCAAGTGACTATCTTGTCGCAGGGGACGAGGATGCCAGCGTCGATCAGAAGTGGTGGTCGCGCTTCCGCGACCCGACCCTCGACGCGCTGGTGGCCGAGGCGCTGGAAGGCAACAAATCACTCGCGATTGCCACGGCGCGCGTGGAAGAGGCGCGCGCCGGCCGGCTGCTGGCGCAGTCCGCGCTGGCACCGCAGGTCAATGCATCGGCCAGCAGCGAGCGCGCCAATCGTGGCTTCGTGACCAACGATCACGCGGTGACGATCAATCAGGTGGCGATTTCCGCAGCGTGGGAGGTCGACCTGTTCGGGCGCAACCAGGCACGCACGGCACAGGCGACGGCGATCCTGCAATCGACACAGGCGACGCGGCAGGCCGTGCGTGTGGCGTTGCTGGCCGAGGTGGCCCGCACCTACTTTGAACTGCGCAACGTCGATCGTCAGCTGGACCTCACGCAACGCAATCTTGACAGCCAGCGACGCACGCTCGAACTGATCCAGGCACAACAACGCGGCGCGCTTGTCAGCAACTTCGACGTCCAGCGTGCCGCCGCGCAGGTGTCGGCCACCGAGTCGCTGTTGCCCGCGCTGCGCACCGGTTACGACGCGGCGGCAAACCGGCTGGCGACGCTGCTCGGGCGGCCGCCTGGCACGCTCGCGGCGACGTTGGCGACAGCGCAGCCGTGGCAGGCCATCGATCACGGTATCGTGGTATCGGCGCCGGCGACGGTGCTGGCGGAACGCCCTGACGTACGCGCCGCGGAGCGCCAGTTCGCGGCGACCATCTCGGCAAGGCGGGCGGCCGTGGCGGAACTCTTCCCGAACATCTCGCTGACGGCCTTCTTCGGCGCGCAGAATGCCACGCCATTCTCCTCCACGCCGTGGGGCATTGGTGCGGGCCTGCTTCAGCCGGTGCTGAACTTTGGCCGCATCCGGTCGCAGATCAACGCCGCGGATGCCAGGCAGACCCAGGCCTTTCTCAGCTATCAGCAGACCGTACTAGATGCGCTGGAAGACATGGAGAACGCGCTATCCGGCTACCTGAACGAGAACGTGCGCAATGCATCGCTGCTGGCAGGCGTGACGCAGAACCGCAAGGCTGCCGAACTGGCGCGGATGCAGTACAAGTATGGCTACGTCGGGTTGCTGGACGTGCTCGTGGCCGAACGAGACCTGCTGGAAGCCGAGTCGCGGCAGGCGACGTCCGATGCGGATCTCCGCAAGGATCTGGTGCGGATCTTTGCGGCGGCCGGGGGTGGCTGGCAGACCGAGTAGTGTCAGGCGCGGTCGCCGGCGCCGCGAGATGGGATCAGCGCCATCAGCTGGTCGGCGACCGTGTGAAGCAGTTCGCGCGAGAGCCGCGGGTCGTCGACCGCACGGGACATGGCCAGCGCCCCGACGCAGGCGCTGCAGATCAGCCTGGCCTGGGCCACGGCCTTTGGCTGGTTTTCGGGCGGTAGCAGCGAGGTAATCAGCGCCAGCAGTTGTTGCAGGCGCGCCGTGTACAAGGCATGCGGCGCATCACCGGTCTTGTCGGCGTCGTTGAGGAAAGCGGTGATGGCGCAACTGGTCTCCAGGTTGTCGCGATGGGGTTCGGCCAGGTATTCGCGCACGGCACGGCGAAGATCGGCGCGTGCCTTTGCGCGCCATGCGGTGGTATCGAGGAACGCCTGTGTCATGGCCTCCCGAATCAGCGCTTCGCGAGAATCGAAGTGCTTGTAGAAGCCGCCGACCGTGAGGCCGGCCTCCTTCATGATTTCCGCCACGCCGATGCCACGCAAGCCGTGGACGCGAAAACGCCGGGCTGCGATTTCCACGATACGTGCGTGCGAACTTTGCTTGTCAGCTTGTGAATATCCCATCTGAGCGGGCCGTGGAGTCGGGAGTATGGTCTTCGTCGGCTGCAGTGTGTGAGCCACGTGCCAATTATAGCGACGAAGACCAGCCACAGGCGTTCCGATTGCCTCCCGGCGCTTGCGGAACCCGGGGTCCTTGAAGCTCGCGTTGCTCACGGTATTGAGCTAGTGTCGATGCCATGAAGACCGCCGGTGAATCGCATGCACCAAGACGGGTGTCGTGATCAGGTGATCGCGCCAAGCTGCCAGGGAACGAACTCGTTCTGGCCGTAGCCATGCAATTCGCTCTTTGAGCGCTGTCCTGAAGCCGTCGCCAGCATGAGGCTGAAAATCACTTCCCCCAGTTCGTCGATCGACTGCGAGCCATCGATCACGGTGCCGCAGTTGATGTCGATATCCTCCTGCTGGCGCTGCCACAAGGCGGTATTGGTGCCGAGCTTGAGGGACGGGGCCGGCGCGCAGCCATAGGCGGAGCCGCGCCCGGTGGTGAAGCAGATCAGGTTGGCGCCACCAGCCACCTGGCCGGTCGCCGAGACCGGATCGTAGCCAGGGGTGTCCATGAAGACCAGTCCAGCCGCCTCCACCCGCTGCGCGTAGCCATATACGTCGACCAGGTTGGTGGTGCCGCCTTTTGCCACGGCACCGAGCGACTTCTCCAGGATGGTGGTGAGCCCGCCCGCCTTGTTGCCGGCGGACGGGTTGTTGTCCAGGCTGGCGTTCATGCGTGCGCAGTAGGCTTCCCACCAGCGGATCCGGTCGAGCAGCTTGTGCCCGACTTGCGGCGATACGGCACGGCGCGTCAGCAAATGCTCGGCGCCATAGATCTCCGGGGTCTCGGACAGGATGGCAGTGCCCCCGTGCGCCACCAGCCGGTCGACCGCCGCGCCAAGCGCGGGATTGGCGCTGATGCCGGAATAGCCGTCGGAGCCGCCGCATTGCAGTCCGACCAGCAGGTGGCTGGCATCGACGGGCTCGCGTCGCACCCGGTTGGCGTCGGGCAGCATCGCCTTGATCTGCTCGATGCCCGCCGCCACCGTACGGGCCGTGCCGCCGGTGGCCTGGATGGTCATGGTCTTCAGCGCGGCACCGCGTGCCAGTCCCTCGCTGTCGAGCAGGCCGTCGATCTGGTTGGTTTCGCAGCCCAGCCCGACGATCAGCACGGCTGCGAAGTTGGGGTGGCGCGCATAGCCCGCCAACGTGCGTCGGAGCAGCGCCAGGCCTTCGCCTTCGCCATCCACGGCGCAGCCTTGCCCGTGCGTCAGGGCCACCACGCCATCCACGTTCGGGTAGTCTGCCAGCGCCTGCGGATTGATCTCGCGCCGGAAATGCTCGGCGATGGCGCGTGCCGCGGTGGCAGAGCAATTGACGGACGTAAGGATACCGATGTAGTTGCGCGTGCCGACCCGCGCGTCGCCACGGACGATGCCCATGAATTGCGCGCGCTGCGCCGCCACGGCGGCAGGGCGCCTGGCGGCGCCAAACGCGTAGTCGCGCTCGAACTCGCCGATGGCCAGGTTATGGGTGTGGACGTGCTCGCCTGGCGCGACCGGGCGCGTGGCGAAGCCGATCACCTGTCCGTAGCGGCGCACCGGCGCGCCGGCCTCGAGTGCGCGCACTGCCAGCTTGTGCCCCGCGGGCACCAGGCCGCGTACCACCAGGCCTGCGCCTAGGCGCACGCCCGCCACCAGTTGCGCACGCGCGATGACGACATCGTCATCCGGATGCAGACGTATGACGGGTTCGCCGGCTACTGCTGCGGCTTGTTCCAGGACGGCGCTCATGCTGCGGCCTCCGGCAGGGGGGCGGCGGCACGGCGTTCGCCGCCGATATCGTGAAGTCCGGGGATGGTCATGTCAGGTGTCTGGATGCAGGGAATACGGGAAGCGGTCAGGCCGCCTCGGAGGAACCAAGCGGCAACGCCGGGGAGGGGCGGGCCCGTGCGCCGACGCTCGTCAGCAGCAGCACGCCGACTACGCCCGCGATTGCCAGGGCCAGCATGCCCGCTTGCTGGCTATGGAACGCGGATTCGACCGCGGTTTTCAGCGTCGGCGCGATAAAGCCACCGAGATTGCCCAGCGCGCCGATCAGGGCGATGCCGCTGGCCGCTGCAGTGCCGCTCAAATACGCGGTGGGCAGTGTCCAGAACAGCGGCTGGACCACCACAAAGCCGACAGTAGCCAGGCAGAAAGCCATCAGCACGGGCACCAGTTCATGCCCCAGCGTCGACAGGCCAATACCCGTGGCCGCCATGGCAAGCATGGCCATGGCGAATTCCCGTTGCTTGCCCCTGGCGTCCGCGATGCTGGTGATCAGGCGCAGGGCAATCAGGGCGCACAGCCACGGAATCGCGGTGAGCAGGCCCACCTTGGCGCCGATTGCCGTGCCGGTCAGCTCGGAAATGCGCGTCGGCAGGTAGAAGATGACGCCGTAGACGCTGACCTGGATGGCGAAGTAGATGGCGACGAAACGCAGCACCTGCCAGTTGCCCAGCGCGCCCAGTGCGGTGGCCGGGCCGTGCGCGGTCTTCTGCTTGTCTTCCGCGGCGATCGCGGCTTCGAGCGCGGTCTTCTCGTCGGCGTCCAGCCACTTGGCATCGCGCGGCCTGCTGACCAGGTAGAAGAAGGCGATCACGCCCACCACCGACGCCGCCAGGCCTTCGATGATGAACATCCATTGCCAGTTGCGCAGGCCCAGGTGGCCACCCATCACTTCGAGCAGCAGCCCCGAGAGCGGCCCGCCCAGCACCAGTGCCACTGGCAAGCCGAAGTAGTAAATGCCGAGCGCCTTGCCGCGCTGGCTGGCAGGGAACCAGTAGGTCGAGTACAGGATCACGCCCGGCGAGAAGCCCGCTTCGGCCACGCCAAGGATAAAGCGCAGCACGTAGAACGAGGTCTGGTCGTGCGCGAACATCATGGCCGCGGACGCCAGCCCCCAGGTGACCATGATGCGGCTGAGCCAGATCCTGGCGCCGACCCGGTGCAGGATCAGGTTGCTGGGGATTTCGAAGACGGCGTAGCCGATGAAGAAGATGCCGGCGCCAAGCGCATAGGCCGCGTTGCCGATATTCGAATCGACCATCAGGGCTTGCTTGACGAAGCCGACATTGGAGCGGTCGAGCATCGACAGCGCGAACATCAGCGCAAGGAAAGGCGCGAGGCGCAGGCGTGCCTTGCTTACCGCGCTTGCGAGCGGATCGTGTTTGGCAGCTTGAGTCTGCATGGGTTGTCTCCGGTACGAAGCCGCGCGTCGCGGCCTCATGTCATGGATTGCGGCATCCCCGTCTTTTGCTCGCGCGAGGATAGCTGCTGTGTTCAGGGCGGGGCGCCGTGGCGCCCGTTCAGCAAGCGCCGTTCAGAAGTTGGTGTGGCCGCGCGCGGCCAGGTTGGCCATCAGGGCGCGTACGCCGAACGTCCACGGAGCGATGCGGTCGCTTCGGCCCACGCGGTTGACCAGGCTGCCAAGCTGGCGGCTGGAGATGGTGACGAGATCGCCGTCCTTGTGCGTGAAACCGCCGCCAGCGGTGTCGCGGTCTTCCACCGGCGCGAACAGCGTACCCAGGAACAGCATCGCGCCATCGGGATACTGGTGGGTCGCGCCCATTGCCTGCTCGGCCAGCTCCAGCGGGTCGCGCGTGATCTGGTCCATCGAGCTGGTGCCGGACAACACAAAGCCGTCCGGGCCATCGACGCGCAGGTCCACGGTCGCCCGCCGCACGTCGTCCAGCGAAAAGCTCTGGTCGAACAGGCGCAGGAACGGCCCGATCGCGCAGGAGCCGTTATTGTCCTTGGCCTTGCCCAGCAGCAGCGCACTGCGGCCCTCGAAATCGCGCAGGTTGACGTCATTGCCCAGCGTGGCGCCGGGCACATCACCGCGGCTGTTGATGGCCAGCACGATCTCGGGTTCCGGGTTGTTCCATGCCGAGCCGGGATGCAGTCCGATTTCCGTACCGGTGCCGAGCGCAGAAAGCAGCGGTGCCTTGGTGAAGATCTCGGCGTCCGGGCCGATACCCACCTCCAGGTACTGGGACCACATGCCATGCTCGATCAGCAAGGCCTTGAGTTCGCCCGCTTCGCGGGAACCGGGCCGGATCCGGGACAGGCGCTCGCCCACCAGCGCGCAGATCCGGCTGCGGACCTCGGCGGCGCCTTGCGGGTCGCCCTTGGTCTGCTCCTCGATGACGCGCTCCACCAGGCTGCCGGCAAAGGTCACGCCTGCCGCCTTGATCACCTGCAGGTCGCATGGTGCCAGCAAGCGGGCCAAAGCGTCGCCGCCGCGGGGACCGGCCATATTGGCCAGCAGCTCGTCGAGCGTGCCGACCAAGCGCCCGCGCGCATTGCGAACCACCGTGACCGGGTCGTCGTGTTCGAGCAGGGTGCTCATGGTCGGAGCGACATCGGAAATGTCGAATACACCATCCGGCCGCAGGACCACCACGGCCGGACCCGCCGGCGCGCCGTCACCGGCCGGGATCCATGCGCGGCCGACCAGCGTCCCCGCCAGCCCGTCGGCAGGAAGCGTTTGCTTGGCGCTGAGCGCGAGCGGCAATGTCATCGATTGTCTCCACCTGATGTTGTTGTCATGAGCGCCGTGATCACCGCGGCGTTGGATGGAACTCTACGTGGCAGTCCGATAAACATCCAATCGATTATTGGGTAGAATCAATTCCGTTTAGTTATTGATTCGACCGGGTTTACCCCGTTTATGCCCAGACAAACTGCTTCCGCCCCTTCCGCCGTGCTCGCCAAGCTGCGTTTCCGGCACCTGCAGCTGCTGGATGTGCTGGGACGCAGCCACAACCTGCGCATCGCGGCCGAGCAGTTGCATATTTCCCAGCCGGCTGCCACCAAGATACTGAGCGACATTGAAGACACCCTGCAGGCCAGGCTGTTCGATCGCTTGCCAAGGGATATGCGCCCGACCGAACTGGGCGAGTTCGCGCTGCGCTACGCGTCGACCGCACTGGCCGAGCTCGGCAAGTTCGTGAGCGAACTGGAAGCGCTGCGAGCCGGCGGGCACGGCCACCTCACCGTTGGTGCGATTTCGGCGTCGGCCGCGCAGGTGGTGACTACGGCGATCCGCGAGATCCTGCAGCAGCGCCCGCGGCTGGTCGTCAAGCTGATCGAGCAGAGCAGTGACCAGCTCGCGATCTGGCTGGAAGACCGGAAGCTGGACATCATGGTCGGGCGGCTCACCGAGCCACGGCACCAGGCGATCTTCGATTTCGAGGCGCTGTCACCAGAGCCGGTCTGGGTCGTCTGCCGGCCGGGACATCCCTTGCTGGACCGGCCCAGGCTGGAAATTGCCGACATCGGCGCATGGCCGTGGATCCTTTATCCGCAGCGCACCGCCATCCGGCAACTGTTTGATGAAACCGTCGCGGCGGCGGGCATCCAGGGCCTGGTCGGCATGGTGGAGACACCATCGATCTTTTCCACGCTGGAACTGCTGCAGGCGACGGATATGCTTTCGCTGCAGCCGCGCGCCGTGGTCGAGCGCTTCGTCGCGGAAGGCATGCTGGCGCACGTGCCGGTGCCGATCCGGCGCGCCATGTCGAGCTACGGCATTGTCATCCGCAAGCATGAGTTGCCGTCGGAGGCCATGCAGCAGTTCATGGCGGCGCTGCGGGCGGCGGCCCGGTGAGACAGGGCGGGGATCGCAGGGTTACAAGGTCGACGAACCGGTTGCGGAGGAGCACTCCAAGCGCGCACGCACAGGTCCGTGTCCGCCAGCCGGTTCAGTCGTCAGGGCGTGGCGAACGAGCCGTAGGCAGCCTTGCGAGGACCTAGTTTTGCGAGCGCCTCTGCCTGCACGGCCGCGCAAGCGATGCCGTCAAGCAGCGGCACGTCTGCCTGGGCGGCGATCGCCGGTACGTACCCGCATAACGCAGCGGCCACGGTGACGACAACGTCCGCACCGTCTTCCCGGCTGAGCGACATCACCGCATCGAGCATCATTGCGCCGGCCTCGTCCGCAAGTCCGGCGCCATATGGGGCCGCCGTTTCGATGCCGCGGATGCCAGCCACGCGCCCGGCATAACCGTATGAGGCCGCCAGTTCGCGGTACAACGGCGTCAAGGCAGGGCCGATCGTCAACAGTCCGATCCTGCCGCCTATCATGCTTGCCGTGGCCAGGGCCGCTTCGGTCGTTCCAACGACGGGGACAGTCAGCATTTGCCGCAGTGCGTAAAGGGCCGTGTCCATCGAAACCCCGAGAATCACTGCATCGACATTGGCATCCAGCGTCCGCGCCATCTTCAGCAGGCCATCGATTGACGCGGCATTGTCCACCCGCGACCGGATAACCGCGGGGCCCGCGGCGTTGGTCAAGCCGAAAATCTCGCATGTGTCGCCGGTCGCCCGCCTGGCTTGCGCAAGCATGCGGTCGGTGATGTGCTGGCTGGCATTGGGGTTCAGGAGGGCGATTCGCATGGGGCTGGCGTTGTCAGTAGTCGTAGAAGACGCTGGTAAGTTCAAAGCGGTCGTCCTGAGAGGCACGCCGCGCGACAGATGGCCTGCTCCCGGCGTTGGCGTTCTAGGCCTGCGGCGTGCCGCCGGCCGCGCCAGCCTGGATCAACAGCACCGCATCGCGCTTGTTGAGCAAGTGCTGGCGCAGGATGGCGGCAAGCCGCTTGCCATCGCGGGTTTCCAGGGCAAGCAGCATCTCTTCGTGGTCGTGGATGGCGCTGTCCCATTTCGGCTTCTGGTAGTTCGAGCGAAAGCGCAATGCCTGCAGCCGCCGGTTCACCGACAGATAGGTCTGGCGCAGCGCGGTGTTGCGTGCCGCAAGGTTGATCTGGTCATGGATCTGGTGATTGAGGCGGTAGTAGCCGGGCAGGTCTTCGTTCGCCCGGCATGCCAGCATCGCATAGTGAAGGGCCTTGATTTCCGCCAGTTCGACGGCCGTGATGCGCTCGCAGGCCAGCTCGCCGGAGAAGGCTTCCAGGCCGCTCATCAGTTCAAAGGTATCCAGTATCTCGTCGGTAGTAAGGCGCGATACGGTCGCGCCGCGATTGGGCGAGATATCGATCAGCCCTTCGGCGGCAAGCACCTTCAGTGCCTCCCTCAGCGGCGTGCGCGAGATGCCGAGGGTCTCGCAGAGTTCGCGTTCATTGAGCTTGCGGCCCGGCTCCAGAACCCCCTCGACGATGAATGAACGCAGGTGAGCGACCACCGTGTCGTGAAGGCGCTGGCGTTCAACCTTAGGCAGGACCAGGGCCGGCGAATCCATCACTTGGACCTCTTGTTTTAGCATTCAAAATTCCCTCTTGGCGTTTGCATGCGATTTTAGCAGACGCTTAACCGAAACTCAAAAATCCGCGTAAACCCGCGCCGTATATGGCATGCCGGGGTAAACACTACGCAAATTGCCGCTTCCTTCGTGAAGTCTGTCTGGTAAAGTATTTTGCATTCAAAACTCAAAAGGAGGAGTCAAATGCTGAATCTCAACTTCCACCCGGCCGGCCGTCACTTCCTGCAGATCCCCGGACCGAGCCCGGTGCCCGATCGCATCCTGCGCGCCATCAGCTACCCGACCATTGACCATCGCGGGCCGGAATTCGGCGCCCTGGGCCTGAAGGTGCTGGAGGGCATCAAGAAAATCTTCAAGACTGCGCAGCCGGTGGTGATCTATCCGGCTTCGGGCACAGGGGCATGGGAAGCGGCGTTGTCGAACACCCTGAGTCCCGGCGACA
The DNA here is from genome assembly GCF_052115045.1 of Cupriavidus sp. 2TAF22. NCBI lineage: Bacteria > Pseudomonadati > Pseudomonadota > Betaproteobacteria > Burkholderiales > Burkholderiaceae > Cupriavidus > Cupriavidus sp. 2TAF22. The sequence goes on from NZ_JBFRFX010000041.1 coordinate 48,134, forward strand.
CGGTGTTGATGTTCGAGACCGGCCACTTCGCCACGCTGTGGAAGAAGATGGCCGAAAACCTCGGCATCCGCCCCGAGTTCCTCGGATTGCCCGGGGTGGAAGGCTGGCGTCACGGGGTCCAGGCCGATATGATCGAAGCCCGCCTGCGCGCCGATACCGCGCATGCGATCAAGGCAGTGTGCGTGGTGCACAACGAAACCTCGACCGGCGTGACTTCAGATATCGCCGCCGTGCGCCGCGCCATCGACGCGGCCGGGCACCCGGCATTGCTGCTGGTCGACACCATCTCGGGGCTGGCGTCTGCCGACTACCGCCATGACGAGTGGGGCGTGGACGTCACCGTGTCAGGCTCGCAGAAGGGCCTGATGCTGCCGCCGGGCATCAGCTTCAATGCGGTGTCGCCCAAGGCCATCGAAGTGTCTCGCGCGGCCCGGTTGCCGCGCAGCTTCTGGGGCTGGGAGGAGATCATCGAGATGAACCGCACCGGCTACTGGCCCTATACGCCCAACACGAACCTGCTCTATGGCCTGTCCGAAGCCCTCGACATGATCCTGGAGGAAGGGCTGGACCAGGTGTTTGCCCGCCACCAGCGCCTGGCCGAAGCCTGCCGGCGCGCGGTCAGTGCCTGGGGCCTGGAGATCCAGTGCGCTGACCCGGCGGTCTACAGCCCGGTGCTCACCGGCGTGATGATGCCCGACGGGGTCGATGCGGACCTGGTGCGCCGGAACATCTATGACCGCTTCAACATGTCGCTTGGCGCGGGCCTCGGCAAGGTCAAGGGCCGCATGTTCCGCATCGGCCATCTGGGCGACTGCAACGACCTCACGCTGATGGCCACGCTGGCCGGCTGCGAAATGGGCCTGAAGATGTCGGGCGTGCCGGTCGCGGCAAGCGGCACTGTGGCCGCCATGGACTATCTCGCCGCGCACGCCACGCCGCTGCCGCTCAAGGCTGCGGCCTGACGTAGCCACTCCATCCCGGACAGGGGCGGGCGCCACGCGTGCCCAACGCGCCTGCCGGGACGGATCGCAACGGATCAGCGCAGCACTGCCGTACCTGACAAAAAACAGAGGAGACGCTGTGGATACAACACTGCAGGCGGGAGCAAAGATCAGGACGTTCGAGGATGCGACATATCGCAAGGTGAGCTGGCGACTTGTGCCATTCCTGATGGTCTGCTTCCTGATCGCTTATCTCGATCGTGTCAACGTAGGTTTTGCAAAGCTGCAGATGGCGCAGCAACTGGGCTTCAGCGAAACCGTCTACGGGCTGGGCGCCGGGATTTTCTTTATCGGCTACTTCTTGTTCGAAGTGCCGAGCAACCTGGCATTGCACAAGTTTGGCGCCAAGATCTGGATCGGCCGGATCATGATCACGTGGGGGCTGCTTTCCGCGTGCTTCGCGTTCGTGCAGACGCCAACCCAGTTCTACACGCTGCGCTTCCTGCTGGGGCTGGCCGAAGCCGGCTTCACGCCGGGCATCGTGTACTACCTGTCGTGTTGGTACCCGTCACACCGGCGCGCCAAGATCATGGCCATCTACTGCATGGGTTCGCCGCTGTCCGGCATCATCGGCAATCCGCTGTCCGGGTACTTGATGGGCGGCATGGCGGGTGTGGCCGGCTGGAGCGGCTGGCAGTGGATGTTCCTCATCGAGGCGGTACCGGCAGTCCTGCTCGGATGCTTCTGCTTCTACTACCTGGACAACTCCATTGCCAAGGCAAAGTGGCTGACCAGCGAAGAGAAACAAGTCCTCGAGCAGGCAAAGACCGAGGACGTCAAGGCGGCGGATCCGCAGGCGCGCGTCGGCAAGGTATTCACCGACCCTCGCGTCTGGCTGATCAGCCTGATCTGCTTCTGCTATGTCACGGGCCAGTACGGCATCACGTTGTGGCTGCCCACGTTCATCAGGTCGACCGGTGTCAGCGACCCTTTCCATATCGGCTTGCTGAGCGCCATCCCTTATATGGCGGCGATCGTCGCGATGTACTACTTCGGGCGCAGCGCCGACAGGCACCGCGAGCGGCGCTGGCACCTGATCATCCCTTGCATGATGGGGGCGATCGGTTTCCTGGCACTGCCCTGGGTCATGCACAGCACCGCGCTGTCCCTGGTGTTCCTGTCGATCGCCGCAGCCGGTATCCTGACCTGCACGCCGCTGTTCTGGTCCTTGCCGACGGCATTCCTCAGCGGCGCGGCGGCGGCGACGGCGATTGCCATGAGCAACTCGATCGGCAATCTCGCCGGCTTTACCAGCGGCTACATGATCGGCTACCTCCGCGACGTGACCCAGAGCGGCAATAGCGCCTACTACATGATCGCCGGGATTCTGATCCTTGGCGCCTTCGCGATCTGGACGCTGCCCGCCAAGCTGGTCAACCGATAGCAGGTGATGCGGGGCGCGGGCGTTGCGCCCTGGCTCCGCATCCCCGGCACCACAGCAACCTTCGTCAACACTTCGCGCGCCCTTGCCGGCGCATGGAAGCTCTCATGACAAACTCGTACGAACCGGGGCCGGACGGCCCGCGACATCACGCCCCGTTCAGCGTGGTGGAAGCTACCGTTGCCAGCGCGCATGCCGCGATGCGGGAGGGCCGGCTGACCGCGCTCCAGCTGGCGCGCGAATGCCTGGACCGCATTTCGGCGTATGACCAGAGCGGTCCCATGCTGCGCAGCATCCTGCAATGCAATCCGCTCGCGCTGGAAGAGGCCGCGCGCATCGACGCCATCGCCGGGCGCAACCCGTCACAGGCCCTTGCGCCCCTGCACGGCATCCCGGTGCTGGTCAAGGACAACATCGAATGCGATGGCATGGCAACCACTGCGGGCGCCGCCTGCCTGCGCGGAAATTTGTCCGCCGGCGATGCCTTTGTCATCCGCCGCCTGCGCGAGGCCGGCGCCATCGTCCTGGCCAAGACCAACCTGCATGAACTCGCCTCGGGAGGCGAGACGGTCAGCACCCTGGCTGGACAGACCCTGAACCCCTATGACCTGACGCGCACGCCTGGCGGTTCCAGCGGCGGCACCGGCGCCGGCATCGCCGCCAGCTTCGGCTTGCTGGGCATCGGCACCGACGGCGTCAATTCGATCCGCTCGCCGGCCTCTGCAAACAGCCTGGTTGGCCTGCGCCCGACCATGGGGCTGGTCAGCCGGTCGGGGCTGGTCCCGTGCGGGCTGACGCAGGACACCATCGGCCCGATCACCCGCACCGTCGCCGATACGGCGCGGCTGCTCGATGTCATTTCCGGCTATGACGATGCCGACCCGGTCACCAGCGTGGGCGCGCCGCACATTCCGGCGAGCTACACCGCAAGCCTTGACCGCGATGGACTCAAGGGCGCGCGCATCGGCGTGCTGCGCCATTTCTTCGGCGACCAGGAGGTGCACCGTCCCGTCAACGCCGTCATGCAGGCAGCGCTGTCGGTGATCGCTGCCCAGGGCGCCGAGCTCGTCGCGATTGAAGACGCCATCAGCCCGGACGAATTGCTGGCCTCCACGCTTGTGCACCACTACGAGATGGAGCGCGATCTCGACGCCTACCTGAAGGGGATGGCACCCGGCGTGCCAGTGCGCTCGATGAAGGACATCATCGCCGCGGGGGAGGTCCATCCGAGCGTGGCGGGAACGCTGGTTACCGCTGCTGCCCTGAGCGGTCGGGAACGCGAGTACCGCGAGCGGCTGCGGCGCCAGCAGGCATTGCGCGAGCGGCTGCAGGACCTGATGGCGCGTCATCGGCTCGACGCTCTGGCGTTTCCGCACCAGCGGCGCCTGGTGGTGCCGGTTGGCGAGACCCAGGCAGAGCGCAATGGTGTGCTCGCATCGGCCACCGGCTTTCCGGCCATTGTCATTCCGGCCGGGTTTTCGGCACCGGACGGCCATGCACGCCAGGGCGTGCCGGTCGGACTGGAGTTCTTTGGCCTCCCTTTCACGGAACCCGTGCTGATACGGCTTGCCTTTGCCGCGGAGCAGGCGTTGCGCGCGCGCCGGCCACCGCACTCGACACCAGCGCTGGCATAGCGAACAGCCGTCGGAACGAAGTTTTATCGCTGCTCTACAAACGCCCGCCGGACACGGCGGCGACAAGGTCGCGGACATACCGCGACACCCTCGCAACGAGGAGGAGACAAAGATGGGCGCAGAAACTGTAGTTCAATCGCCGAATTCCCCACAGCAGCACGAACTCGACCGGGCCATGGATGGCATCGGGGTAACGGCCTCGCACAAGAAGATCATTTTCCTGATCATGCTGGGGGTGATGTTCGACGTCTTCGAGCAGAACGCCGTTGGCCTGGTCGGCCCCATATTGCGAGAGCAGTGGGGAATCTCGGTCGCGGAAATTGGCTTCCTCAATACGCTGACCTTCAGCGCCGCCGCGCTGGGGCGCATCGGCTCCGGCTATATCGCGGACCGCTACGGCAGGCGCACGATGCTGAGCGTGAACTTGCTGCTGTTCACGCTGGGCGCCATCATCTGCGCGCTGGCACCCAACTATGGGGTATTGGCGGCGGGCCGCTTCATTGTCGGCATCGGCCTCGGCGGCGAAATCTCCATTGCCGTGACCATGCTGGCCGAATTGTGCTCGACGCGCTTCCGCGGTACCGCGGTAGGGATGGTCAGCGTGGGCAGCGGTGGCCTGGGCAATATGCTGGCCCCGGCCTTCGGCTTGGCCGTGTTCGCCCTGTTCCCGGGGCCGGACAGCTGGCGCTGGCTGTTTGCTTGCCTGGTGCTGCCGGCGTTCTTTGTCGTGTTCTACCGGCGATTTATCCCCGAGACGCCGCGCTTCCTGCTGTCCAAGGGGCGCGTGGATGAAGCTAACCGGGTGCTGTCGGTCCTCGCGTCCGGCCGCCTGGGCAAGCTCGACGGGGAGCCGACACCTTATATCAAGGCTGCGGTGCAGGACGACGCCCCGCGCACCAAGGTGCGGTTGAGCGATATCTTCAGGGGGCGACTGGGGCGACGCACGATCGCACTGGGCATTGCGGTATCGATGACCTACGGCGCGCAGATCTCGGTGCTGACCCTGATGCCGACCATCCTGATGTCGCAGGGCTACACCATCTCGAAGAGCTTTCTCTTTACCATGGTGATGCAAAGCGGCAGTCTGTTTGGCGCGCTGGCGGCGTCATACTGCGGCTATCACTTTCCGCGCAAGCGCGTGCTGACGGTCGGCGCGGGGCTGGCCTGCGCGGCCGGGCTGTGCTTCGGCTTCCTGACCTATAACGTAGCGCTGGTGCTGCTATTTGGCGCCGCCTTTACGTTCTGTGTGGTGTTGCTGAACACCTCGATCTGGATCTTCGCGCCGGAGCAATATCCGACCCATGTGCGCGCATTCGGCACCTCGGTGATCCTGGCGCTTGGCACGCTGGCGGGAGCGCTGACGCCGCTGGTCAGTGGCCGCGTGTTTGAAAGCCATGGTGTTGGCGGCATGTTCAGCATGCTCGCTGCAATGTACGCCGTGTTTGCGTTGAGCGTGCAGTTCGCGCCGGAAACCTTCGGGCGCGCCATGGGTGAGACCGCCGCCGACGACGAAGCCGGCCCGGCAGTCGATGGCAGTACAGCGAGTGCAATCCGGTCGTGAAAGCCGGTCCGCTCGCCGCAGCGCGCGTTGCACGCTCGCCGGCGAGCGGCGCTGAAGGCGATATTCATCACATTTGAAGAGGTACTTGAACGCATGACATCATCCAATATCGACCGGGTTGCGCAGGCGCTGCTCAGCGCGCGGGGCGAGCGCCGTTGCGCCGATGCGGAGCTTTTCGCCACCGCACTTGAAAACGCCGACCAGGCCTATGCCGTTCAGGCGATCGTGGCGCGTTCGCTGGGCTGGAAAGACGCCGGCACCGCCTACTGGAAATCCGGGGGTGCTTCGCGTGACGCGACGCTGACACATGCGCAGCTGCCGTCAGCCGGCGTGTGGGCCAGTCCCGCGCAGGCCGGCGACTGGCCCTTCACAAGGCGCGGCATCGAGGCTGAAATTGCGCTGCGGATCGGTCGCAGCGTCGACGCCGCGCAAGCGGCCAGTCTTGACCGCGCCGGCGCGGGGGCGTTGGTCGATGCGATGGCGGTGTCCATTGAAGTCGTCGATTCGCGCTGGCAGCAGTACGTGGCCGCGCCAGCCCTGCTGAAGCTCGCCGACTTGCAGTCACATGGCGCACTGGTGCTCGGAGAGTGGCGTGACTATGTCGGCCGGGACTGGGCTACCCAGCGTTGCCGGGTGCAGATCGGCACCGAAGCGACCGAGCGCCGCGGCACCCATGCGCTCGGCGATCCGGCCTACGGACTGCTTGCGTGGCTGCGCCACGCCACGCGCGAGGGACGACGCGTGGAGGCTGGTACGGTTGTCACCACTGGCACCTGGGTGGGCATCCTCGACGCGTCCGAAGGCGACCTCGTGACCGCGGAGTTCGATGGCATCGGACACGCCTCGGTCCAGCTCTGAGGAGGGCTGAGGACACGCCCCCGTGGCCAGCACAGACGCCGGATCAGGCGATCCTACGGCGCAAAGTTGCTCACTGCCACCCGGCGCTTGTCCTCGCCGATCTTGGACATCGGCACCTTCCGCTCTTGCAGCAGGCGGTAGGTTTCGGGCGACATGATCGCCACGGCATGCTGGCCATCCTGCCATTTTGCGATGAAGGCATCGAGTGTCGGCAGCCATTTTTCCGGCTCCTGCTGCGTGCCGAACTCCAGTTCGTCCGGGTGCTCCACCATCACGGTGGCATGGCGCAGGTAGAACGGCAGCGTGTGATCCAGCGTGCGTACGCCGTAGATCGGCATGTCGTCGGTGAGCACGGCCCGGATCGCCGGCACGAGGTTCGCGCCGGAGGCCGGGCCACCGATCGATTCGTGCCCGAGCAGCGCCGTGGTAAATCCGGCGAACAAGGCGAGCGAGTACACCAGCATGCTGGCCATCCGGCCATGGGTGCGCAGGAGCCGGCGGGCGGGCCACAGCCCTGCCAGCATCACGACGAACGCGGCCGCCACCCAGACCGCGTAGCGGCGGTAGTCGGCGTTGGCCGTGTGGTTGGAATGCAGCGTGGCCACTACCGGGCTGGCCAGCAGGCCGACCACCATGATCGCCATCATGCCGCTGACCTGGCGGCGCCAGCCGCGGTCGTCGATGCGCTCGAGCGCAATGGCGGCCAGCATGCCCAGGGCGGGGAAGACCGGCACGATGTAGCCGGGCAGCTTGGAGCCCGACAGGCTGAAGAAGACGAAGATCGCGCCGGCCCAGGCCGCCAGCAGCAGCGGCGGGCGGAACTGCCGTGACGTCGCCGTGCGCGCCGCCGCGCGGTCGTCGCGCAGCACCGCCCACATGCGCGGCGCCAGCCCGAGCCAGGGCAGGAATCCCGCCACCAGCAGCGGCACGAAATACCAGACCGGCCCGCCGCGCGAATGCACGGTTGAGGTATAGCGCTGCCAGTGTTCGTGGATGAAGAAAAAGTGCGGGAACTCGGGATTGCGCGCCGATACCAGCCAGAACCACGGCACGGTGACCGCCAGCATCAAGGCGATGCCAGTCAGGAGATGCAGACGCTTCCACAGGGCGACGTCGCGCGAAATCAGCGTGTAGACCACCAGCACCAGCCCGGGCAGCGCGATGCCCACCAGCCCCTTGCTGAGGATGGCCACGCCCATCGCCACCCAGCATGCCCACATCCAGTAGCGGCGCGCCGCCGGCGTGGCCGCGGGATGCTGGGCCACCAGCATGAAGGCCAGCACGCAGGCCATGGCGCCGGACAGCGTCATGTCCAGCGAATTGAAATGCGCCGCCACGCTCCACATCGGCGCGGCCACCAGCACCAGGCCGGTCAGCAGGCCCGCGCGCTTGCCGTACCAGCGGGCCGCCGCGAACATCGACGCCACCAGCCCCACCATGCCCGACAGCGCCACGCACAGGCGCGCCTGCCAGTCGCCCACGCCGAACAGCGTGTACGACAGCGCCGTGACCCACATGTGGAACGGCGGCTTCTCGAAGTACTTCAGCGCGTTGTAGCGGATCGTGACCCAGTCGCCGGTGGCGAACATCTCGCGGGAGATCTCGGCATAGCGGCCCTCGTCGGAGCTGAGCAGGTGGCGGGCGCCGAGCGTGCCGAACCACAGCAGCAGCACCGCCAGGCCTGCCAGCAGCCAGATGCCGGCCGGCAGGCCCGCCACCGGCCGGGCAAGCCACTCGGGTCCGCGGGGTTGCGCGTTGGCGTGATCTTCGGGGTGAACCTCGGTGTGAACGCGAGTGGGAGATCGGTCTTGCATCGGATGCTTGTGATCGCTCATGCGCTGCCCTGCGCCGGAAACACCACGGCCACGGTGAGGCCGCGGCCCGCCGGGCCGTCTTCCAGCCGCACCGTGGCGCCATGGCGCGTGGCAATGTTCTGCACGATCGCCAGGCCCAGCCCGCTGCCGTGCGCGTCGCTGGCATTGCCGCGGTGAAAGCGCCGGAACACATTGTCGCGCTCGGCCGGCGCGATGCCCGGGCCGGTATCGGTCACGGCCAGCACGGGCGCGCCATCGGCCAGCTCGATGCGCAGGTCGACCCGGCCGCCGGCGCCGGCGTAGCGGATCGCGTTGTCGGCCAGGTTGCGCAGCAGGATGAACAGATCGCCGGCCACGCCGCGCACCCGGCATTCGGGGTCGCGGGCTTCCAGGCCCAGGTCCACCTCCCTGGCTTCGGCCATGGGCAGCAGCTCCCGTACCACCTGCACGGCCACGTCGTGCAGGCGCACGTCGCCGACCAGCGACTGGGCCGCGGAGGTACTGTCCTCGCTGCGCGCCAGCGTCAGCAGCTGCGCCACCAGGTGGGTGGTGCGGTCCAGGCGGTCGCCCAGCTTGGCCAGCGCCAGCTTCTGCTTGTCAGCGCTGTCGGCGCGCAGGGCGAGCTGCAACTGCAGCTTGAGCGCCGTGAGCGGTGTGCGCAACTCATGCGCGGCATCGGCGACGAACGCACGCTGGGTGTCCATCGATTGCCTGAGCCGGTCGAGCAGGGCGTTGAGCGCTTCCACCACCGGCACCAGTTCAGGCGGGCCGCTGTCGTCGAGCGGCGCCAGGCTGTCGGCCGAGCGGCTGCCGACCGCGCGCGCGATCTCCTCCACCGGGCGCAGCGAGCGCCGCACCACGAAGTGGATCAGCAGGCCAAGCACCGGGACCAGCACCACAATGGGCAGCAGTGCGCCAAGCGCGAGCGAGGCCGCCAGCTTGCGGCGAAACACCAGCGATTGCGCGGCCTGCACATAGCGCTCGCCGACGTGCGCGCCGTAGATGCGCCATTCGCGGCCTTGCGCGCGCAGGTCATGGAAGCCCGGCAGGTCCGCGCGCGGCAGCGAGATCGGATGCGAGGCGTAGACCTGGCGGCCCTGTACGTCCCAGGCCTGTACCACGATCTCCTCGTCCAGTTCGTGGTCGCCCAGCGGCGGCGTGGTTTCGCTCGCCAGGTGTGGCGGCAGTATGCGCGCTGCCTGCTCCAGTTGCGCATCGAAGACCTCGCTGGCTTCTCGCCTTACCTTGAAGTATGCGCCCGCGCCCRCCACCAGGGCGCACATGAGCATCGCCCCGAGCAGGCCGGCCAGCAACTGGGCACGGATCGTCCTCATGCCGAGCCTCCCAGCTTGTAGCCGACACCGCGCACGTTGCGGATGAAGTCCGCGCCGAGCTTCTTGCGCAGCGCGTGGATATGGACTTCCACCGCATTGCTGCTGATTTCCTCGTTCATGTTGTAGACGGCTTCGCGCAGGCGCTCATGGGAGACCACATGGCCGGGCTGTTCCATCAGGGCCTGCAGCACCATGAACTCGCGCATCGACAGCGCGACGATCTCGCCCGCGCAGCGTACCTCCCGCGTGGCCGGGTCCAGGCGCACGCGGCCATGGGCCAGCTCGCTGCTGATGCGCCCGGCGCTGCGGCGCAGCAGCGCGCGGATGCGGGCAAACAGTTCGTCTAGATCGAACGGCTTGACGAGGTAGTCGTCGGCCCCGGCGTCGAGTCCGCGCACGCGGTCCGCGGTGGCGTCGCGCGCGGTCAGGATCAGCACTGGCAGCGCCAGCCCGCGCGCGCGCAGTTGCCGCAGCACGTCTTCGCCGGAGCGCCCGGGCAGGCCCAGGTCGAGCAGCATGGCGTCGTAGGTGCCGGGGGCATTGGCGGCCAGCGCGGCATCGGCCAGGCGTCCGTCCCTGACCCAGTCAACCGCATAGCCTTCGGCCCGCAGGCCTTCCTCCACGCTTTCGCCGATCATCGGGTCGTCTTCCACCAGCAGCAGGCGCATGGCAGGGGTCCTTTGTACGTTGATGGGTCGCCGTCAGCGCCGCTGCAGCCGGTCCAGGCGCAGGCGCTGGCGGTGGTCGGTCAGGCGCCGCACCGCCAGCGTGGCGGCCAGGATCACGCCGAGCATGCTGCCCCCGGCGAGCAGGAACATCAGCAGGATCTGGTAGCGCGCCGCGGCGATCGGGTCCATGCCGGCCAGGATCTGGCCGGTCATGATGCCGGGCATGGTGATGATGCCGGCCGCGGCCATGGTGTTCATGGTGGGCAGCATACCGCTGCGCACCGCCTGGCGCACGATCACGCGCAGCGCGGCATGGCGGTCGTCGCCCAGCGCCAGGCGCGCATCGATCGCCGCGCGCTGATGCCAGACGGCGGTAAAGGCGCCGTTGAGCGCCAGGCTGGCGGCGTTCATGACGTTGCCGAGGATGATGCCGGCCAGCGGGATGGCATGGCGGGCGTCGTACCAGGGCGTGGGGCGCAACGCCGTGGTCAGCGCCAGCACGGTCACCACCAGAGTGGGCAGGCTCACGGCGGCGGCGCCGATCAGCGCATGCCAGGGGCCCGCCAGGCGCCGCTCCTGCCGGCTGCCTACCTCGCGCGCGGCGGCCGCGATCATGGCCGTCACGGTCAGCGCGGTCGCCAGCGGCGAGGACAGGCCGAACACCGTGCGCAGCACCAGGCCGACCAGCAGCAACTGCACTACCATGCGGCCGGCGGCCCAGAGCAGGCTCCGGTGCACGCCCAGCGACATGGCCAGCGATGCCCCGGCGCCGCCGAGCACAAGCAGGCTGGCCAGCGCCAGATCGTAGGCCGAGAGCGGGATCGGGGTCATGTCGGCACCGCCTCCAGCCCGGTGGCGCCGAGGCGGTAGTGGCGGTCTTGCAGCCGCGCGACCTGGGCGGGATTGTGCGACACCACCAGCAGCCCGAGTCCCTGCGCCTTGCAATCGTCAAGCAGGGCTTCCACGGCGAGCGTGGCGGTGGCGTCCAGCGCCGAGGTCGGCTCGTCAAGCAGCAGGAAGCGCGGCCGGCGCACCAGCGCGCGGATCAGGGCCAGGCGCTGCCGCTCGCCGGTGGACAGGCGCGCCGTGGCGGCCTGCAGGATGTCCGGCGGCAGGTGCAGGCGGGCCAGCAGTGCCTGTGCCGCCGCCGCATCTTCCATGTGGTCGAGCACGTCGTCGCCCCACCACCCGGACTCCGCCGCCACGTACATGACCTGGCGCCGCCAGGCCGGCGCGCTCATGCTTTCGCGCGGCACCAGGCCCAGCCTGACATCGCCGCGATTGGGGTCGAGGTCGGCGATCATGCGCAACAGCAGGCTCTTGCCCGCGCCGGAAGCGCCGGACAGCACCACGCAGCGGCCAGGCTCCACGGCAAGGCTGAACGGCCCGCGCCCGACGCCTACCACCCCACTGACGACCAGGCTGGCGGCCGCGGGAGGCACGGCAAACACAGGGGAGGGCACGCCATTGCCGGCGGCACGCTGCGCAACGGGCGCCATCGGGTCTCCCAGTGTCATGGGTTGAGCCATCCGCGCGCGATCGGTCTGGCCAGTACGTATCGGTAAAGCTGCTCGGCACGCGCCGTGAGCGTGGCAAGCAGCGGGCGGGTGGACGCGCCCGCCGCGATGGCCGCGCAACACGCCGCCAGCGCGAACGCGCCGGCGATGTCCAGCGGAAAGTGTACGCCGAGGTAGACACGCGCCCAGCCCGTGGCGGCCGCGGCCGCCAGCAGGCCGGCTCCGCTCACGCGCAAGCCGGCGCTGCGCGCGCGGACCAGGACGAAGCCGAGCGTGGCCAGCAGCGTGACGTGGTCGCTCGGGAACGAGGCGTCGGCGGCATGCGCCAGGTAGGTATGGCCGATACCCGCCATGAACGGGCGCGGCATCGGCAGCAGCGCGCCGAGCGCGGCGGCGCACACAGCGCCCAGCGCCGCCG
>NZ_JBFRFX010000042.1:0-94303 GCF_052115045.1 Cupriavidus sp. 2TAF22
GGAACCACCCCTTCCCATCCCGAACAGGACCGTGAAACGACTCCACGCCGATGATAGTGCGGATTACCCGTGTGAAAGTAGGTAATCGCCAGGCTCTCCCTTGAAACCCCTCAGTACGCAAGTACTGGGGGGTTTTGCTTTTGCGGCGCTGATTTATAGCGATCGATCCGCAGCGGCGGTCTTGCGATGGCCTGAATGCACGGTGTCTTTGCAGTCATCGTGCCAGCCGGCATAATTGCCCTGTTTCCATACATTTCTAACCCCCCCGGATGCCAGCCGAGAGCAACGTTTCATGGTTTCTCTACCTGCTCGAATGCGAAGGTAATACCATCTACACCGGCATCACGACCGATGTGGAGCGTCGTTTTGCCCAGCATCAGGCAGGAACCGGCGCCAAATACACGCGTTCGCGCAAGCCGATCCGGATCCTCGCCTGGCAGGAATTCGAAAACCGCTCGGAAGCCTCGAAGGCCGAGGCTGCCGCCAAGCGCCTGAATTCAGCGCAAAAGCGCGCATTATGCGCGATGTTGTCGGAAAATCACGATCCCGGGCAAATGACTGCGGCCAGCTAGTACGCCGCGGACTCCAGAGTTCCCACTTCCTTTCCTTCCCTTAAGTCTGGTTTAAGGATGGCCCCTTAGCATGGTCCTGTCGCGTCCCGACTCGAGGACGCCCAAGGTAACTCAGGAAAGGAAGACGCCATGATCCGCCAGACACTAGCCCGCTCTGCCATCGGTATTGCTGCCCTGGCTGCGCTTGCCGGGGGATATACCTATCTGCAGAAGGAAGTCATCACGCCGGGATATGCCGCACAGGCGCCCGCGACGGCATCGTCGCAGCCAGTGGCCGTGGCCACCCCGGCCGATTTTTCGGGCATCGTCGACCAGTACGGCCCTGCCGTGGTCAATATCAGCGTGACCGCGCGCGCGCAGCGCACCTCGGCGCAGGTGCCGCAGGGTATGGACCCCGACGACCCGCTGTTCCAGTTCTTCAAGCGCTTCGGTCCGCAGTTCCAGGGTCCGCAGAGCGGCCAGCAGCAGTTGGTGCGCGGCCTCGGCTCGGGCTTTATCATCAGCCCGGACGGCCTGATCATGACCAATGCCCATGTGGTGGACGGCGCCCAGGAGGTAACCGTCAAGCTGACGGACCGCCGCGAGTTCAAGGCCAAGGTGCTCGGCGCGGATGCGCAGACGGACGTTGCCGTGATCCGCATCGATGCGAAGAATCTCCCGACGGTGCGCCTGGGCGATCCTTCGCGCGTGCGCGTGGGCGAACCGGTCCTCGCCATCGGATCGCCTTACGGTTTCGAAAACACGGTGACCGCCGGCATCGTCAGCGCCAAGTCGCGCTCGCTCCCGGACGACACCTATGTGCCGTTCATCCAGACCGACGTTGCCGTCAATCCCGGCAATTCGGGCGGCCCGCTGTTCAACCAGCGCGGCGAGGTGATCGGCATCAACTCGCAGATCTACAGCCAGACCGGTGGCTACCAGGGACTCTCCTTTGCGATTCCGATCGACGTGGCCACCAAGGTGCAGGCGCAACTGGTCGCGCACGGCAAGGTCACGCGCGGCCGTCTTGGCATCGGCGTACAAGAGGTAAACCAGGCCCTGGCGCAATCGTTCGGCTTGCCGAAGCCCAGCGGCGCGCTGGTGAACTCGGTCGAGCCTGACAGCCCCGCGGCGAAGGCCGGCGTCAAGCCGGGCGACGTGATCGTGCAACTGGGAAGCGACGTGATCGATCATTCGGGCGACCTGCCCGAGCACGTCGCCGACCTCGCGCCGGGCACGCAGACTTCGCTCAAGGTGATCCGCAAAGGCGAGCCCGTGACCCTGACCGTCAAGATCGGCACGGCGAAGGATGCGGCTGTCGCCGACAAGAGTCCCGCCAACAATGCGGGTGGCAAGCTCGGCCTGGCGGTGCGTCCGCTGAGCCCCACGGAGAAGCGCGACAGCGGCATCGACGGCGGCCTGGTCGTGGAGGATGTCGCGGGCCCGGCGGCCAAGGTAGGCATCCAGCCCGGCGACGTCATACTGTCGATCAACGGCACGCCGATCAGTTCGGCGGATCAGTTGCGCGCGCTGGTGTCGAAGTCCGGCAAGCAGGTCGCCTTGCTGGTGCAGCGCGATGACGCCCGTATTTTCATCCCGCTCGACCTCGGTTGAGCGTCGTTGGAAGCGTGGTAAACCGCCGCTGAAAGCGCGGTGATAATCGAGTCGGAAAACGTGAGCGGGCCGGTAAACGCGTATACGTTTACGTATACGCGGACGTATACGCCAGGTATACGTCCGGCCCGCCAAGCCTTGCTGGAAGCCGAATTCCGGTGCAAATAGGGCTGTCAGAACGCGCTGTAACAGGTATTATCTCGACTGCGACGCAAGACACGCCGCGACGGCTGCAGGCCCTTGTTGCGAATTCGTCTTGCTGACTCGAAGACACAAGGAAGTCTATGCAGTTGGATTTCACCCGCGCGTCCGCGATCACGGGTACCGAAAGAGCGCGGCGCCTGCCGCAATCGACGCCCTCTCCGCGCCGCCGCAAGAAAGCTGAAGCCCCGCACTGGGAGCGTGGCTACCGTTCGCACTTCTACCGCAATGAGCGTGGCGAGAAGCTTGGCGAGGTACGCCTGTCAGATCGTGGCGAGCTGCCGGTCGTCTATCACTGGGCCGCCGGCAACTATTCCGGCGCGGAAGGCTCGCTCGTGCATGCGCGCATGCGTGTGGAAGAAACCATCGGCTTCGGCATGCGCCAGCTGCCGCTGTTCTAAGCGCAGGACTCCGATGTCGCCGGCGGCTTTGCCGGCAGATGCAGTGCCCGTATCGCGCAAGCGCGCCGCAGCGATCCAGCCCGGCCACACGCATTGCCCACGGCAAGCCGCCAAGCGGTGACGCCCGCCTCACCATCCCCGCGGCACGCACGCCGTATCCGAACCAGTCCCTGCCGCTCTCCGTTCAGTCGCGCTCCGTTCAGTCCAGGCGTCTCTGAGCCAGCATGAAGGCCGCAGCGGTCAACGCCAGCACCGCGATCAGCCGGTACAGGTCCTCGCATGCAATCAGCCGGGCCTGTGTGTCGACCAGGCTGGCGAGTTGCGCCATCGCGGCCTGGTGCGCACTGCCGGCATCGAAGCCGCGCGCGCTCCAGCCCGCCTGCACCGCGTCCAGCCATTGCTGTGCCTGTGCGGTGTGCTGGCCAAGGGCGCCGGTCAGGCTGGTGTGCACGGCGAACTGCCGGTTCTGCAACAGTACAGCGCCCAGCGCGGAGGCAAACGAGGCGGCGATCTGGCGCAGCAGATTCTTGCTGCGATAACCATGCGCGAAGTCTTCCTCGGCCAGCGAGCGGAAGGTCAGGCCCGCGATGGGGATGATCACCATCACGCCAAACAGGCCCTTGCCGATCAGCCCGGCGATCAGCGCCTGCGTACCGGCGTCCGGCGGCATCGACGAAAACCACCATGCCGCGCCTGCCATCAGTAGCAGCCCGCTCGCCATCAGCGGCTTCTTGTGCGGCAGCTTTGGCGCCACCCGCAGATAAACCACGATGCCGGCCAGGCTGACCATGGCGGCAAAGCTGTTGAGCCAGCCGGTGGTGGCCAGCGGCATGCCCAGCGCCTGTTCCGCGTAGATCGGGAACACGTAGGCGCTCAGGTTGCTGATCAGATAGTAGGCGAAGTACATCCCCAGCCCGGTCAGGTAGACGGGGTTGCGCAGCGCGCGCACGCGCAGCACTGGCGCGCTGTGGTGCCATTGCTGCCAGAGGAACC
This sequence comes from Cupriavidus sp. 2TAF22, assembly GCF_052115045.1. Classification (NCBI taxonomy): domain Bacteria; kingdom Pseudomonadati; phylum Pseudomonadota; class Betaproteobacteria; order Burkholderiales; family Burkholderiaceae; genus Cupriavidus; species Cupriavidus sp. 2TAF22. The sequence continues at coordinate 3,761 of NZ_JBFRFX010000042.1, forward strand.
AGCCGAACAGGCCGACCCCGACCGCGCCGATCGCCACCAGTCGCAGCGGGTGCGAAAAGACGTCGAAGCGGGCCTCGGTCAGGGCGGCCTGCAGCGACACTACCGCCGCGCCGAACAGCAGCAGCGGGCCAAGCGCGGGGCCCTGGTCGTCGTTGCCCGGCTCCGCATCGGGCAGCAGCAGCCACGCGCCCAGCGCCGCCAGCGCCGCGAAGGGCAGCGCGCCGTAGAACACGTCCTGCCACACGCCGCGCTCGATCAGTTCCGCCGCCAGTGCCGGCGCCACCGCGGAGGCCGAGAAGATGCCGAGCATGAAGATGCGCGCCGCGCGGGGCCGGTCGGCCGGCGCGAACATCACATTGACCAGGATGCGGCAGCTCGTAAACAGCGCGCCGCCACCGACGCCCTGGACGAAGCGCGCGCCCACCAGCTGCGGCAGCGAATGGCTGGTCGCCGCCGCCAGCGTGCCCGCCATGAAGATCAGCAGCGCGCCGGTGAGGTAGTAGCGGTAGCCGAAGCGCTGCGCCAGCCATTGCTGCTTGAGGATCATCAACATGCTGCCGACCGCGTAGGCGGCCTGGACCAGGGCGAAGCTGCGCGGGTCCGCGTCCACGCCGCCGACGATGTGGCTGGACGCAAACACGAACATGATGTTCTCGAGAAACTCGACCGAGGTGGCCAGCGCGAGCAGCAGCATGACCAGTGTCTGCCGCTGCCGGCGGCTGAGCAGGCGCAGCCAGCGCAGCCCGAGCCGAAGCGGGCGCAAGGCAGAGCCTGATCTCATGGCTCCAGCGCGAGCAGGTTCTTGTGCATGCGGTTCAGGGCCCGCGTGGTGGTGCCCAGGCCGCTGTCTCCCAGTGGCTGCCAGGCTTCGGCGTAAGCGGCGTGCACCGCCGGTGCGGCACGTTCGAGCAGGCGCAGGCCGGCCGCGGTGAGCACGAGCTCGGTGCTGCGGCGGTCCTGCGTGGAAGCATTGCGGCGTACCAGCCCGCGCGCTGCCAGGCTGTCCATCAGGCGTGTCATCTGGGTGCGGGTGGCGTCGAGCGTCAGCCCTAGCTCGGACGGCAGCGTCGGCTGGGCGTCATCGGTGGCGAGCATGCTGATCGCCAGGTATTGCTGGAGGTCCAGCTCGAACGGTGCAAGTGCCCGGTCGATATGGTCGCGCAGCAGGCGCGCCGTGCGCAGCAGCAGCCGCGAGGCCAGGATCAGGTCACGCGGTGCCTCGGGGTGGCTGGCACAAAAGCGTTCAATGCGGTCTTCGAACGACATGGAGGCGTAATGCTTCTGGTGATGCCGGCGCAAGCGGGTGCTGCACCGGCGAATTGATTTCGTATGAAATTATATCACTTGAAACAAGTAGCCGAGATGACGGGCGGCTCGGCAGCTTCATGCGCCCCGCGGGGTGCGGTGGAGTTGCCGCAGGGCCCGGCGCAGCGCGGCCAGCTCGGCCGTACGCAGCGCCGGCGCAAGTTGCCCGTAGCGCAGCCTGACATAGCGCTGGTTGAAATCGTGCACGGCGCGGGCGGCGGCCGGCCAGGCGAGCGCCGCGCGTTCGGCGAAATCCTGCGGCCCCTCGGAAGGCGAGCGTACGCACCCGTGGCGTGCCAGTTGCCGGCAGAAGCGCGCATAGAGCGCCTGTACCGGATCGGTCTCGCGGCGCCGGCGCATGAGCGGCACCAGCCCCAGCAGGCTGAGCGCGGCCAATCCACCGAGCAACGCCTGCGGCAGGTTGTCGCCGACGCCGATCCGGTGCATGAACCGGGCCTGCTGGCCGCGATCGTATTGCAGCACCCAGCGCTGCCAGGTGTAGACCATGCCATCCATGCCCCAGCGCAGGTTGCGCAGCCAGCCCGGGTCGCGTACCGCGCGCAGTGCCTCGATCTCGCTGGCGTCGAGCGCTGCGTCGATGCCGCGCTCGACGCGGCTTGGCGCCACCGCGCTGGTGGGATCGACGCGCACCCAGCCGCGTCCGGCCAGCCAGATCTCCGCCCATGCGTGCGCATCGGCCTGGCGCACGATGTAGTTGCCGCCGATCGGGTTGTACTCGCCGCCCAGGTAGCCCGTGACCACCCGCGCCGGCACGCCCGCCGCGCGCATCAGGAAGACGAAGCTGCTGGCATAGTGCTCGCAGAAGCCGCGGCGGGTGTCGAACAGGAAGCTGTCGATCTGTTCGCGCCCGAGCGGGGCGGGCGACAGCGTGTAGCCGAACGGCGCCGCCGCGAACAGCTGCAGCGCGGCCTGCGCGCGTTGCGCAGGCTCCGGATAGCGCTGCGCCCATTCGGCGGCAAGCGCGCGGCTGCGCGGGTTGCCGGGCGGCAGCGAGAGCGCCAGTTGCAGTGCCTGCGGATCGAGCGCTTGCGCTGCGCCCGGCGCCGAGCGCGCGCGATAGCGCAGGCGCCGGTCGACCGCGTCGCGGACGAAAAACTCGCCGTCGGCATTGATCGTGGCGCCGGCTTCGGCAGCGATGGCCTGGCCGCGGTCGAGCAGGAACAGCCACGGGTGCTGGCTGGGTTCGAGCGTGATGCTGTAGTCGATCACGCCGGTCGCCGCCGTGTTCGCGGCTGTGCCAGCCACGGTGTCCGTCGCGTCGGCAGCTGGCGGCAGCCCCGGCGCGGGCTGCGCGGCGCGTTGCCTGCCCGGCGCCGGGCGCCAGGTCTGGCCGTCGAACTGCCAAAACACCAGCGCCCGCCAGTACAGGGCGCCGGCCGGCAGCGGGCCGCCTTGCACGTCGGCGCGCAGCGCCACTTCGGTCGACTGCGTCAGCTGGCTCACGCTGCCGGGGCTCATGGTGTCGCTGATGCCGGTGGCGGCTGTCGCCTCGGCCTGCGGCAAACGCCACAGCGGTCGGTCCAGGCGGGGAAACAGCACGAACAGCACCAGCGCCCACGGCAGCCCGATCAGCGTCAGCTGGCCTAGCAGCGGCCATACCGCGAGATAGCCGCGCGCCTCCGGATGGCCCAGGAACAGCCAGTTGCGCAGCAGCCAGGCAGCGATGGCGAGGCCATACAGCGCCAGCCAGAAAGGCTGGTCGAACAGGTACAGGCTCAGCAGCAGGTAGAAGCAGAGCTGCGTCACCAGCGTGGCGTCGGCCAGCACGCGGCACTCGAGCAGCTTGAGCACGACGAAGGCGCCGAGCAATGCCACCGAGAGATCGCGGCCTACGTTGCCGCCGGCCTGCCACGCCAGCGCCGCGGCCACCAGCAGCACCAGCCCGGCGGTCAGCCCGAGCATCAGGCGCGACGGCAGCGGCGCGCGCTGGCGCCAGAGCAGCCAGCGCCAGCCCATCAGCAAGACCAGCAGGACGCTGATGGTGACGGGCAGCCCGCGTGCCTGCGGCGCCAGCACCAGCGCCAGCTGCCCGAGCAACAGGCCGTGCTCTTCGTGGGCGAGCGCGCGCGGCGGCGCTTTCATCGCGGGCTTTCCGGCGCGGGCTGTCCCGGCTTGCCAGGCCACAGCGCCAGCGCCTCGAGGCAGGCGCGGCGATGCGGGCCACCGCGGCCGGGCGCGATCTCCACGCCGGGCAGCCGCAGGCCGATCTCCACTGCATCGCCCGCGGCCAGTACCCATGCGCACAGGCGCGACAGCCGTGCCTCGTTGCCCAGGGCGGGCGGCATCGAATGCCATTCGAGCCAGCAGGACGGCTGGCTGCCGGACTGCCCGGTGCGACTCAGCCAGCGCCCGGTGCGCGCGCTGTGCTTCCAGGCGATGCGGTGTAGCGGGTCGCCGCTACGGTAGCGCCGCAACTGGTCGGTACCGTCGTCCGACACCAGCGTGGACGCGCCATCCTCGTCCGCCTGCGTGGCGAACGGCAGCGGCGGTGCGCCGGCCTCTGGCAGCGGGTAGACCAGGGCGGCCAGCGGCAGGTCGGCGTAACTCCATACCCGGAAGAGGTTGAACGGAAAGCGGCTCGACAGCGTCACGCGCGGCAGCGCAAGCCAGCCGCGCCGGCTGGTGGGCAGCCGCAGCGTGAGCGTGCCCGCGGTGCCGCGCGCCAGGCTCAGGCTGGCCGGCGGCGCTCCGGCCTGCGCCGGCAGCGTGGCTTCGATGCCGATGCGCACCGGCGCATCGTCGCCGGCGACGCCCGCCACGCGCAGGCTGAACGCAGCGGACTCGCCGACGAAGACCGGCGCGGCGCTGGCGCCGGCCACGGTCATGTCGAGCAGGTTGCGGTAGGCCTGCCACATGCAAGCCATGCCGATGCCGCCCAGCAGGAAGGTGAGGGCGAAGCCGAGGCTGATGTTGTAGTTGAGCGAAGTCAGCAGCATGGCCAGCAGCAGCAATGCAAAGCCGAGGCCCGCGCGGCTGGGCAGGATATAGAGATGCTGGCGGTCGAGCGTCACCAGGCCTTGCCGGGGCGCGCGCCTGCGCCGCAGCCACGGCGCCGTGGCCCAGGGCCATGGCTTGCGGCCCGGCGCACGTGCCGGGGACGGCCGCGGCGGGCTATGCGGCGAGAGCGGCCGGCTGCGCGACATCGCGGCTCAGGGAATGGCAACGTCGGCCAGCAGCCGCGCGATGGTCTCCTGTCCCGCGCCGGCGCCGCTCGCGGGCAGCAGCCGGTGGCCGGCCACCGGCTCGAACACCGCCTGCACGTCTTCCGGCAACACCATGTCGCGCTGGTGGAGCAGGGCCCAGGCCCGCGCGCAGGCCAGCAGCGCAAGGCCGGCGCGCGGCGACAGCCCGGCCGCAAAGCCAGGATGCGCGCGGGTGGCCTGCACCAGCGCCAGCGCATAGTCCACCAGGGCGGGGCCGGCATAGACCTGCGCCGCGGCCTGCTGCAGCGCCGCCACCTGGTCCGAATCCATCACGGGAGCGGCGGCCGCGGGCGCCGCGCCGCCGAGGTACAGCACACGCTCGAAGGCCGCATCGGGGTAGCCCAGCGACAGCCGCATGGTGAAGCGGTCGAGCTGCGACTCGGGCAGCGCGTGGGTGCCGATCTGGTCCAGCGGATTCTGCGTGGCGATGACGAAGAACGGCGAGGGCAGCGCGTGCGTGACGCCATCGTGCGTGACCTGGCCTTCGGCCATGGCTTCGAGCAAGGCGCTCTGCGTCTTGGGCGTGGCGCGGTTGATTTCGTCGGCGAGTACCACCTGCGCGAAGACCGGCCCGCGATGGAAGCGGAATTCCGCGCTGTCGCGCATATACACGGAGACGCCGATCAGGTCCGCCGGGAGCAGGTCGCTGGTGAACTGCACGCGCTGGAACTGCAGGCCGAGCGTGCGCGCCAGCGCATGGGCCAGCGTGGTCTTGCCCACGCCGGGCAGGTCCTCGAGCAGCAGGTGGCCGCGCGCCAGCATGCAGGCCAGCGCCAGGCGGAGTTGCCGGGGCTTGCCCAGGACGATGCGGCCAAGCTGGGCTTCCGCCTCGGAGAGCGAGGCGACGATGCGGGGGCGAGCGGTCACTGGAGGCCTGCGGGTCGGATCGAGGACCCGGCCATTGTAGCGGCGCGCGCGTACCGGGGAACAGTCTGTTTGCGCACGTAGCGAGGGCTACTGGCGGGCCGGCTTGCGCCAGATCACGCCGGATGGCGCGGCTTCTGGCATTATCGAAGCTGTCAGCCCTGCCAACCCACATCCGCTGCAATGAACTCCCCCCTCGCCGCATCCCCGGGCGCCGCTGCTTCGGCGGCAGCCCAGGCCTCCGCCATCGTTCCCGCTCCCGCCGAACTGGAAGCGCTGAACCGTGCCTTCCATGCCGATGGCTTTATCGTGCTGCGTGGCTTTGCGCCGCCCGAAGTCTGCGACCGCCTCGAGCAGGTCACGCGCGCGCAACTGGCCCAGGCGGCAGCGCCGGTGGAATACGAAGCCGAACTCGGTTATCCGGGCGCGCCGGCCAGCCGCGATGCGGCGGGCGGCGGCACCGTGCGCCGCCTGCGCCAGGCATATGGGCGCGACGAAGCCTTCCGCCAGTGGGCAAGCGACCCCGCGGTGACGCAGGTCGTGTCGACGCTGCTGGGCGAGCCGGTCTGCCTGACGCTGGCGCACCACAACTGCGTGATGACCAAGCATCCACACTATGGCAGCCAGACCGGCTGGCACCGCGATACGCGCTACTGGTCGTTCGCCAGTCCTGAACTGGTGACGGTGTGGCTGGCGCTGGGGCGCGAGGACGAGAGCAACGGCGTGCTGCGCGTGATTCCCGGCTCGCACACGGTGGCGCTGGAACCGGGGCAGCTCGACGCGGCGGAATTCCTGATCGAATCGCACCCGGCCAGCCAGGCTTTGCTGCGCGGCGTGCGGCCGCTGGCGCTGGCGCGCGGCGACGTGCTGTTCTTCGACAGCCGGTTGTTCCACAGCGCGGGCCGGAACAGTTCCGAGGCGGTCAAGCTGTCCGCGGCCTTCGCGTATTTCGGCGCCAGCAACCATCCGTTGCCGGGCACGCGCTCGGCCGAGTTCGGCAGCGTCGCGCTGCCCGCGGGCGAGGCGCGCTGAGCGCGCTCTCTCAGGTTCGCAGGCTGATCAGGCTCGAGATCTTCTCGGACGCCGCCAGCAGCGGCGGCAGGAAACTGGCGGCCATCTCGTCGGCGCTGGTGCGGTTGGCCTGGCCGCTGATATTGATGGCGGCGATGATCTGTCCCGCGCGGTTGCGGATGGGCGCCGCCAGCGACACCAGGCCCTCCTCGAGTTCCTGGTCGTTGAGCGCCCAGCCGCGCTCGCGGATGCCGGCGACGATGGTCTTGAGTGCCGCGGGATCGGTGACCGTGCGACTGGTGCGGGCGCGCAGGTCGGAGGCGCCCAGCACGCGCTCCAGCTCCGCGTCCGGCAGGCCGGCCAGCAGCACGCGGCCCATCGACGAGCAATAGGCCGGCAGGCGGCTGCCGATGGACAGGTTGATGGTCATGATCTTGCGTGCCGGCACGCGCAGCACGTAGACGATCTCGGTGCCATCGAGCACCGAGATCGAACAGCTCTCGTGCACCTCCTGCGAAAGCGCCTCCATGATCGGCTCGGCCAGGTTCCAGAACGGCATCGAGGTCAGGTAGGCGAAGCCGAGGTCCAGGATCTTGGGCGTCAGGCGGAACAGGCGCCCGTCGGCGCGCACATAGCCCAGCCCCACCAGCGTCAGCAGGATCCGGCGCGCGCCGGCGCGCGTCAGGCCGCTGGCCTGAGCGATCTCGCTCAGCGTCTGGGCCGGATGCTGGGCATCGAAGGCGCGGATGACCGAAAGGCCGCGTGCGAAGGACTGCACATAGGTATCGCTCGGTTTTTCCTGGGCCGGTGCTGCGGGGTCCGCGCCGGCGCCGGCGGCAGGGTTGGCTGGATTGTCTGGAGCGGCAGGGCTGGCCATCGGTCGGTTCGGCCGAACGCCGAATATGCACGGAAAGGCCGAAAGGGTAGAGGAAATGCGCGCCGCGCGCCAGTGTTGCCCTGCGCGGCCGCCGCGCGTGCCGCATAATGGCGCGCGTCTGGAAACATAGTTTGGAAAAGGAAGACCGGCCTGGTGAACGAGACAATCCAGTGGAACGATTGGGAAGCCTTCTGCTGCGTGGTCGAGCAAGGCACTTTCACGGCAGCGGCCGAGCAGCTCGACTGCCCGAAGTCCCGGGTCTCGGCGGCGGTGGCACGGCTGGAAGCCGCCATCGGAGCCAAGCTGCTGCAGCGTACCACCCGGCGCATGCGTCTGACCGACGCCGGCAGCGCCGTGTACCGCGATGTGGCGCCGCTGTTCGCGCGGCTGCGCGAGATCCGGCAGGAAACGCTGGCGCGCGAGGAGCGCGTGCAAGGCGTGCTGCGTATCGCCACGCCGTACGAGTTCGGTGCGCAGCGCCTGGGCGGCGTGATCTGTCATACGCTTGCCGCCCACCCGGCCCTCGATGTGAAGGTGGAAATCTGCCAGGGCATGGTCGATCCCATCCGTGACGGCTTCGATGTCGCCTTCGTCGCGGTCGATAACGACCTGCCCGACTCCGGCACGGTGGCGCGGCGCATCTATCACGTCGAACGTGGCTTGTTCGCGGCGCCGGCGCTGGCCGCCAGCCTGCCGCAGCAACTGCAACCGGAGGACCTGTCCAACCTGCCCACGCTGACCACGCCCGGGGACGGGATGTGGGAGTTCATGCGTGGCGAGGAACGCGTGTCCGTGCCGATCCGCCCGCGCATGCAGACTTCCAACGCGGAATTGCGTCTGCAAGGGGCGCTGGCCGGACTTGGCATCGCGCGGTTGTCAGAGGCTTATTGCGAGGCGGAGGTCGCGCAGGGGCGGCTGGTCAAGGTCATGCCGGACTTCCTGACGCCGCCGCTCCGGGTCTTTGCCCTGCTGCCGGACCGCAGGCTGCAGCCGCGCAAGGTACGCGTGTTCATGGAAGCCGTGGAGGCCATGATGGCGGCCTCCGACCTGCAGGGCCAGCTGCGCGAGGACGGCTGAGCTGCTGCGGCGCGCCCAAAACGAAACAGCCGCGCCCGGCCCGTGAGGGCTGGCGCGGCTGCATGACCGGCTGGCAGGCCGGCCTTGGCCTGCTGCTGTTGTCTCTTCCGTCCCGGGGGATACCGTTGTGCTGTGCTCAGGCGCCGTCGCTGAAGCTGCTGCGCGCATCGCTCACGCTGCGGGCACCGTCGGTGAACGCATCGCGCTGGCCGGTCAGCGCGCCATCGGTGAACGGGTCGCGCGGGCCTTGGCGTGCGCCGTCGGTGAAAGCGTCGATCTGGCGGCCGATGCTGCCGTCCAGGCGGGCCAGGTCCGAGACCGGCGTGCTGGCGTGCGCGGAAGCGGCGGCCAGCGACAGGCCAATGGCGCAGAGTAGGGTTGCGGCGAGGGTGCGGGGCTGTGCGAGGGTCTTCATGGAGCTTTTCTTCCTGGGCTTATCGTGATGCTTAGTGGCGTGCGCCACGTTGCCCGTAATGTATGCTGCCGGCTTCCCAGGAAAAAGCCCTAATCCTCGAAACACTGTCCAACGTCATGGACAATGGTAGTCCTGCATGCCGCTGGCGACGGGCCAGGCGAAGGCTCGCCGGCGCCCCGGCAGGCACCATGGCAGCCCCTCAGCGTCAATTCAAGTGTTCTGGGCTGCTCATGCGCCACTCGCGCCCCGCCAATGTGTCCTTCAGAGCCCGAATCAGAGCCCGAATCGCGCGCCGAACAGCCCCGCGCCCAGGCGGGCGATGATCATAAGGAGGATCTGCGCGATCACGAACAGCACCAGCGGCGAGATATCGAAGCCGCCCAGGCGCGGCACCACGCGGCGGATCGGGCGCAGCAGCGGTTCGGTCAGGTGGTTGATGGCAGGGGTGACCGGCGAATGCGGGTTCACCCACGACAGGATGGCCATCAGCAACGTGACCCACATCACCATGCTGATGCCCCATTTCAGCACGTTGAGCAGCGAGATGAACACCAGCAGCGGCAGCAGGGTGGACGGATCGGCGCCCGACAGCATGATTACCAGCAGCAGGAACACGATCGCGGTCAGCCATGCGCCCAGCAGCGTGGCCCAGTCGATGCCACCAAGGCCGGGGATGATCCGGCGCAACGGCCGCACCAGCCAGTCCGTGATCTGGAATACACCTTGCGAAACCGGGTTGCGGGTTGGCAGGCGCGTCCATTGCATCCAGACACGCAGCAACAGCGCCATGCCGAACAAGGTGAAGACGGTATCGAGCAGGAAGAGGGCGATTTCCGTGAACATCGGTTTCGGTTCCGTGGCAATGAAAGGTGTCGGCAGTCGGGAGTGTCTGCGGACGCACAGATTCTGCCATACCCGCACCGGTGCCGGTCGAAATGCGGGCGCATGCACGCTGGCTTGCTGCCGCAGCCCCAAGGGACGGCCCCGGGCACAGCCCTATAATGAGCGTCGAGCCAAGATCACAGCGCAACGACGCTGCCCGCCATGACCCGTCAGCCTGCCGCCTCCAAACCGCTTGCCAAGCAGGATTTCGAGGCGCTTTCCGATTTCCGCTACCAGCTGCGGCGTTTCCTGCGTTTCTCGGAGGACGCGGCCCACAACGAAGGCCTGACCGTGCAGCAGTATCTGCTGATGCTGCATATCCGCGGCTGCGCCGACAAGGACTGGGCGTCGATCGGCGAGCTGGCCGAGCGCCTGCAGGCCAAGCAGCATGGCGTGGTGGCGCTGGTCAATCGCTGCGAGGCAGCGGGCCTGGTCAAGCGCAAGGCCAATTCGGACGACCGCCGCATCGTGGAAGTGCATCTGCTCGCCAAGGGCGAGCGCTTCCTGAACCGGCTGGCGATGCTGCATCGGAGCGAGCTGGAGTCGCTGCGCGGCACCTTCCGCGTGGCGCGCCTGACCCAGTTCAACGACGACGGCGCGGAGCGCGGCTGAACGGGCGCATCGCGGCGCCGCGCACGCGGCGTTACAGGCAGTTACCAATCACAAGCCTCGGTGACACCCGCGGCGCCCTGCCGGCCCTAGACTCGCGCGCATCACAACACGCGACTACCGCAGGAGCCACCGATGTCTTTCCCCTTTTCTCCCCTTCGTACCACCGTGCTGGGTTTGCTTGCCGCCGGTGCCCTGGCCGGCTGCGTGACCGCGCCATATGGAGGGTATGGCGCAGGCTATGGTGGCTACGGAGCCGGCAGCACGCAGGCCAGCGCAGGCTATCCGGTTGCCTATCCGCAGCAGGGTTACCCGCAAGCAGCCTATCCGCAATCGGGCTCCCAGCCTGGCTATCCGCAAGACAGCTATCCGCAGCAAGGCTACCCGCAGCAGAGCTACCCTCAGCAGGGCTACCCGCAGCAGCCGTATCCCCAGGCCGGCTACCCGCAGGCCAACCCTGCCGAGGGCGGCTATGACGCCTATGGCGTGCGTTACGGCCAGGTCGAATCGATCGAGATGGTGCAAGGGCAATCGCCGGGCGGCGGCGTCGCCGGCGCGCTGATTGGCGGGGTGGTCGGTGGCCTGCTAGGCCACCAGGTCGGCGGCGGGCGCGGCAACACGGTGGCGACCATCGGCGGCGCCGTCGCCGGCGCGGTGGCCGGAAACGAAGTCGAGAAGCATGCCAATACGGCGCCGCCGGCTTACCGCATCCGCGTGCGCACCACCGACAACGGCTATCTCACGCTGACCCAGTCGACGCCGTACAACCTGCGCAACGGCGACCGGGTCAAGGTGCAGAACGGCGTGGCGATGCCGTACTGACGGCGCGGCGGCATCAGGCGCCGAACAGGCTCGCGTAATCCTCGCGCAGCTGGCGCTTGAGCAGCTTGCCTGCCGTGTTGCGCGGCAGGTCCGCCACGAACACGATGCGCTTGGGCACCTTGAACGGCGCCAGCGCCGCGCGCGCATGGGCGAGCAGCGTTTCTTCGCCTGCGTGCGCGTCGCGCTTGAGCACCACGCAGGCGGCCACCGCCTCCACCCACTTCGGATGCGGCAGGGCGAACACGGCCACTTCCGCCACTGCCGCATGCTGGTACAGGCACTCCTCGACCTCGCGGCTCGAGACCAGCACGCCGCCGGAATTGATCACGTCCTTGATGCGGTCGACCACATAGAGATAGCCTTCCTCGTCCATATAGCCCAGGTCGCCGGAATGGAACCAGCCGCCACCGAACGCCTCGGCGGTCTGCTCCGGCTTGTCCCAGTATTCGGTCAGCAACTGCGGCGAGCGGTGCACGATCTCGCCAAGCTCGCCGGGGCGCGCATCGCGCATCGTCTCGTCGACGATGCGCGTTTCCACATTGAGCACCGGGCGACCCGCGGAGGCTGGCCGTTCGCGATGCTCTTCCGGCCCCAGCACGGTGGCCAGCGGCCCGATCTCGCTCTGCCCGTAGCAGTTGAACAGGCGCAGCGCGGGCAGGCGTTCGCGCAACTCCTGTAGCACCGGCAACGGCATGATCGACGCCCCGTAGTAGGCCTTGGTGAGGCTGCCAAGCTGGCGCGGATCGAACTCCGCGTGGCGCAGCAGCGAGATCCAGACCGTGGGCGGCGCGAAGAAGCTGGTGATGCCGGCCTCGCGCACCGTGCGCAGGCAGAAGCCCGGCTCGGGGGCCTGCGCCAGCAGGCAGGTGCCGCCCATCAGCAGCAGCGGCATCAGGAACACATGCATCTGCGCCGAGTGGTAGAGCGGCAGCGCCGCCAGCGAATAGTCTTCGGCCTTGATATCGCAGGTGGCGATGGCGCTCATGTACTCGGCCAGCAAGGCGCGATGCGTGAGCACCGCGCCCTTGGGCGCCGAGGTGGTGCCCGAGGTGTAGAGGATCTGCGCCGGCATGGCTTCGTCCAGCGTGGCGAGGATCGCGCCGGCGGCCCCATCGGCGGCGGCCAGCACATCGTGCGGGCCTCCGCCATACAGGCTGCCAGTCACGTTGCAGGGCAGGCCGTCCACCAGCGGCGCCAGCGCCGGATCGGCAAACAGCGCGCTGGCGCCGGACTGGCTGACGATGTACTCCACCTCGCCGCGCGTCATCGAGAAATTCACCGGTACATGGATCAGCCCGGCGCGCAGGCAGCCCAGCCACAGCAGCACATAGGCATCGGAATTCTTGCCGAACGCCGCCACGCGGTCGCCCGGACGCAGCCCCCAGCGCTGCAGCGCGGCCCCCACGCTGGCGCTGGCCGCTTCGAGCTCGCGATAGCTCCAGCTGCGTTCGCCGAAGCGCAGCGCGGTTTTGCCGGGGCTGCGCCGTACCGCGCGGGCAAGGGCATCGGGGATGGTGTTGCGCAGGACGCGCTGCTGCTCTGACTGCATGGTGGTCTCCGTCTTGTCGTTAGGGTCCAGCAAGTCTTGAGCCGCTGCCGCCCGGCTCGCGCCAGGGCGCGCGCAGCGCGCTGGCGGCAAGGTCGGCGGCGTCGGCGAACGTCGGCCAGCATACGGGCGGCAGGGATTCGGTGCAAGGCACACCGGGGAGGGGGTGGGCGCGGGCGGAGACGCCGTGCGAGAGGAGGGACGGCCCGCGCCGGGAGCATCGTGGCGCGGGCATGCAGCCGGCTGGCTGCCGAGGTGCGACGCTGCGCGGCTTACAGCGCGCCGGCCAGGAAGGTCAGTGCGCGGCCATGCGCGAGCACTGCCGAAGGCTGGTGATAGGAGCCGCGCGCCCAGCAGTTGAAGCCGTGGTCGGCCTGCTGGTACACATGGACTTCCGCGCGCGGGTTGCCCGCCACGGCCGCACGCACCTTTTCGACGGCCTCAGCCGGGATGTGCGCGTCGAGCGCGCCGTAGTGGAACTGCACCGGCACCTTGATATTGGCGGCCTCGTGCAGGTTGTTCTGGATGCCGCCGCCATAGTACGGCACGGCTGCGTCGACCAGCCCGCGCGCGGCGCTCAGGTAGGACAGCAGGCCGCCGAAGCAGTAGCCCACCGCGGCAATCTTGCCGCCCGCGCCGATCTGCGCGCGCAGCGCCCCGGCGGTGGCGGCGAGATCCTTGAGCGCCAGCTCCACGTCGACCTTCTGGCGCAGTTCCATGGCGCGCGCCATGTCGTCACCGGAGTAGCCCAGCTCGACGCGCGGCGCCTGGCGCCAGAATACGTCGGGAGCCAGCACCACGTAGCCATCGAGCGCGTACTGGTCCGCCACGGCGCGGATATGTTCATTGACGCCGAAGATCTCCTGCACCAGCACGATCCCGGACGCGTTGGCGGTCTTGCCGGCCGGCGGCAGGGCAAGGTAGGCATCGAAGGCGCCGCCTTCGGTTTCGACGCGGATCCATTGGCTATTGTTCGACATGGGGGCTTGCTCCATCGTTAGTGAGACAGATAACAGAGGTGAGGCCAGGCAAGGCTAGCGTGGCGATGCGGCGGCGCCGTGACAGGCTGGCTGGCCCGCCGGTGCCGCGGCAAACCGCCAGTGTGCCACTTTCGCGGCTTTCAGGTACGCGGCCGGCAAGGCGCGCCGCCATCGGCCCTTCCTCAGTCCGCCAGGCGCACGCCCGGCAGGAACTCGATGCCGGTGCGCCGGACCAGTTCACTGTAGGAAATCGGCTTGCCCGGCCGGGCTTCGTCGGTGTTCTCGATCCAGTGCGCCCACGCGCGGTTGGCCGACGGGTCGTAGACCAGCTTGTAGAGATACTTGGGTACCCAGACGTTGTCGTTGCCGATGGTCTGGACCTTGCCTTCGAAGACGGGGCCGGAGATCACGTACACATCGCCGCTGGCACGCAAGGCGTACTTGCGCGTCGCCTTCTCGATGGAGGCCCACGCCTTGCGATTGTTCTGCGGTGCCTGGGGAACCATGTTGGCGAGCGAGAAACTCTGCGCCATGGCCTGGGCGGTCGGCTGGTCGGCCGCCGGCGAGAGGTGGCCGCGGTCGTAGCCGCTGCCCTTGTAGTCATCGAGTTCGGCGCGTTCGGCGCGCGGCAGGCGCGCGTCGGCGAAGAAGCGGTCGGTCCGTTCCTCGTCCTTCGCGTCGATCAGCTGGCTGCGCGACAGCCGCTCGGCCACGTACAACGGCGTCTTGCTGCGGCCGGAGTGGAGCACGGCGAAGGCGTCGTAGCAAAGTTCGCGCGCCTTGATCTGCGGGTCGCTCTGCACCCTGGGCGCGGCGCTGCGGGCGAAGAACTGGGGGCATTGCGCAAAGCCGGGCGCGCTGGCGCCGGCTGCGCGCGGTGCCGGCGCGGCATCCATGTCCATGCCGCGGGACTTGGCCATGGCGGGCGGCGCGACTGCTGCCGCCACGGCAAGGAACAGGGTCGTCAGCACGGTTGCTGCTGCTTTTGTCGTGATCGTCGCTAGTGTTGTTGCTGTCTTCATTCTTCGTGTCGGGAAACGGGCAGCCCGCGCAAGGCGGCCGCAAGGGCGCAGTGGCAGGCCATGCGGCACCCGGGCTTGCAAGCTGCCCGGGCCGCGGGCGTCGCGCATTCTGCCAGAGTGCCGCGCAGTGCGGCATGGCGCGGTGGCCGGCGCCTTTTATAATCGCGCTTTCGCGTCATCGTCACGCGCACGCATACAAGGCGTCCACACAACCATGCTCAACCGGCTCGAAATGCTGAGGATCTTCTGCGCGGCGGCGGAGTCGGCGTCGTTCAAGGCGGCTGCCGCGCGGCTCGGCACGTCGCCGCAGACCGTGACGCGCGCCATCCAGGATCTCGAAGAGGCGGTCGGCGAGCCACTGTTCCACCGCAACACGCGCCAGATCCGCATCACGGCCGCGGGCGAACGGCTGGCCGAGCGCGCCCGCGCGGCGCTGCTCGACGTGGACAGCCTGTTCGCGCATCCGGCCAGCCGCTCCGACAGCGAGCTCAAGGGCGTCGTGCGCATTACCGCGCCCAGCACGCTGGGCCGCCAGCACCTGCTGGTGGCGCTGCGGGCACTGGCCCTGGCGCATCCCGGCATCACGCTGGACATCCGGCTGTCCGACCAGATTGCCGACGTGGTGGACGACGAGATCGATATCGGCCTGCGCCTGGGCATGTTCCGCGACCAGCGCCTGGTGGCGCGCATGACCACCCGCGTGGCCTTCCATGTGGTGGGCACGCCGGAGCTGATCGCGCGGGTGGGCAAGCCCGCCGGCCTCGCCGACCTGGCGGCGTTGCCTGTCACCGGCCTGATCGACCGCAGCACCGGCCGCGCCTGGCCCTGGTACTTCGCCCAGGGCGAGCAGTTCACGCCGCGCTCGCCGGCCTTCCTCAGCGACGATCCCGAGACCGAGATGGAGGCCATCCTCTCGGGCCTCGCATACGGTCAGCTGCCAGACTACCTCGCCCAGCCTCACCTGCGCTCGGGCCGCCTGGCCAGCGTGCTGGAACGCTACGCGCCGGCGCCATGGGGTTTGTATATCTACCGGTCGCGGCGCAGTCCCGTGCCGATGCGCATCCGGCTGGTATTCGATGCGCTGGTCGCCTATTTCGGCAATATGGCCGCGGCGCATGCGTCCTGAGCGGCCATCTCTGGTATTCCAATTATTGGAATTCTGAAATCAAAACATTTCCATTTTTGTTGATTCATGCGCCAGACATAATGACTTCGTCGGCAGGCACCACGCTTGCATTCCACGGAGCAAGAGCATGAGCAAGGGTATCGAAGGAAAAGTCGTCGTCATCACCGGCGCAAGCAGCGGACTGGGTGAGGCAACCGCGCGCCACCTGGCCGGGGCAGGTGCCTCCCTGGTGCTGGCGGCGCGCCGCGGCGACCGCCTGGAAGCGCTGGCAGCGGAGATTCGCGCCAAGGGTGGGCGCGCGGAGACCGCCGTGGTGGACGTCAGCCGCCGCGCGGACGTGCAGGCGCTGGTGGAGAAAGCCGTGGCCGCCTTCGGCCGCGTCGACGTGATGGTCAACAATGCCGGCCTGATGGCGATCGCCCCGATGAGCGAGGGCAAGGTCGACGAGTGGGACCGCATGATCGACATCAATATCAAGGGCGTGCTGTACGGTATTGCCGCGGCGCTGCCGGTCTTCCAGAAGCAGGGCGCGGGGCATTTCATCAACATCGCCTCGGTTGCCGGCGTGAAGGTCTTCAGCCCGGGCGGCACTGTCTATAGCGGCACCAAGTTCGCGGTGCGCGCCATTTCCGAAGGGCTGCGCCACGAGGTGGGCGGCACAATCCGCACCACCGTGATCTCGCCGGGCGCGGTCGACTCCGAACTCAAGCTCGGCAGCAGCCACGCGCAGAGCACGCAGGCGGTCAATGAGTTCTACCAGCAGGCGATTCCGGCGGATTCGGTGGCGCGCGCGATTGCATACGCCATCGAGCAGCCGGCGGACGTGGATATCAACGAGATCGTGCTGCGCCCGGCGGTACAGGAATTCTGAGCCGGTGACCGGGCGGCGTGACAGCGCGGCTGCCGTGTCAGGCGGCGCGCGGTGTCTTGCGGGTTCGCATGCCCGAAGGGCGGACCTGCTGCAGCGTGCGCAGGCTCTGGATGGCGTCTTCGATGGCTTCGATGCCTTGCGTGAGGCGGTCGCGCGCAAGGCCCAGCGCGGTCTGCGTCTCGGCATCGAAAATGGCCAGGTGATCGAGGGAGTCGACTTCAGCCTGCAGTTGTCCGACCAGCCGTCTTAGCTGGGCGGTGCTGTGTGAAGCGGTGGAGCGTATTGCCATTGCGGTCTCCGAAAAGGCAGGGCGCACATTCGTAAGGTAGAACGTATGTGGCGGAAAGGACAAACACTTTCGCCGCCCCATTCATCTGATTCACGCGCCCTGCAACAGTTCGCGTCGACTATGCACGAACGCGCGCGCCGTCGCCATGCCGCAGGTCATAGTGGCATGAACCTTGCCGCCCGGATTCTCGTATGCCGCAAGCGGCGCAAGCCGCCGGCCCACCGCGCATGCTCCTCTCGCTTGGGCTTTGCCGTGCCCGCTGCCTATGATGAAGAGGCGTATCTGGCGCGCCGGGAAGCCCCCCGGGCGCCGGTATAACTTGCGGCCAACGAACGCCAAGGAGACGGACATGTCAAGCCACACTTACAAGCTGGTCGAGATCGTGGGCTCCTCGCCGGACAGTTGCGATGCGGCGATCCGCAGCGCCATCGAAAAGGCCAGCGAGACCATCCAGCATATCGACTGGTTCGAAGTGGTAGAGACACGCGGCCATATCGCCGATGGCAAGGTGGCGCACTTCCAGGTCACGCTGAAGATTGGTTTCCGCGTGAGCTGAGTGCCCGCGCGGCGGCGTCCGCATGGCCGAACAGCCGGTTGAGGGCGGCATCGGGCGCGTCGCGCAGGAACGCGAGCATCTTCTCGATAAAGGGGGCATTGGCGGTCCGCGGTACCTCGCGTACCCAGCGGATGGCTTCGCCATCCTTGCCGCACAGGGCGAGCGCGCGCGCGTAGTTGAACTGTCCGCGGAAGTCGCCGGCTACGGCCGCGCGGCGATAGTAATCCATCGCCATGGCCGCGTCGCGTTCGACTTCCCAGCCGTCTTCGTAGAAGCCGCCCACGATATTGAGCGACTTGGCGTGTCCCATGCCGGCGGCGCGCTCGTACCACGCCAGCGCGTCGGTGCGGCTGGCGGCGATGCCGCGGCCGAGCACGAGCGCGGTGGCCAGGTTGTACATGCCCCATTCGGAGCCGCGTTGCGCCGCCAGCGTGTACCACTGCGCGGCCGCGTGATCGTCCTGCGTGGTGCCCCAGCCGTTTTCGTAGCAGCGCCCCGCCAGGTTGGCGGCGCCCGCGTGTCCGGCATGGGCCGCGTACTTGAACCAGGCGAAGGCGCGGGCCTCGTCGCGCGGCACGCCGTGGCCGGCGAGAAACCACTGGCCCAGGATCATCTGGGCGTCGAGGTTGCCTTGCACCGCCGCGCCGCCCAGCCAGGGCAGCGCCAGGTGCGCGGGCTCGCGCAGTTTGCCGGCCAGCCCGGCAGCGCCGAGCTGGTCCAGTTCGCCGGGGGAGGCGATGCGAAAGGGCAGTGTGTCCATGCGAAGAGTGAAAGGAAAAACGGCACACCGCGCCGCGAGGGGCGATGTGCCGTGTCAGGCCGGTGCCGGTTCGCCGGCCGCGGCCGCGGGCCAGCGCGGACTCAGTAGCGCACGTTGAGGTTCACGATTGCCGCGCGCCCCGGCGCGATGGACGCGTAGTGGCTGGCGTAGGCCTGGTTGTAGTAGACCTTGTTGGTCAGGTTCAGCAGGTTGAGCTGCAGGCCCACGTTCTTGTTGATGCGGTACGCGGCCATGGCGTCGAAGCGCCAGTACGAGGGCACCCACTTGTTGGTGGCTTCGCTGCCCCAGATCTTTGACACGTAGTACGCGCCGCCGCCCACCGTGAGCTTGGGCATGGCCTGGTAGGTGGTCCATGCGCTGAAGCTGTCCGCCGGGGTGTTGGGGAAGGACTGGCCGTCGGTGGCACCGAAGGCAATCCCGGAGCCGCCGTTCTTGCGCAGCTCGCTCTTCAGGTGGGTATAGCCGCCGAACACCGCCCACTTGTCGGTGACATTGCCGGCGAAGCCGAGCTCGACCCCGTCCACGCGCTTGTTGCCGGCCATGACCGCGGTGCCATCCTGCTGGACGATGCGGGCATTGGTGGTCTCCACGCGGAAGATGGCCGCGGTCAGTTGCAGGCGCTTGTTCAGCACGTCCCACTTGGTGCCGAGTTCGACGGCACGGTTCTTTTCAGGGGCGAGCTGGTCGCCGCGATTGCCGGCGCGGTCCGGCGCCAGCGCATTGCCGTCGCTGCCCTGGGACAGGAAGGAGCCGGCCGGCGTGGACGAGGTACCGTAGGAAATGTAGATGCTGCCGTTTTCCACCGGCTTGAACACCAGCCCGAACTGGTAGTTGAACAGGTTATCGTTGCGCGAGTATTCGGCGCGCGTGCCGTTGGCTGCGCGGGCGGCCTGGAAGTTGGCGGTGTAATGATCGAAGCGCACGCCGCCGTTGAACAGCCATTGCTTGCTCAGCTCGATCGAGTCGAAGGCGTAGACCGAACTGGTGGTGGTCTTGGAGTTGGTCGGGTTGTTCGCGCGCGTGATCGAACCAGCCCACGGATCGTTCGGGTTCGGGTTGAACAGCGTGGTGCAGTTGTAGCCGCCGGCGGCGCCGGGACCGCTGGGGCAGCGGTTGCTGCCGGTGGCCACGGTATAGCTGTCGTTCTCGCTCTTTTCCTGCCCGAACTCCACGCCGAACGCGTACTTGTGCTTGACGGTGCCGGTGGCGAATTCGCCGGACAGGTCGGTCTGGTTGGCGATGGTCTTCGCGGTAGCGACGCGCGTGTTGACGCGGCGCCAGACCATGTCGTAGTAGATGTTGCCCTGGCTGTCGTCAGGCTGCGTCCAGATATAGTCCTGCGTGGTGCGCGCAAACCGGGTCTGGTTGCGGAATTTCAGCGCCGGGCTGAAATCGTGCTCGAAGCGCACCGTGCCCATGTCGGCCTTGTCCTTGCGGAAATCGCGGTCCAGCAGGCCGTAGTACGTATTGCGCGGCACGTTCACGGGCGAGCCGTCGCCGGCCAGGCGCGTGCGCGGGCGGCCATCGGTGCGGGCGTTGAACGTGGGGTTGTTGTAAGGGATGCCGGTGTCGGGGATGTCGTCGGACTGCATGTGGTAGTACGACAGCGTCAGACGCGTGTCGGTACCCAGCCCGAACGCGACCGAGGGCGCGAAGCCCCAGCGGTTGGCGTGCGTGGCGTCGCGGCCGGGCACGTCGGCATCGTGGTACATCGCGTTCAGGCGGAACGCCGCGTGGTCGGCAAACTTCCAGTTGCCGTCGACGGTGCCGCGCTTGTAGTCGGCGTTGCCGAGGCTGACGTTGCCTTCGGCGAAGCTGGTCAGCTTGGGCGCCTTGCTGACGATATTGATGCTGCCGCCCGCGGAGCCGCGGCCGTCGTAGGCGCCGGCCGGGCCCTTGGTGACTTCCACCGACTCCACATTGAATAGCTCGCGGCTTTGCGAACCGATATCGCGGAAGCCATCGAGGAAGGTGCTTGCCTGTGCGTCGTAGCCGCGGATGAACGGGCGGTCACCCACCGGGTTGCCGCCTTCGCCGGCACCGAATGCAATGCCGGGTACGGTGCGCAGCACTTCGCTCAGGCTGGTCGAAGCGGTGCTCTGGATCACTTCCTGGGGGATGACGGTGATCGACTTCGGGGTATCGAGCAGAGCCGCGGGCGTCTTGATCGAGGAAGCCGTGTCTGCCTTGAAGCCGCTGTCGGCGGCACCACTCACCGTCACTTGCGGCAATTCCACGTGCGACGCGGTATTGCCCGTGGTCTGCGCCGCCACCGGAGCGGCTGCGACCGCCATGCCGACCGCGCCGGAAAGGCGGGGGATGGCGTTAGATCTCTTGCTTTTATCGATGGCGACAACAGTCTGCACGATTACCTCTGTTTTATTGAATCGTAGTACGAATGAGAGTAATTATCATTTGATGTTATATGTCCGTCAAGACATACATCCGAACTATGTGTAGCGAAAACGTTACATTTATCGGGTGAGTTACGCGGTGGGGCCTGGCATCAGGTGCGTCGCAGGCAAGGGGGATGCGCCCGCCGAATGGAGCTGGCGGGAGGGAGACGAGGCGCGCAGACGGGCGGATGGCAGCCCGGACTGGGCGACCGGCATGACGCCGGTCGAGGGGATGAATGGAGCAGGCGCCTGGGTTGGCCCGTCATTCGGTCAGTCGAAACGAACGCAGCGCCTTGCATGGTTTCGTGGTTCCACTGAAAGCAGATGCGATCCATTGTCACCTGCACCACAACCATCAAATCGTAGGATTTCGCTGCAAAGCGCTGCGGAAACTTCTGTCTTTCGATATTTACTCGAACTGATACGAGTCAGTGCGTTCGGGCCCCGACCTGCGCCCGGGCGCCTTCGACGGCAACGAGCGCAATGCCGGCTGGCGCGGCGAGACCGGGGAGCACCGCCGTATCGTGGCCGCGCAGGTTGGCAACAGCTGGCGTCGCCAGGATACGGCCGCCAGCCTCGGCATCAGCCGCAAGGTACGGTGGGAGACGATGCGCAAGTTCCGGATCGCGGACAACGAGACCGGGCCCGCCTGAGCCCGATCTCCCCGCAAGGCAGGCCGCGCCTCAGAACGTCTTCTTGCCGCGCTGGTAGGTGCTGACGACGCGGTTCAATTCGGCCACCTGCGCGGCGACATCGCCGTGCAGCGCGCGCGCGATGCCTTGCATATAGCCGAGCAGCTCCTGCTTGGCCGCTTCGGCGAACTCCATGGTGACGGCCTGGTCCTCGTACAGCAGCACGTAGGAGCGGGCGAAGCCGTACAGCAGGAAGTAGGCCGCGGCGTGGGCGGGATCGGTATCGATAAGGTCGCGGGTGGCGTTCTTGACCGCCACGAAGGCGTCGGTGCCGGGGAGCGAATCCTGGAATTGCTGGAGCGTGGTTTCAAGCGTCATGGCGCAATGCGGTGAGTGAAGGCTGGATCGGTTGAACAAAGACTACGCGAAGAGAGCGTCTGTGAAAGTCTGTGAAAGAGAGTCCGCAGGATTCCGTGGAGGCCGGGCTATACGCTGTTGAGCATGCGCCGCAGCAGCGCGGCGCCGTCGCTGCCCTTGTAGGCCCGTTGCCACAGATCGTTGACCATGGCCGTGTAGAGCCGCACGGCCTCGGGCGCGGCGGTGACCGTGGCGATGCCGGTCGACACATTGGGAAACTCGCCGAAGCGGAAGGGACTGGTCGCCACATACGCCCGGCCCGGCCGCTCGAAGACCTGGAACGTCACGTTGGGCATGCTGCCGTCGACGATGCCGATCTGCAGGCCGATCGGCTGCGCGTCGAGCAGTGCGATGACCCGCTCGATCTCGCGCCGCGCCGCCAGCGAGCGTTCCATGCGCACCGCGGGCGGCAGGTCCAGGCGCCCCACCAGTCCGAAATGCACGAAGCGCTCCAGCGAGCGCAGGTCGATCAGGCTGGTGATGGGCGGCACGCTGCGCGCGAACGATTGCTTGCGCTCTTCGAGCAGCGCCAGCAGCGCATCGATGGTGGGTTGCGGCGCCGGCTGCGGGCTCTCCGCCAGCATCTGCCGCAGATGACCGGCGTAGTCCGGCGAGGTCAGCAGGTAGGAGATCGGCTCGAAATGCGCCAGGATGCGGGTGGCGCCGTGCTCGAGCTGGCGCATCCGTTCGATATATGCGACCGCCGAGTGGTAGTACTCGGACTCCACGCCGAGCATCGATGCCAGCGACGTGCCCAGCAACTGGGCCAGCCGCCCGAGCGTCTCGATCTTGACGATGTCGCCCTTTTCCATGCGGTAGATGGCGGCGCGCGAGACCCCGAGCTGTTCGGCAATGGCCTCGGCTCGCATGCCCGCGCCCAGGCGATAGGCGCGCAGGCGGTTGCCGATTTCCACGAAATCGACGGGCATCCCGGCAGCGAGCGGAGCATCCATCCTGAAAATCTCAAAAAGAAGACATGGCCTATCCTAGCATGCAAGATCCCGGGATGGCGAGTGCTGGCAGGCAGTGCATGCCACACCGCAGGCGGCATCGAGGCCGCCCGACGCCGTTTCTTTCCCGCGCGTCGCGCGCATGGCGGGTGCAAAGGCTTTGCGCTTCCTTCGCGGCTCTTGCACAAATCTGGTGCGGAAGATGACCGGATGGGTCCAGTTTGGTCTCGTAAACGATACTTGGCTAGATTTTTGGATGGCATGTATATTGCGGCCCGCACCAGGGCGTGGCGATCATCGGGCTGCTCGTTGATCTCCCCCCGCATTACGCAAGATATATAGCAAGCGCGCCCTCACAGGCGCAGGAAAGGAATCCGATGAACAAGTCCCTCGCCGCGGTGCTGTCCGCCGCCGTCTCGCTGTCCTTCGCCGTCGCCGCCGCGCCTGTCGCCGCGGCCGGGTATCCCGACCGGCCCATCACCATCATCGTGCCCTACGCGGCCGGCGGCAGCAACGATCTGGTGGCGCGCGTCCTGGGCCAGCGCCTCGGGCAGGATCTCGGCGTCTCCGTGGTGGTGGACAACGCGCCCGGCGCCAGCGGAACCATCGGCGCGATCAAGACCATCAACGGGTCGGCCGACGGCTATACGCTGCTGCTGGGCTCCAACAGCGAAATCTCGATCGCCAGGCTGACCAACCCGAAGATCCGATATGACGGCCAGCGCGACCTGACACCGCTGCGCATGGTGGGCTCGCAGCCCATGGTGCTGGTATCCGGCGCGCAGTCCGGCATCCACGGCGTGGACGGCTTCCTGGCACTGGCCAAGAGCAAGAAGCCGGTGAACTACGGCACCTCGGGCATCGGTACGCCCTTGCACCTGTCGGGCGAACTGATCCGCGCCGCCAGCAAGGTCAATATGACCCACGTGCCGTACAAGGGTGGCGCGCCCGCCATCGCCGACCTGATGGCCAACCAGATCGAGCTGGGCGTGCTGGTGCTGTCCACCGCGCTGCCCCAGATCAAGTCCGGCAAGCTGGAGGCCATCGGCGTGACCTCCGCCACGCGCTCGCATGCGGCGCCCAATATCCCGGCGCTGGCGGAGAACAAGGCCATGGCCAGCGTCGACATGCGTCTGTGGTTCGGGCTGTTCGCGCCGGCCAGCACGCCGAAGGCCGTGACCGACAAGCTGTCTGACGCGCTGGCGCGTGCCATCAACGCGCCCGAGGTGAAGAACAAGCTGTCCGAGGCAGGCGTCGATATCGACGCCAAGGATGCCACGGCGTTCCGCGCCTTCATTGCCAGGGAGACCGAGGCGTACCGCAAGATCGTCAGCGAAGCCAATATCCAGGAATAACGCCCGGCACCTTTGCCGGCAGCAACGCCCTGAAGACAAGAAGCCCGACGCGAGCGCGCCGGGCTTCTTGTCTTTCAGCAGCAGCCCTGCCGGGTCAGAGCAGGCGGATCTGCTTGACCTTGAACTTGGGCTCGCCCACCCAGTCCTTGTCGTATTCACCGGTCAGCTCCACCTTGGTGGCCGCGCCGACAGGCTGCCCGGCCGGCCACAGCTTGTGCTTGATCTTGACCCGCATCCGCCCGGTGCCGTCATCGAAGCTGTAGAGTTCGTCGCCGATGCTGCTGACGATCTGCCCGGTGAGGACCGCCGGCTGGTCGTCCTTGCCTTGTGCCTGCAGGCTCTTGACGGTGGCGCCAGGCACGGTCGACGGCCCGGTGTATTGCGCTTGCGCGGCCATGGCTGCGGCCGTGAGTGCGGCTGCGATCAGAATGCGTTTCATCTTGTTCTCCTGGTTTTGCATGGCCGGGCATGGGATTGGCCCGGCGTGCCGTGGGCTGGCGCCCTTGCACCAGCATTTGTGCATTGTGCTGAGCACGCGCTGAACCGGAGCTGAACGCCGCGCCGGGCGTTTATCATGTCGCCTGCCGCGGCCGGCCAATACGGGCACGCGTTTCGCACAAGGCTCGCCAAGAGCTCATGAAGGGCCCAGGAAGGGCCCGCACAGGGATTCCATATTGCGTTTTCTTCACACTGCCGACTGGCATCTCGGGCGCGTCTTCCATGCGCGCAGCCTGCTTGAAGACCAGGCCTGGGTGCTCGATCAGTTCGTGGCGCTGGTCCGCGAGCGCAAGCCCGATGCGGTGCTGATCGCCGGCGACGTCTATGACCGCGCGGTGCCGCCGCCCGAGGCGGTTGCGCTGCTGGACGACGTGCTGGCGCGCATCGTGGTGGACGCGGGCGTGCCGGTGGTGATGATCGCCGGCAATCACGACAGCGCGCAGCGGCTCGGTTTCGGCGCGCGGCTGCTGACCGCGCAGGGCCTGCACGTGGCGGGCCGTACCGAGCGCGACGCCGCCTGCGTGACCTTGTCCGACGCGCATGGCGAAGTGCGCATCTATGCCTTGCCCTATGCCGAGCCCGCCACGGTGCGCGATACCTTCGGCGTGGAAATGCCGGGTCACGAAGCGGCCATCTCCGCCCGCCTCGATGCGATCCGCGCCACGCATCCGGCCCATGCGCGGTCGGTGGTGGTGGCGCATGCCTTCGTGATCGGCGGCGAGGCCAGCGAATCCGAGCGGCCCCTCTCGGTGGGCGGCAGCGGCGCCATTGCCGCGGGCGTGTTCGACGGCTTCGACCTGGTGGCGCTGGGGCATCTGCACCGGCCGCAGACGCTGGGCGAACGCATCCACTATTCCGGCTCGCTGCTGAAGTATTCGCTGTCGGAGGCCGCGCATGCGAAATCGGTCTCCATGATCGAGCTGGGTGCCGACGGTGCCGTCGCCATCGAGACCATCGCCCTGGCGCCCCGGCGCGAGCTGCGCATTCTCGAAGGCGAGCTGGCCGCGCTCGTTGCGCAGGGCGCGGCCGATCCGCGGCGCGACGACTATATCCATGCGGTGCTGACAGATGCGGGCGCCTTGCTCGATCCAATGGCACGCCTGCGCCAGGCCTATCCCAATGCGCTTGCGATCGAGCGCGCGGTGCTGTCGCGCTCCGGCGAGGCAAGCGCCGCGGGCCGGCGCTTGCGCCAGCTCGACACCGGCGAGCTGTTCGCCAGTTTCTTCCGGGAGGTCGCCGACGAAGAACTCGACGAGGGCAAGCGCCATGCGCTCACGCAGGTGCTGGAGGGCATTGCCGCCGCCGACCGGGAGTCCGCATGAGACCGCTGCACCTGAAGCTGCAGGCGTTCGGTCCGTTCGCCGCCTGCGAGGAGATCGATTTCAGCCGGCTCGGCGAGCAGGCGTTCTTCCTGATCCACGGTCCCACCGGCGCCGGCAAGACCACCTTGCTCGACGCCATCTGCTTTGCGCTCTATGGAGATACCTCGGGCGGCGAGCGCAGTGCGCAGGACATGCGCAGCGCCAACGCCGAGGCGGGCCTGCGTACCGAGGTGACCTTCGAGTTCAGCCTGGGCGCGCAGCGCTACCGGGTCACGCGCTCGCCCGCGCAGGACCGCCCCAAGCTGCGCGGCGACGGCATCGTGAAGGAAACCCCCAAGGCCCAGCTCGACAGCATGGACGAGGCCGGCTGGACCAGCAAGGCCAGCCAGCCGAACCGCGTGGACGAGTTCGTGCGCAACCTGCTTGGCTTCGACAGTAGTCAGTTCCGCCAGGTCATCGTGCTGCCGCAGGGGCGTTTCCGCGAGCTGCTGACGGCGGACTCCAAGAGCCGCCAGGCGATCCTCGAGCGCCTGTTCCGCACCGAGCTATACCGCCGCGTGGAGGAACTGCTCAAGGCCCAGGCCGCGGGCATACGCCAGCAGGCGGAACGGCTGCGTATCGAGCAGTCCGCCTTGCTGCAACAATATCAGCTCGATTCCGTGGCGGCGCTGCGCGAGCAGGTGGCGGCGTTGCAGGCGCAACTCGATGAACTCGTTCAACGCGAGGGCGTCGCGCGCGTCGCCCTCGAGCATGCCAGGCTGGCGACCCAGCAGGGCGAACAGGCTGATGCACGCCTGCGCGAGCAACGCGAAGCCGAGGCGGCCCACGCGGTGCTCGCGGCACGGCAGGCAGAGGTGGCGGAACAGCGCGAACGCCTGCGCGCGGCACGCAGGGCCGCGCAGGTGCGGCCCCTCGAGCAGCATCTCGCGCAGGCTGCGCAGGAGCACCGGCAGGCACAGCTGGCCCTGGCAAGCGCCGGCGAGCACGCCAGCGCTTGCGCCGCCGTTTCCACGCGCGCGGCCGCCGCGCTCGCCGTGCAGACCGCGCGCATCGGCGAGCGCCAGCAGATGCAGAAGCAGGTGGCGGAGCTGGAGGCCATGCTGCCACAGGCGCAACGCCTGGGCGCATTGCAGGCCGCACTGCAGCGCGCCGCTGCCGGGCAGGCACGCGCGGCAGCGGCGCACGCGGATGCCGCGCGTGAGCAGGAACAGGCTGCCCTTGCGATGCGCCAGGCCGAAGCCGGCCTGGCCCAGGCCGAGGCCGGCGCGCAGGGCCTGGAGACGATCCTGCTCAAGCAGGCGGAACTGGGCCGGCAGGGCACCACGCTGGACAAATACGCCACCGCCCTGGCGCAGGCGGCACAGGCCCGGCGCCAGGCCGAGGCCGCACAGCACGCGGCGCAGCAAGCCGCCGCGCGGCAGTCGGCCGCGGCCCTGCTTTTGCGCGAGACCGAGCAGGCTTGGCGGGCCGGGCAGGCGGCCCGGCTGGCGGCCAGCCTGCGCGCCGGTGAGGCATGCCCGGTCTGCGGCAGTGCCGCCCATCCGCAACGCGCCCTGCAGTTCGATGCACCGGTGGCGGACGAGGTCCTGGACCAGGCGCGCGAAGACGCGCGGCTGGCGGACCAGGCCGCGCACGCAGCGTCCGCCGCTGTGCAGGGCGCGCTGGCGGCACTGACGCTGCGCCAGGATCAGCTGGAAGAATCGCGCGCGGCCGTCGACGCCCCCGGCATGCCGGCCAACGCGGCAGCGGATGCCGATGCCGCCAGGCACGCGCTTGCCGAGGCCGGCAAGGCGCTGCGCGCGCAGCAGCAAGCCGCGCAGGCCGCCGCGGCGCAGCGCCAGGCACTGGCCGCGGAACTTGAGCGCCAGCGTGGCGCGCTGGCCGCGGCCGAAGCCGCCATTCGCGCCGCCGATGCCGCCGCGCAGGATGCGGCGCAAGGCCACGCCAGGCTGCAGGGCGAGTGGCAGGCAGCCAGCGAACAGGTACCGCCGGAGCGGCGCGAGCCGGAACAGCTCGCGCGCGCGCTGGAGCAGGCACGACACGAACTGGCCGCATGCGATGCCGCGCTGGCGGCCGCCCAGGCTGCCGACAAGCAGGCCGGCGCCGGTCTCGCCGCGGCGCAGGCGGCGCAGGCGGCCGCGCAGGCCAGCATGGCCGGCAGCGCGCTGCGCGAGCAACAGGCCGACGCGGCATTCGCGGGCGCGCTGGCCCAGGCCGGCTTTGCCACGCCGCAGGCTTATGCCGAAGCGTGCATGCCGGAGGCGGAGTCCGTGCAGCTCGAAGCCCGCGTCCAGCGTTTCGACCTCGACCTGGCCGCGGCCACGGATCGCCGCGAGCGCGCTGCCGCCGCCGCGCGCGACCTGGCGGCACCCGATCTCGACACCCTGCGCCGGGTGCAAGCCGAGGCCACCAGCGCGCTGGAAGCGCTGGTGCGCCAGCAGGCCGACCTGCACCGTGGCCGCGAGAACCTGCTGCAATGCCAGCGGCGCCTGGACCGGCTGGCCAGCGACGGGGCGGACATCGAGCGCAGCTACGCGGTATTGGGGCGCCTGGCCGAAGTGGCCAACGGCAACAACCCGCGCCGCATCACTTTCCAGCGCTTCGTGCTGGCTACCCTGCTCGACGAGGTGCTGGAGGCAGCCTCGCTGCGGCTCATGCGCATGAGCCGCAGCCGCTATGAACTACAGCGCGTGCGCGAGCAGGGCGACCTGCGCGCGGCGGGCGGGTTGGACCTGGAGGTGTTCGACCACAACACCGGGATGGCGCGTCCGGCCAATACCCTGTCGGGTGGCGAGGGCTTCCTGGCCTCGCTCTCGCTGGCGCTGGGCCTGGCCGACGTGGTGCAGTCGCGCTCGGGCGGCATCCAGCTCGATACGCTGTTCGTGGACGAAGGCTTTGGTACGCTCGACCCGGAGAGCCTGGATTTCGCCATCCATACCTTGATCGACCTGCAGCAGGCCGGCCGGCTGGTGGGCATCATTTCCCATGTGGCGGAGTTGCGCGAACGCATCGATGTGCGGCTGGAGATCCGGCCCGGCGCCTCCGGCAGCCGGGCGGAACTGCAACTGCCCTGAGCGGCCCGGGGGCGACGGGAAAGGCGTAAGCTGCGAAGGCCGCCCGGCGCCACCCGTGCCGCCGGGCCGCCAGGCCGCGGGCCGCATCGCGGCAGGGGTGTCCGGCTAACGCACAAGCGATTTGCCGGCGCCTTGACCGCCTTCCGAGCGGGGGTGTAATCTGTTCATTGTGCGAATTGAGGTTCGCAATTAGAACAAACCAGAATAATAAGAAAAACCAAATTCTGTTGGATTCGTGTCCGGCAGCACGCTCCTGCGGCAATCGCGGGGCGGGCGGGCCGGATGGCCCTTCCGGCAGGACTGTCCGGAGACAGCGTTTCCTGCGCCGCCTGATGTTCCCTCCTTGGCGGCCGGTCCCGGGTAGTTCGTCCGGGCTTTCGGAACTGGAACGCAAGTGATCAACAAGCTATTCGACTCGGTGGAAGCGGCCATGGCCGACATCCACGACGGCGCCACCATCCTGATCGGCGGCTTCGGCATGGCCGGCATGCCGGCACAGCTCATCGACGCCCTCATCGCCCAGGGCGCGCGCGACCTGACCATCGTCAACAACAACGCCGGCAACGGCGACACGGGGCTGGCCGCGCTGCTCAAGGCCAAGCGCGTGCGCAAGATCATCTGCTCGTTCCCGCGCCAGGCCGATTCCTACGTGTTCGATTCGCTCTACCACGCCGGCGAGATCGAGCTGGAACTGGTGCCGCAGGGCAACCTGGCCGAGCGCATCCGCGCCGCCGGTGCCGGCATCGGCGGTTTCTTCACCCGCACCGCCTACGGCACGCCGCTGGCCGAGGGCAAGGAAACCCGCATCATCGACGGCCAGGGCTATGTGTTCGAAAAGCCCATCCACGCCGATTTCGCCCTGATCAAGGCGCAGCGCGCCGACCGCTGGGGCAACCTGACCTACCGCAAGACCGCGCGCAACTTCGGCCCGATCATGGCGATGGCTGCCAATTGCCCCATCGTGCAAGTCAGCGAGATCGTCGAACTCGGCGAACTGGACCCGGAGCACATCGTGACCCCGGGCCTGTTCGTCAAGCGCGTCGTCAAGATCGACGCCGGCAAGACCCCCGTCTGAGCGACAAGGAGATCCAGAACATGCAACGCCTGACCCGCGATCAGATGGCCGCCCGCGTGGCCAAAGACATTCCCGACGGTGCCGTGGTCAACCTCGGCATCGGCCTGCCCACCCTGGTCGGCAATCACCTGCCGGCCGACCGTGAAATCCTGCTGCACAGCGAGAACGGCCTGCTCGGCATGGGCAAGGCGCCCCCCGCCGGCGAGGAAGACGGCGACCTGATCAACGCCGGCAAGCAGCCGGTGACGGTCAAGGCCGGCGGCTCGTATTTCCACCATGCCGACTCCTTCGCCATGATGCGCGGCGGCCACCTCGACTTCTGCGTGCTGGGCGCCTTCCAGGTGTCCGAGAAGGGCGACCTGGCCAACTGGCACACCGGCGCGCCCGGCGCGATCCCGGCCGTGGGTGGTGCCATGGACCTGGCCATCGGGGCCAAGCAAGTGTTCGTGATGATGGAGCACCAGACCAAGCAGGGTGAAAGCAAGATCGTGCCGCAATGCACGTACCCGCTCACCGGCATGACCTGCGTCACGCGCATCTACACGGACCTGGCCACCATCGACGTCACGCCCGAAGGGCTGGTGGCCCGCGACCTCGTCGAAGGCCTGTCCTTCGAGGAACTGCAGGGCGTAACCGGCGTGCCGCTCAAGCAGGCCGCCGCCTGACCGGCAAGCGCCATCCGCACCACGCTTTCACATACAAGCAAGAGAGAGACAACATGACCGAAGCCTTTATCTGCGACGCCATCCGCACCCCCATCGGCCGCTACGGCGGCAGCCTGTCCGCGGTGCGCCCGGACGACCTGGGCGCGGTGCCGCTCAAGGCGCTGATGGCGCGCAACCCGAACCTGGACTGGTCCGCCATCGATGACGTCATCTACGGCAACGCCAACCAGGCCGGCGAAGACAACCGCAACGTGGCGCGCATGTCGCTGCTGCTGGCCGGCCTGCCGCAAAGCGTACCGGGCGCCACCATCAACCGCCTGTGCGGCTCCGGCATGGACGCCACCGGCACCGCCGCGCGCGCCATCAAGTCCGGCGAAGCCGGCCTGATGCTCGCCGGCGGCGTGGAAAGCATGAGCCGCGCCCCGTTCGTGATGGGCAAGGCCACCAGCGCGTTCTCGCGCGACGCGCAGATCTTCGACACCACCATCGGCTGGCGCTTCATCAACCCGGCCATGCGCGCGGCCTACGGCGTGGACTCGATGCCCGAGACCGCCGAGAACGTCGCCACCGACTACAAGATCAGCCGCGAAGACCAGGACCTGATGGCCATGCGCAGCCAGGAAAAGGCCTCGCGCGCGCAGGCCAACGGCACGCTGGCGCAGGAAATCACCGCCGTGACGATCGCCCAGAAGAAGGGCGACCCGCTCGTGGTAGACCGTGACGAGCACCCGCGCGCCACCAGCATGGAAGCGCTGGCCAAGCTGCGCGGCGTGGTCCGCGCCGACGGCACCGTGACCGCCGGCAACGCCTCGGGCGTCAACGACGGCGCCTGCGCCATCCTGCTGGCCAGCGAAGCTGCCGCCAAGCAGCATGGCCTGACCCCGAAGGCACGCATCGTCGGCATGGCCACCGCCGGCGTGGCGCCGCGCGTGATGGGCATCGGCCCGGCGCCGGCCACCCAGAAGCTGCTCAAGCAGCTCGGCATGACCATCGACCAGATCGACGTGATCGAGCTGAACGAAGCGTTCGCCGCGCAAGGCCTGGCCGTGCTGCGCGAACTGGGCGTGGCGGACAACGACGAGCGCGTCAATCCCAACGGCGGCGCGATCGCGCTGGGCCACCCGCTCGGCATGAGCGGCGCCCGCCTGGTCACCACCGCCATGTACCAGCTGCACCGCACCGGCGGCCGCTTCGCGCTGTGCACGATGTGCATCGGCGTGGGCCAGGGCATCGCCATGGTGATCGAACGCGTCTGATCGCTGCAGTCTTGCCGCGCGCCCGCGGACTCCGCGGGCGCGCGGCGCTAAAGAACACCGACCTACCGCCGTTAGCCTGGGCTGGATGTACAGGCTGATGACGTTTCCCAACGCAAGAAGCAATGCGACAGGGCCGACTGGCTCGCCGGCTCTCGTCGCATCCCCTTTTGGCATGACCCGGCGCAGGCTTGCGCCGGTCGGAGCAAACGATGTCTCTTCCCGTTGCCACGCTCGTTACCGGCGCAAGTTCCGGTATTGGCCGCGCCATCAGCGAGATGCTGCTGGCCGACGGCGTGACCCAGGTGGTCAATGTCGACTATGTCGCCCCCGCCTGGTCCCACCCGAACATGACCTTCTTCCAGGCTGACCTGACCGACGCCGCCGCGACCCGCGCCGTGGCCGAGCAGGTGGTCTCGCGCTTCGCCGTCACGCGGCTGGTCAACAATGCCGGCGCCACGCGCCCCGGCACTGCCGACACCGCCCGCGTCGAAGACCTCAACTACGTGGTCGGGCTGCACCTGCAGGCCACCATGCTGCTGACCCAGGCCTGCCTGCCCGCGATGCGCGCGGCGGGTTTCGGCCGCATCGTCAACATGGCGTCGCGTGCCGCGCTGGGCAAGCCCGAGCGCGTGGTGTATTCCGCCACCAAGGCCGGCCTGATCGGCATGACCCGCACGCTGGCCATGGAACTGGGCGGCGACGGCATCACCGTCAACGCCGTGGCGCCGGGCCCGATCGCCACCGAGCTGTTCCGCAACAGCAACCCGGACGGCAGCGAGCAGACCAAGCGCATCCTGGCCAGCATCGCGGTCAAGCGCATGGGCACGCCGGAAGACGTCGCGCGCGCTTCGATGTTCTTCCTCTCGCCGGAGAACGGGTTCGTGACCGGCCAGGTACTCTACGTTTGTGGTGGCACCACGCTTGGCGTCGCCCCCGTGTAAGCCCGGGGCGTGGGCGCGGCCAAGGTGCCGCGGCGTCATCACGCCGAAGCAGTTCATCAGTCAATAACTAAAATGACGGCCCGGGCCACGAGCGCGGGCCGATAAGCGATTTATCCTGGAGCAAACATGAAATCCGATTCCCAAGCACGCACCCCGCACGCCAATACGCGCCGGCGCCTGCTGGCTGCTGGCGTGGCGCTGGCAGCGACCTTCGCCGGCGTGACCGGCAGCGCCTTCGCCCAAGGCACCTACCCGACCAAGCCGATCACCCTGATCGTGCCGTTCTCGGCAGGCGGTACCACCGACATCCTGGCCCGCATCGTCGGCCTGCAACTGGGCAAGGCGCTCGGCCAGCCCGTGGTGATCGACAACCGTCCGGGCGCTGGCGGCAATATCGGCGCATCGCTGGCGGCCAAGGCGCCTGGCGACGGCTACACGCTGTTCATGGGCACCATCGGTACCCACGCCATCAACCAGTCGCTGTACTCCAAGCTGCCGTACGACCCGGTCAAGAATTTCGCGCCGATCTCGCGCGTGGCCATGGTGCCGAACCTCGTGGTGGTCAATCCCAAGGTGCCGGTCAACAACATCAAGGAACTGATCGCCTACGTCAAGGCCAACCCGGACAAGCTGTCGTACGGTTCGTCGGGCAGCGGTTCGTCGATGCACCTGTCGGGCGAGCTGTTCAACTCGATGACCAACCTGCACATCCAGCACGTGCCGTACAAGGGCAGCGCCCCCGCGGTCAACGACCTGCTGGGCAACCAGATCGGCCTGATGTTCGACAACATGCCGTCGTCGTACCCGCACGTGAAGGCTGGCAAGCTGCGCGCCATCGCCGTGACCTCGGCCAAGCGCTCGCCGGCCCTGCCGAACGTGCCGACCGTGGCCGAATCCGGGGTGCCGGGCTATGAAGCCACTTCCTGGTTCGCGCTGTACGCCACGGCCGGCACGCCGCAACCGATCGTCGACCGCCTCAACGCCGAAGTGGTGAAGATCCTGGCGATGCCGGAAGTGAAGAAGCAGATGGCGGACCAGGGTGCGGAGCCGCATCCGGAGAAGCCGGCGCAACTGGCCGCGTTCATGAGCGCCGAGACCGCCAAGTGGGCCAAGGTGGTGAAGGCTTCCGGCGCGACGGTGGACTGATCCGCCAGCTGTCCTGCCGTTTGTCCAGCCCGCGGTCGGGGACAACAGTCCCCGCCGCGGGTTTGTCATTTGTGCGCGCCCGATGCCCGGCAGCAGGACGAAAAAAAGCCCGCGGGCAGCGCGGGCTTAATTCCGGCCCATGATCTGGGCAGGAGGAGACAACAAACAACAGAAGAGCGTCAGGGACGCATGCCCCAGATGAGGCTGTATCTCAGACGAGGCTGTATTTGACGACCTGTTCTTCAACGCCGACAAAGCGCACCAGCTGCCGCAAGCCGCTGGCATATTCCTTGATGTGGTGGCCTTCGGGCGTATCCGGCAGGCGGTAGTACACGGGTGTGGATGCTGCCGGTGGAGGCTGTGCCGCCGGCCTGGCGGCGTCGGCTTCCCACGGGACATCCCGGTCTTCGGCGAAATCTGCTTGTCCTTGCATGGACCACTCCTGATCGATGGATTCGCATGCCATGCGCCGCGGCCGAATAGCGGTCCCAGGCATGCAAAAGATGACTATGTCTGCAAATGTATTGCAGTCGATCGGAAAATGCCATTTCGCATTATTTAACTCTGGTCCGATCTTTGCTTCAATTTGTCATAGGCCATGCAATTAACGGCCTGGATTGCGCGGCATTGAGGCTGGCTGGCATCGATCCGGCCCGGCGGCCGGCGGCGGAGTCTGCGCGCGAGCGGCTATGCGCTACCATACGCGCTCGCCATCCCGGCCATGCGGCTCGCCGGCTTCATATTGCCGGACCGCCTCCACGTCACGCCTTCTTGCATGTCCGTTCAGCACGCACTCCTGACTTCCCTGCTGGAAAAGCCGTCCTCCGGCTACGAGCTGGCACGCCGTTTCGACCGTTCGATCGGCTATTTCTGGCATGCCACGCACCAGCAGATCTACCGCGAGCTGGGCCGCATGGCGGAAAGCGGCTGGATCGCCGCGGAGGAAGGCGAGGGCGACGCGCGCAACCGCAAGAAGGTGTATTTCGTGCTGCCGCCGGGGCGCGACGAACTGGCGCGCTGGGTGCTGGCGCCAACCGCCGGGCTCGACCAGCGCGACGAGATCCT
Source organism: Cupriavidus sp. 2TAF22 (assembly GCF_052115045.1). Taxonomy (NCBI): domain Bacteria; kingdom Pseudomonadati; phylum Pseudomonadota; class Betaproteobacteria; order Burkholderiales; family Burkholderiaceae; genus Cupriavidus; species Cupriavidus sp. 2TAF22. Next base: position 38,810 of record NZ_JBFRFX010000042.1, read on the forward strand.
GGTGAAGCTGCGGGCGGACGCGGTGATCGGCCCGCTTGGGCTGGCGCCTGAAATGGCGCGCCTGATCGGTTTGCACCGCGAGCGCCTGGACACTTATCGCAAGATCGAAGCGCGCGACTTTTCCGCCGCCGAGCCGACGCGCGCGCAGCAGTTGCAGCATGCGCTGCTCAAGCGCGGCATCCGCTACGAAGAGGGCTGGGTGGAGTGGGCCGAGGAACTGCTGCCGCTGCTGGAGCAGGGCGGCGCGGCCTGAGAGGGCGCGCGCGGCCCGGCGCGCAAGGCGCCGGGGCCGCGCGGTGACAACGGATCAGGCCAGGTCGGCCGCGGTCGTGGCGGGCGCCGTTTGCGGGGCCAGGCCGAGCCGGCGGCGCGCGAGCGCGTATTCCTCGGCGAAGCGGCGCACCAGCTCGGCGGCAGGCACCACGCGCTTGATCGCGCCCACGCCCTGGCCGGCGCCCCAGATGTCCTTCCATGCCTTGGCGCTGCCCGAACCGAAATTCATCTTGGACGGATCCGATTGCGGCAGGCCTTCCGGATCGAGCCCTGCATTGACGATGCTCTGGCGCAGGTAGTTGCCATGCACGCCGGTGAAGAGGTTCGAGTAGACGATGTCGGACGCGCTGCTGTCCACGATCATCTGCTTGTAGCCCGTCTGCGCGTTGGCTTCCTCGGTGGCGATGAAGGCCGAGCCCACGTAGGCCAGGTCCGCGCCCGCCGCCTGCGCGGCAAGGATGCCGTCGCCGCTGGCGATGGCGCCCGACAGCAGCAGCGGGCCGTCGAACCACTCGCGGATCTCATGCAGCAGTGCGAACGGCGACAGGACGCCGGCATGGCCGCCGGCACCGGCGGCGACCGCGATCAGGCCGTCCGCGCCTTTCTCGATGGCCTTGCGCGCGAAGGCGTTGTTGATGATGTCATGCAGCACGATGCCGCCATAGGAATGCACGGCGTCGTTGACTTCCTTGCGCGCGCCCAGCGAGGTGATGACGATGGGCACCTTGTAGCGCACGCACAGTTCCAGGTCGTGGTCCAGGCGGTCGTTCGACTTGTGCACGATCTGGTTGACCGCGAACGGTGCCGACGGCCGGTCGGGGTGCCTGGCGTCATGCTCGGCCAGTTCGGTGGTGATGCGGTCCAGCCAGTCGTTGAGCACCGGGCCCGGGCGTGCGTTCAGCGCGGGGAAGGAGCCCACCACGCCGGCCTTGCACTGGGCGATGACCAGGTCGGGGTTGGAGATGATGAACAGCGGCGAGCACACCACCGGCAGGGAAAGGCGGTTCTGGAGGATGGCGGGAAGGGACATGGCGATCAGCGCAAGGTTAGGTCAGTGGAGCGGAGCGGAAAGAATCCGGAATTGAAGGAATGCGGCGGCAAGCGGCGCGGGTCCGGCGCGGGTCCGGCGCGTCAGGCGCCTTGCAGGGCTGCCTTCTGGCTGGCCAGGCGCGCGCCCATGGCGGCGGCAAGCGCGTCGAGGCCGCTCTTGGGGCGCACCATGACTTCGAAGTCGTCGATCTTGCCGTCCGCGTTGAAACGGATCATGTCGATGGCCTTGACGGACTTGCCGTCCACCTTGGCGCTGAACTCCAGCACCACGCTGTGGCCGTCGTCGCTGACGAAGCAGCGGTGGTAGCGGAAGTCCTGGAAGACCTGGTTCACGGTCTCCAGCACCATGCGCAGCGCGACGCGTCCCGGGTAGGGCGTGTGCGCCACCGGCGAATGAAACACGACATCGTCGGCGACGATGCTGTCCAGCTCGGCCATCGAATGGGTGGCGATCATCCGATGCCAGGTGGCCAGCGAGGCTTGCGCCGCTGTGCTCAGGGCTGCTTGGTTCACGGTGTCTTCTCCGGGTTGGCCAAGGGCGCGCGCGGCGCCTCGGCATCGTTCTTCAGCGTTGTCTGCAAGCTTGCTATGCAACCAGTTGCATAGCAATGCAGTGAAAGGTAGCAGCCCGGGCGCGCAAATGCAACAAGGCGCGGTGGCAGTGCCGCTCAAATGCCCGCCGCAGGCGTCGTGCGCTGCGCTTGATGCGCGCTTGCGGGTGCCGCGGGGCTCGGTCTTTTGTGGCGATTTGTCTACAATACGGCCATTGCCGCAACCAACGCAGGAGCGCGCGTGAAGACCAACATGAGCGCCGACGGGCTGACTTCCGCCCTCTTCGATGCGGACCTCGACGCCTGGCGCAACCAGCCGGAGCGCGCCTTCGACGGCTGGCTTGCCCGCCACGGCTTTCGCCAGGGCACCGCCGTGGTCTACCGGTCCATGTGGGGCAAGCTGCTGCGCTGGTCGGGCGAGCGCGGCGTGGCGCCGCTGGCCTGGTCCGCCGAGCAGATCGGCGCCTTCCTGGACGAGCAGGACCTGCACAAGCACCACCGCTACCGCTACGCGCGCCTCATCGAGCGCGTGTTCCATCACCTGTCGCAACTCCAGGATGGCTTGCACAACCCCGCCAGCCAGGCCGTGCGCGCACATCTCGCCGAAGGCGAGAACGATCCCACGGCCTTCCTGCTGCCCGCCGAGCGGGACATCCTGATCGCCCGCGTGCTTGCTCCGGCGGCCGCGTCGCCGTTGACGGATGGCAAGGACGGCAAGGACGGCAAGGACGGCAAGGACGGCAAGGACAGCGGCAAGCCTTCGCCCACCCAGTGGAAACGCGCGCGCGACGCCGCGCTGGTGGCGGTGCTGCTGGGCGCTGGCCTGAAGGTCGGCGAAGCGCGCATGCTGCGCACCGACAGCATCGAGGCGGATGTCTCTGTCCTGCGCCTGGTGCGCGCCGACAACGGGCGCGCCTATGCGGCGCCGGTCTTCCCCTTCGCCCGGGCGGCGGTGCTGGCGTGGCTGGAAACCCGCGCGGCCTCCGGCACGCACGGCGACCTGGTATTCCCGGCAATGCCCAGCGGCCGGCCCCTGCACGCGGCTTCGCTATACCGCCGCGTGGAGATCCTGCTCGACGAGGCCGGCGTGCTGGCGGAGCGCAGCGAACGGGCTTCGCCGCAGACGCTGCGCAATACCTGCTGCGCGCTGCACTTCGAGGCCGGCGCGAGTCCCGCCGAGGTCGCCCAGCGCCTGGGCATGCGTGACCTGGAATCGGGCTGGCGCCTGCGCACCGCTTTCGAGGCCTGGCAGGCCCGCGCCGGCCTTGTGCCCGCACAAAATCCTGCCACCGCCCCGGGCGCGCCGGACTTGGCCTGATATGCTTAGCCGTCACTTCCGAGGCGCCGGCCCGGCCTTGGTCCGGCTTCCGGGGCAGCTTGTGCGCGACGGGCACGACCGGAGCCACTGCAGCGCCTTTTTAGCCACTTTCATAACCTCATCGATGAATCGCCATGTCTGAAACACTGCTGCTCACGGGAGCCACCGGTTATATCGCCTCGCACACCTGGGTCGCCTTGCTCGAGGCCGGCTATCACGTGATCGGCCTGGATAATCTCTGCAACAGCAATCGCGTCGTGGTCGAGCGGCTGGCGCAGATTACCGGCCAGCGCCCGCATTTTGTGGAAGGCGACGTGCGCGACCGCGCCCTGCTGGACCGCTTGTTCACGGAACACCGGATCTCGGGGGCGATTCATTTCGCGGCGCTCAAGGCCGTGGGGGAATCGGTCAGCAAGCCGCTCGATTATTACGACAATAATCTCAATGGCCTGCTCACGCTGTGCTCGGCGATGAACGCGGCCGGCGTGAAGCAGCTCGTGTTCAGCTCGTCCGCCACGGTTTATGGCAATCCGCACACGGTGCCGATCCTCGAGGACTTCCCGCTCTCGGCCACCAATCCCTACGGCCAGACCAAACTGATGAGCGAACAGATCCTGCGCGACCTGGAGCGCGCCGACCCGGCATGGCGCATCGCTTACCTGCGCTATTTCAATCCGGTGGGTGCGCATGAAAGCGGGCTGATCGGCGAAGACCCGGGTGGCGTGCCTAATAACCTGATGCCTTATGTAGCGCAGGTGGCCGGCGGCCGACGCGAGAAGCTGATGGTCTATGGCGGCGATTATCAGACCGGCGACGGCACCGGCGTGCGGGACTACATCCACGTCAGCGACCTCGCGGACGGCCACCTTGCCGCGCTGGTCTACCTGCGCGACAAGCAGCAGTGCCTGACCGTCAACCTGGGTACCGGCCGGGGCTACAGCGTGCTGGAAGTCGTGGCGGCCTACCAGCGCGCCAGCGGGCGTCCGGTGCCGTACGAGATCGTCGCGCGCCGGCCCGGCGATATCGCCGCGTGCTATGCGGATCCGGCGCTGGCGCAGTCGCTGATCGGCTGGCGCGCCAGGCACGATCTCGACCGCATGTGCGTGGATTCGTGGCGCTGGCAGTCCATGAACCCGCTGGGTTTCGCCGGCTGAGCGGTCTGGCGCTGCTCAGGCAGCAAGTAAAACGGCCGGGCATTAGCCCGGCCGTTTTACTTCGCGCGGGGAAAACCCCGATCTCAGCCGATCTCAGCCGATCAGGAAGTCGTCGATATTCTTGCCGGCGGCCAGCGCCTGCGTCAGCCAGCCCGGACGCTTGCCACGGCCGGTCCAGGTATTGCCCGCGCTGTCGCGGTAGCGTACCGGCACCTTGCGGGTGGCCTTCTTGCTGGCGGCCGGCTTGGTACCGAAGCCGAGGTCGTCGGCGGTCAGTCCATATTGCTCAATTTTCTCGCGAATATCGGCGATGACGGAAGCCTGCTCGCGCGCCTTGATTTCCTCGGCCTGCTTTTGGAGTTCGCTGATTTTTTGAACAATTTCCTGATAAGTCGCCATTACGAGCCTCGATTTACTGGGTTAGCGGGTGAGAGTGAGACGATTATAACGGCGCCCGGCGATTCTGCATATGCCCGTGCCGGCGGAAAAGAGAATTCTGATAAATCGATGCCGAGGCCCAATTAATGAACTTCCGTGCGAATCGCAGGTCACCGTGCACCCGGGATTTGTCGCGGTCGCGCTGCGCGGCCGGAAAATCCACGCGCCGGCCATTTGCATTGTTTTGCCGGGCAATCGGAAATAACCCTCGCCGGCGTATTGGCGCACGCCGGCGAGTGCGTTTGCTGCAACAATAGCGGCCTCATTGCAAATCAGGCTCTCCCGCGCATCATCATTGCCATGTCATCCGATCTCACCGACACCGCAGCCAACATCCCCGCACGCCTTGTCCCCGTGGAACTGGCCAAGGCTTACCGCCTGCTGAACCACGGGCCCGTGACGCTGGTGACCAGTGCGCACGGCGCCAGGCGCAACGTGATGGCCGCCTCCTGGGCCATGCCGCTCGATTTCCAGCCGCCCAAGGTGGCAGTCGTCATCGATGCGCGCACCCTCACGCGCGAACTGGTGGACGCGTCCGGCGAGTTCGCCCTGAACATTCCGGCGCGGCCGCAGGCCGCCGCCACGCTGGAGGTCGGTTCGCACTCCGGCCGCGAGGCCGACAAGTTCGCGGCCGCAGGCCTGGCGACATTTCCGGCCCGGGAAATTGCCGCGCCGCTGCTGGCGGGATGCCTGGCATGGCTTGAATGCCGGGTGATTCCCGAGCCGCATAATGCCGCGCGCCATGACTTGTTTATTGCCGAGGTGGTTACTGCCTGGGCCGACTCCGCCGTATTTTCCAACGGCCGATGGCATTTTCCGGATAGCGAGTGCCGTTCGATACACTATCTGGCCGGCGGGGCATTTTTTGCCACAGGCGAGGCGTTCCAGGTCGAAACGGGAGGGGGCGGCTGAGCCGCGTGCCGCGCACGGCACCTTGCTCAAGGATTCTCGCGGGCTCGCCGTTATCTGCCCTGAGCGGGTCGCAGGGGTGTCGATCCGCCGGGCCGGGGCCGGAGGAGGCCCCGCGCGTTCCTTACCGTATCGGGTGCTTCATGTCTTTCCATAACAATATCCAGATCAAAACCTTGCTGCGCGGCGCAATGGCCGTGCTGTCGCTGCTGCTCGTGCTCGTCGGCGCGGCCGGCCTGTACGGAATTTCGCACAGCAATGACGCACTCCAGGAGACCTACGGTAACCAGCTGGCCTCGGCGCAGGCACTGAGCGAGACCATGCTTGGCACCACCCGCATGCGCCTGGCGCTGGACCGTGGCGTGATGCCGGGCGAACCCGGCGACGGCAAGGTGGCGGTGGACCGCTCGATGGTCTTCATCGACGGCGCCGAAGCTGCCTGGAAGCGTTATGCCAGCCTGCCGCAGAGCGCGGAGGAAAAAACGCTGGCGGATGATCTGGAGCGCAAGCGCCGCGATTTCATGGAAAAGGGCATCAAGCCCCTGCAGAAGGCGCTGCTGGAGAACAACGCGGAGCAGGCGCTGACGATCGCCAAGAAGGAACTGCCGGATATGCAACGCAGCATGGCAACGGCCTATGAAGCCCTGCAGGGGTACCAGATCCGCACCGGCGAGTCCAACTTCAATGTCTCGCAGACCCGCTTCGAGCGCGTGCGCATGCTGTCGTTCGCGCTGGTCGTGGCCGGCCTGCTGGTGGCCGCGCTTTGCACGGCGGCCCTGCACCGGGCCATCGTGCGGCCGGTGGAGGAGGCGCTGTCGGTGTTCGAGCGCATCGCCGCCGGCGACCTGACTTCGCGCATCGTCAATGTGTCGCGCAACGAAGTCGGGCGCATGATGCAGGCGCTGTCCGCCATGCAGGACAGCCTGTCGAATATCGTGTCGCAGGTGCGCGGCGGCACCGATTCGATCGCTTCGGCCACCAAGCAGATCGCCACCGGCAACCTCGACCTGTCCCAGCGCACCGAGGAGCAGGCCTCCTCGCTGGAGCAGACCGCCGCCAGCATGGAAGAGCTGACCACGGTGGTGCGCCAGAATGCCGATAACGCGCGGCAGGCCGGCGTGCTGGCCGGCGACGCTTCGCAGATCGCCCTCAAGGGCGGCAACGTGGTGGGCCGCGTGGTCGATACCATGAACGAGATCAGCGGCTCGTCGCGCAAGGTGGTGGAGATCATCGGCGTGATCGAGGGCATTGCCTTCCAGACCAATATCCTGGCGCTCAATGCCGCGGTGGAAGCCGCGCGCGCCGGCGAGCAGGGCCGCGGGTTCGCCGTGGTGGCAGGCGAGGTGCGCAGCCTGGCGCAGCGCTCTGCCGCCGCCGCGAAGGAAATCGAGGCCCTGATCAGCGAGTCCGGCCAGCGCGTCGAAAGTGGCACGCGGCTGGTGGCGGAAGCCGGCCAGACCATGGGCGAGATCGTCGACGCGGTCAAGCGCGTCACCGACATCATGAACGAGATCAGCGCGGCGTCGCAGGAGCAGACCAGCGGCATCGAGCAGGTCAACCAGGCGGTCACGCAGATGGACGAGGTCACGCAGCAGAATGCCGCGCTGGTCGAGCAGGCAGCGGCCGCGGCGGGTGCGCTGGAAGAGCAGGCGCAGAAGCTCGACGGCGTGGTGTCCGTGTTCCGGCTCTCCGGCGGCCAGGCCGCCGCGGCGTCCGTGGCGCGGGCAAGCGCGCCGGTTGCGCGTGTTCCGGTGACTGCGGCAGCCGCGCCCCGGCGCCAGCCTGCCACGCCTGCGCGACAGCGCAAGGCGGTCCAGCGCGTGGCGCCGATGGTGCGTCCGCAGGCCCTCGGGGCCGGCGCCGGCGGCGACGACTGGAGCGCGTTCTGAGCCATGGCGGTGCGCTTGCAGCCGTTTTCCTTTTCGGGGAAGGCCGCGTGATGCGATGATGCGGGTCTCGCGCCCGCGTAGATCTCTTCGTCGCGCCATTTTCGCCCCCAATTTTTGCGCAGCTTGCTTATTGACATGAGTGCTAGCCTTCTGCTGCTCGCTGCCCTCTCCGGCCTCGCGGTCGGATTGGGCATTCGCGCAGCCAAGCCGGACCGGGAGCTGGCGCGCGGCCCCGCCAGGACGCTGCATTGGGCGTTCCTGCTGCTGTCGCCTGCCTCCGTGGGCCTGCCGCTATGGGTCGCCCTGGGTTCCGGCAGCCTGCGCGTGACGCGCGAGGTGTCGCAGACCGCGGCGGCCCTGGCCGTGACCGCCGCGCTGACGCTGGCGGTTCCCTGGCTGCGCCGCAAGCTGCCGATGCTGCGGGCCGGAGCGTTGCTGGGCATGCTGGCCGGCGCCGGCGTGGTGGTGGCCGCGGGGGCCCGCCTGAGCACCTTGTGCAGCGACACGTCGCGCCGCACCGCCCTGTGCGGCGATGCGGGCATCGTCATGCAGCCAGCCTGGCTGGCCATGGGCGCGCTGCTGGCGTTGCCGCTCGGTTTCTTCTGGCTGCGCCGCGCCAACCTGCGCGGCTGGCGGCTCGCCAGCGCCAATGGCTACGGCGCGCCCGATGCCGGCGGGCTGGACGACATGCCGGACGAACCGCCCGTGGGCACGTCCAGCGGCGGCGCCATGCCGGTGCGCCGCCGGGGCCGCATCCCGGGCCGCCTGACCGTGCGCACGACCGCGCGCGGACAGGGCACGGTCGGCGAGTACAGCGTCAGCACCGACCTGCCGGACCGCGCCGCGTTTGCGCGCTGGCTCGACCAGTCGATCGCGCAGGCGCGGCTGGAAGAGACCGGCTGCGCCGTGCTGCTGGTGCATATCGCCGATTTCCGCGAAGTCGACGAAGTCTTCGAGGTACGGGCTGACGATATCCTGGCCCAGGATGCCGGCGCCCTGGCGCAGGCCGCGCTCGAGCCACACGATTTCCTCGCGCGCCTGGCGCGCGACGAGTTTGCCGTCGGCGTGCCCGAACTGGTGCATCAGGGCCGCGCCAATGAGCTGGGTTCGCGCCTGCTGGGTTCGCTGGCGGAGTTTGTCGCCGCCCGCGGGCTGCAGATGCAGATCGGGGTGAACATCGGCATCGCCATCTACCCGCGCGACGCCCAGACCTCCGAAGCCCTGATGCAGGCCGCGCGGGTGAGCCTGAGCGAAGCGCGCGAAAGCGGCTCCAACCAGGTGCGCGTGTTCAATTCCGCGGCCGGCGAGCGCGCCCGGCGCATGCGCGTGATCCGGCGCGACCTCTGGCTGGCGATCCAGGACGACGGCCTCTCGCTGCAGTACCAGCCCAAGTTCGACGTGCGCCAGCGCACCGTGGTGGGCGCCGAGGCGCTCTGCCGCTGGCGCCACCCCACGCTGGGGCAGGTCAACCCGGCCGAGTTCATCACCGTGGCCGAACAGTCCGGGCAGATCGACAAGCTCGACGACTGGGTCATCGCCACGGTCTGCAAGCAGATCCGCCAATGGCAGGACGCCGGCATCCCGACCGTCCCGGTGGCCATCAATGTCTCGGGCCTGCGCTTTGCCAGCCGCGATTTCCCGCAATACCTGCTGGAGCAGATCCATCAGCACGACATCCCGCCGTCGGCGGTCACGCTGGAGATCACCGAGACCGCCGCGATGAAGGACATCGCGCAATCGCTCGAGACCCTGGTCGAGCTGCAGGCGCTCGGCATCCATGTGGCGCTCGACGATTTCGGCAGCGGCTACTCCAGCCTGGGCTACCTCAAGCGGTTGCGCGTGGGCACCCTGAAGATCGACCGCACCCTGATCGGCGGGCTCGACATGGACGCGCAAGGACGCGCCATCGTCGGCTCGATGGTGGCGCTGGCGCATGAACTGCGCATGCGCGTGGTGGCCGAAGGGGTCGAGTCGAGTTCGCAGCTCGACATCCTGGCCGCCATGGGTTGCGACGAGGTGCAGGGCTACCTGCTGTCGCATCCGCTCGACGCCGGCAGCTTCGCCGGTCTGCTGGCGGGCGCCTGAACCGCCAAGCGGCAGCGCTGGTGTCTTGCGTGCTTGTGCCGCTGAGCGCCGCTCAGCGCCGCGGCGTGTACGGCTCGGGCAGCGAGCCACCGGGCGGGAACAGGGCCAGCACGCGGGTGAAGCACCCGCTCTCGGGCACCAGCAGGGCAAAGCGGGTCTCGCAGTGATGTCCTGTCACTGCGCCCAGGCGCCGCAACTGCTGGCTGCATTGCACCAGCGACGGCAACCCGCGCGGCAGGTAGATGCTGGCCAGCAGGGCCTCGGGCTCGATGCGCGTGCGCCCGTGGAAGCGCGCCAGCTGCATCAGCAACGCATCGGACATGCAGGACTCGCTGCTGGTATCCAGGTGCAGTGCGAGGCCGAGCGCGTCACGGCTCGCCAGCGTCTGCACATCGCGCCACGACAGCGGCATCGGGCCGTCTCCCAGCACCGGCGCGAACAGCACCGAAGCCAGCAGCTCCAGGGTGTGCGGCAACGCCTGCGCGGTGGTCGGCACGATCGGCCCGCAGCCGGTGGCCGCGGCAGCGGTGCCATCGACCAGCACGGTGAGCACCAGCCGCTCGGGGTGGCGCAGCGAACGCAGGCGCTGTGCCAGCGTCGCGCCGATCTGCCGCTCGGCGATGACGATCTGCGCATCGGCCGGCTGGCGCGGGCGCCGCGACAGCCATTGCAGCCGACCGTCGAAGTCAGGCAAGGACGCCAGCAACACGTCCGGCGCTCCCTGCACGAGCACCGTGAGCTTGTCGGGCTGGCGCGCGTCGGGAGATTCCCGCTGGTTCCACGGGGGGGCTGGCAAGTTCGACATATGACGTTCCGATGGCTTTGCGGTGCCCGTTCGCGGTGACGCAGGCCTTCGCCTTGGCCGTCCAGGAGCGCGGCGCGGCTTGCAGCGGGCGCCGTAGTATGCCGGCTCAGCGACAAGCTGCTGCACCCCATGCAGGTAGGGTAAGCGCAATTCCGGCGATCGGTTAGGGCTGATGGACGGGGCATGGCCGCTGCCGCAACCGCGGCGCGATGGCCAGCCGTGATGATCGGTCGCCGGCACGCGCATCGGGCCTACGGATTTCGCCGCCGCTGCCGATATGCCCCGAGAGGGGCGCCGTTTGCACCGGCCATGCCGGCTTGCGCGCGGCGCCTGCTTCAGCCTCGTCGCCGGTGCGTGCGAAAACGCGCGCGGCGACCGCCGGGCCCACGCCGCCCGGGGCAAGAACGAACACTGGTCCACCGCGCCAGGCAGCGCGCCCGTGGGCTCACCATCGTGCTGTCAACGGAGCCGCCATGTCTTTGCCTCATATCCTTGTCGTCGACGATTCTCCCTCCCTGCGCCGCATGATCGGCGCCTGCCTGCGCGCGGGCGGCTACGTCGTCACCGAAGCCGCCGATGGCGACGAGGCGCTGGCCCAGGCGCGGCAGGCATCCTTCGGCATGCTGGTGACCGACCAGGTCATGCCAGGCACCGATGGCCTGACCCTGATCCGCACGCTGCGGGCCACGAGCGCCTATGCCGCCATTCCCATGCTCATGCTCACCACCGAGGTCGACAGCCACGTGCGTGAGCAGGCACGCGAGGCCGGCGCATCCGGCTTCCTGGCCAAGCCGTTCGATCCCGATCAGCTGATGGAAGCCGTCGGGGCGCTGCTGGACCCCACCAAAGTAGGGTGAATGCATCGGTATTGTTACCCTTCAGCCACGTCCCCGGCTGCCGTTAAGCAGTAAACGATATTCGTGCCTCGGCGGCGGCCGGGTCTCGGCCAGGCTGCCCGCCCGCGGGCGGGCCGGCCGTGGCTTTGGTCGCACCGCAGGGCCGGACTTGGCAAGCGGGAGCCAGTAAATGAAGAACGGGATCAAGACGGAAGGCGCAGGCGAGGAATTCCTCGCCTTCAGGCTGGGTGGCGAGGAGTACGGCATCGACATCCTCAAGGTGAAGGAGATCCGTGGCTACGAGAACGTCACGCAGATCGCCAACGCGCCGGAGTACCTGAAAGGCGTGATCAACCTGCGCGGCATCATCGTGCCGATCATCGACCTGCGCATCAAGTTCCGGCAGGCCAAGATCGACTATGACCAGTACACGGTCGTGATCATCGTCGAGCTGCACGAGCAGACCACCGGCATCGTGGTCGACGGCGTGTCCGACGTGCTGACGCTGGGCGCCGGCGAGATCCGGCAGGCGCCGCAGCTTTCCGGCGAGACGGAGTACATCCGCGGCATCGGCTCGGTCGAGAACCGCATGCTGATCCTCGTCGATATCGAGAAACTGCTGGACACCGAAGAGCTCGCGGCGCTTGAAGCAGCCGTGGCCGCCTGACGCGGAAGCGATCCACGCCAGCCCGACCCACGCAGTTTTTCCACACATGCGAAACAACCAGCCAGTAACGAACCGCGAGTACAAGCTCTCGCCTGACGACTATCTCATCTCCCGGACCGACCTGAAGGGGCGTATCACGTTCGCCAACCGCGCCTTCATCGAGGTCAGCGGCTTCGCGGCGGAGGACCTGCTCGGCGCGGCGCATAACCTTGTGCGCCACCCCGACATGCCGCCCGAAGCGTTTGCCGATCTCTGGCAGACCATCCAGGCGGGCCGTTCCTGGGTTGGCATCGTCAAGAACCGCCGCAAGGATGGCGATTACTACTGGGTGAACGCCACGGTCACGCCGACCGTGATCGACGGCCAGCTGGTGGGCTATACCTCCGTGCGCGCCACGCCGCAGCGCGAACAGGTCGAGGCGGCCGAGGCAGCCTATGCCCGCCTGCGCGAAGACCAGGGCCGCCGGCTGACGGTTCGCGACGGCGCCGTGGTGCGCCGTGGCCTGCCCGGCCTGGTCGGCAGCCTGCGCAAGTTCTCCCTCAGGCGCCGCATCCTGGTGTCGCAGGCATCCGGGCTGGTGTGGTTCCTGGCCGCGCTGGTGGCATTCGAGCTGCTGGCGGGCGATGCTGGCGCGAGCGCGCTGCGGCCATGGCTGTGGAGCGGCTTCGCGCTGGCGGTGGCGTCATCGTTCATCGCTGGCTCGCTGTTGCTGGCACGGGTGAACCGGCCGGTACGCGACATGCTGGACTTCGCGCTGCGCATGGGCGCCGGCGACCTCACTACGCACCTGGAGTACCGCGCGTCCGACGAGGTGGGCGCACTGGCGCGCGCCATGCGCACCATGCAGCGCAGCCTGCTTTCGGTGGTCGGCGAGATCCAGGAAGGCATGTCGAGCATCTCCTCGGTCACACGCCAGGTAGCCGCGGGCAACAGCGACCTGTCGCAGCGCACCGAGCAGCAGGCGGCCTCGCTGGAAGAGACCGCATCGAGCATGGAAGAGCTGACCAGCACCGTGCGCCAGAACGCCGACAACGCGCGCCAGGCCACCGGGCTGGCGGCCAATGCCTCGGAGACCGCGGTGAAGGGCGGCGAGGCAGTGGGCCGGGTGGTGCAGACCATGGACGAGATCACCGAGGCCTCGAAGAAGATCGTCGATATCATCGGCGTGATCGAAGGCATTGCCTTCCAGACCAACATCCTGGCCCTGAACGCCGCGGTGGAAGCCGCGCGTGCCGGCGAGCAGGGCCGCGGCTTTGCCGTGGTGGCCGGCGAGGTGCGCGGGCTCGCGCAGCGCAGCGCCAACGCCGCCAAGGAAATCAAGACCCTGATCGGCGAGTCCGAAGCGCGCGTGGCCAATGGCTCCGCGCAGGTGGACCAGGCCGGCAAGACCATGGGCGAGATCGTGCAGGCAGTCGAGCGCGTGACCGGGATCATGAGCGAGATCAGCGCGGCCTCGGCCGAGCAGAGCTCGGGCATCGAACAGGTCAACGAAGCCGTGGCGCAGATGGATCAGGTGACGCAGCAGAACGCGGCACTGGTGGAGCAGGCCGCGGCTGCGGCGGGTTCGCTCGAAGACCAGGCCGCGCGCCTGCGCGACACGGTGGCCACATTCCGCGTCAGCCTGCGCCCGGAGGCGCGGCCCGTGCGTGCGCGCCGCGAGCCGGCGCCGGGTGAACAAAGGCTGGCGCGAGCCTGAGGTGCGCAGGCTGCGGGGCCGGGCATCGTGCAGGCAAGTCAGGGCAAGCGAGTAGCAGGCGAGTAGCAGGCAGTGCATTGAAGTAGCCGGCAATACTTGGACGGCCAAGGCAGACCGCCCGGCACCGGCCCAGTGTCTCCGGCTGAGGCAGTCAGTCTGAAAACATCTGTTCTAGAAAATAATAGCGCCCGCCGTCTGCGCTCGCCGGCATCCGCCGGCCCGGACAGGCAAGGCGCCTGGTCAAGTCATTCAGAGAAAAGAGGTAGTCGGCATGCAATGGTTCAATCAGCTGCGCGTCACGACCAAGCTGGTCGTTGGCTTTCTGGTCGTGTCGTTCATCGGCGCTGTGATGGGTCTGCTCGGCGTCATCAACATGGGCCGCATGGCCGACTGGACGGGCAAGATCTACCACGGCGACCTGCAGGCGCTAAAGAGCGTGCAGGGCGCCAATATCGACCTGCTCTATTCCAGCCGCGCGCAGATCGCGCTGCTGTCCGCATCGACGATGGGCGAGCGCGCCGCCGAGAAGGATCAGATCGAAAAATCGCTGAACGCGCTCGAAGAGCGCGTGAAGGGTGCGCGCTCCATGTTCACGCAGCCCGAAGGCCAGGCCTTGGTCAAGCAGATGGACACGCTGCTGCCGGCCTACCATCAGCGCATCAACGCCTATGTGGCGCTGGTGGGCAAGCAGCCGCTCGATACCTCCCAGTTCGAGAGCCAGGTGTTCAGCGAAAGTGCTGACCTGATCAAGGAGAGCCGCGCGCTCGAAGACGTGATGGCCAAGATGGTCAAGCGCCGCGATGACCGCGCGCTGGCCAATATGCAGGAAGCGCGCGGCGTCTATGAGGCTTCGCGCCTGTGGATGCTGGGCCTGGTGCTCGGCGGCCTGGCCGTTTCCGTGGCGCTGGGCGCCTTCCTGGCGCGCACGTTGTCGCGCCAGCTTGGCGGCGAGCCCGGCTATGCCGCGGCCATTGCCGCGCGCATCGCCGGCAGCGACTTCTCTGGCGAGGTCAAGCTGCGCAGCGGCGACAAGACCAGCCTGCTGCACGCCATGAAGCAGATGCAGCAGCAGTTGTCGGCCACGGTGCGTGACTTCAAGGAGTCGGCCGAGTCCATCGCTTCCGCCTCGCGCCAGATCGCCGCGGGCAACAGCGACCTGTCGCAGCGCACCGAGCAGCAGGCGGCCTCGCTGGAAGAGACCGCGTCGAGCATGGAAGAGCTGACCAGCACCGTGCGCCAGAACGCCGACAACGCGCGCCAGGCCAGCGGCCTCGCCGCCAACGCCTCCGAGACCGCGGTGAAGGGTGGCGAAGTGGTCGGCCGCGTGGTGCAGACCATGGACGAGATCAACGATGCTTCGAAGAAGATCGTCGACATTATCGGCGTGATCGAAGGCATTGCCTTCCAGACCAACATCCTGGCGCTGAACGCCGCGGTGGAAGCCGCGCGTGCCGGCGAGCAGGGCCGCGGCTTTGCCGTGGTGGCTGGCGAAGTGCGCAGCCTGGCGCAGCGCAGCGCCAACGCCGCCAAGGAAATCAAGGGCCTGATCGGCGACTCGGTGGCGCGCGTGGAGAACGGCTCGGCGCTGGTGGACCAGGCTGGCAAGACCATGGGCGAGATCGTGCAGGCAGTCAAGCGCGTGACGGACATCATGGGCGAGATCAGCGCGGCCTCGGCCGAGCAGAGCTCGGGCATCGAGCAGGTCAACAAGGCCGTGGCGCAGATGGACGAAGTCACGCAGCAGAATGCGGCGCTGGTAGAGGAAGCCGCGGCCGCGGCAGGGTCGCTGGAAGACCAGGCCGCCCGCCTGCAGGCTTCTGTGGCCAGCTTCCGCCTGGCCGACGTGCAAGGCGCCGCCGGCAGCCGCGTGGAAGCGCCGCGCGCCAGGGCGGCGGCGGTATCGCGGCCGGCGCGCATCGAACCGAAGGCCCCGGCGCCCGTCCATTCGGCCGGCAGCGAGGCAGAACCTGCCGTGGCGGACGAGAAGGTGGCGCCGGCCGCCACCGCGCCGGCCGCCACCGCGCGCGCTGCGCGTCCCGCCGCGATGGCGACGTCGGACAGCGGCGACTGGAGCGCATTCTGAGGCGAGGCCTCTTCGAGGCGGCGACGCATCGCCTGATGCTGCCGGCATTGCCGGCAGCGCCGCTTTTCTGCGCCAACGTCAGCACTGAACCCCATGACAACGGAAATCTCCCTCGCGCTGTCCGCAGAGACAGCCGCCAAGCTCCGCGCCGAGTTCGACCACTTCGTCAAGCTCTCCACCGGGCTGGACCACGAATTCACGCCGCCGGACTATGACGATTTCCTGCGCGCGCGCCTGCTCCACCACGATGGCCCGCTGACCGAGCGCGCCGTCACGCGGCTGCTCTCGGGGGGCGAGTACGCATGGGCCAAGCGCGTCTTCAACAAGCAGCTGCCCAACGCCATGGCCACGCTCATGCGCGACGCGCAGCGCTTCGGCTACGGCCTGGCGGTGCGCTACGAATGGACGCCCCAGGAGCGCCTCGCGCACGCCCGGGAGTGGTCTGAGCAGATCCTGGAGGACGCCGGGGCGGACCTGGCCTTCACCGAGCCCCTGGCGTCGCAGCTGGCCGGCTCCGCGGTTGATATCCGATCGCTGGAGGAGCAGATGCAGACGCCCGCATGGCGCGTGGCGGAGAGCCTGCGCAGCCGCGCCTACGACGTCCTGTACCGGGTGCAGACCGAGCGCGGAGCGGGCGCGGCACGCGCCCGCCTGGGCGAACTGCGCGCGCTGCTGGCGCTGGCCATGGACTACGGCACGGTGAGTGCCGAGGAGGCCGAGCGCGTCATGGAGCAGGTGGAGCAAACCTGCCCGCATCTGTTCCGCGAGGAGCCCGACGACCTGTTTGCGCGGGTGGCCGCATGGCTGCGGCGCGCACTACTGCAATGAGCGTTTTCGCGTCAATAGAGGAATGCGACTACAAGCCTCGGGGGGCGCATTTTGCACCCTGCGGCGGGTGGCGTCCGGCGCATTTTAGACGTTTTCCTCTGTTACAAACCAGTAACAGATTTGATGCAAATCACATGACGAATCTGTGACTTGTTACAAACTTCGTGTCCCATGTATGTTTCATGCGACATTTGCTTACCCCAACGTAAGGGGGGATTGGCAGTCTGGTCCAATTGCCGATATAACTCTCACAGTCCTACTTACACTCTGTAACACTTGTAACGTTTGAGATAAGTCTGACCGAGCGCAGTTCCTTAGTCGTACGCAGTACCCGTCGAACACGCAAGCAAACGATCTGGTCGCCTTCAGCCTTCGGCTGCGGGTAAGCGCCGGACAAGCGGTCGAAGGGTTTTTGGTAGCGGGGAAAAATTGGAAAGCAGTGAAGTTCTCCAGGAGATCAGGGAGGTCAATCTCGCCTATCTGCTGCTCGCGCAACGCCTGGTGCGCGAAAACCATCTGGAAGCCATGTTCAGGCTCGGCGTCAGCAAGGAAATCGCTGACATCCTCGCCAAGCTGACACCGGCCCAGCTCGTCAAGTTGGCAGCGTCCAACATGGTCTTGTGCCGTTTCCGGTTCGASGACCATGCCTTGCTGTCGACGCTCACCCATACGGCCAAGAGCCATGATATGCAGCAGATCCATGCTGCGATCCTGCTCGCACGGCAGCCCGTGGAGTCGCTCAATTGACCGCGCTCCTGCAGGCCCAGCCCGCCCGGAGTTTCACGGCCACTCCAGTCCCAAACCGCAAGAGCGTGCTGCAGGACGCCAACCAGACCCAGCTCGCCATCGAGCTGATCGGCCTGGGTGCCCGTCTTCAGGTGCTCGAAGCCGAGACCACGCTCTCGCGCGACCGGTTGATCCGCCTCTACAAGGAGCTGCGCGGCGCCTCGCCGCCCAAGGGCATGCTCCCGTTCTCGACCGACTGGTTCACCACCTGGTTGCCGAACATCCATTCCTCGCTGTTCTTCTCGGCCTATCAGTTCATGGTCCAGCAGGGCGAGACCGCCGGCATCCGCGCGGTGGTGGCGAGCTATCGGCTCTATCTCGAGCACGTCTCGCTACTCGGCAGTGAAATTGTCTTAAGTTTCACCCGTGCATGGACGTTAGTACGGTTTTTCGAGAGCAACATGCTGCAGCTTTCCAGCTGCACGTGCTGCGGCGGCCAGTTCGTGACACACGCCTACGAGCCGCATGCGAACTTCGTATGCAGCCTGTGCCGGCCGCCGTCGCGCGCCGGCAAGGCCAAGAAGCTCCCGAAGGACGTCGCTCCCACGCAAGTCGTTGCCTGACTGAGGCGATTCGGTAGAGACATCCCCGGACGGCCTGGGCAGGGTTCCTGCCCGGCCCGCCCGCGGGAATCCTGCGGCCGTGCGCCGCGGATGCCACAGGTACGGCATCCGCGCGCACGACCCGTGGCACACCCTGAAGCGTACCCACGCCGCGCACGGGCCATCGCGGGAACTCGCGAGAAAACTCAAGCTTATTCACCTGATTGTCGATATTCGCGTTGGAAGATCATCAATGCCGTATCAATAGGTCTTCAAGTCTTGCCGTCTCAAGTCGTTAATCCATAGGACTGCAGGGCTTCAGGGCTCCGGATCCCGGAGTCCGGGGGCGGCGTACGTGGTTGCTGGGTCTTGCCAGGGCAAGCGGTCCTTCCTCCTCTCCCGGAGAAGCGGCCCTTGTGCATGCCTGACGCGTGTTTTACTGACGGGGAATCGATCGTGCTAGTTGTAATTGGCTATGTTGTCGTGATGGTGGCGGTGCTTGGTGGATATGCCATGACCGGCGGCCATATGGGCGCGCTTTATCAACCCGCAGAGTTTGTCATCATCGGCGGCGCGGCTGCCGGTGCGTTCATCAGCTCAAACAACGGCAAGGCCATCAAGGCCACCATGCGTGCGTTGCCGACGCTGTTCCGCAGCAGCAAGTACAGCAAGGCGCTGTATATGGAAGTCATGGCACTGCTCTACGTGCTGCTGTCCAAGGCCCGCCGCGAAGGCATCCTGTTCCTCGAGAAGGAGATCGCGGATCCGGCCGCCAGCAGCGTGTTCAGCCAGTACCCGCGCATCCTCGCCGACCCCGCGATGATGGAGTTCCTCACGGACTACCTGCGCATGATGGTCAACGGCAACATGAATGCCTTCGAGATCGAGGCCCTCATGGACCACGAGATCGAGACCTACCGCCACGAAGCAGAAGTCCCCGCTCATGCGCTGGCGCGCATCGGCGACGGCCTGCCCGCATTCGGCATCGTTGCCGCCGTCATGGGCGTGGTGCATGCGCTGGGCTCGGCCGACCTGCCTCCGGCGGAACTCGGCGCGCTGATCGCCCACGCCATGGTCGGCACCTTCCTCGGCATCCTGCTGGCCTACGGCTTCGTCTCGCCGCTGGCCGCGCGGGTCGAGCACCAGGTGGCCGAATCCATCAAGATGTACGAGTGCATCAAGGTCACGCTGCTGGCCTCGCTCAATGGCTATGCACCGCTGGTGGCCGTGGAGTTTGGCCGCAAGGTGCTGTACTCCAGCGAACGCCCGTCCTTCCTCGAGCTGGACGACCACGTCCGCGAGGTCAAGAGCATCACCTAAGCGGCAGGAGCTACAGCGATGAGCAGCGCCCATGATATGCGCCCGATCGTCGTCCGCAAGTCTCGCGGACACGCCAAGCCGCACGGTAACCACAGCTGGAAGATCGCCTACGCCGACTTCATGACGGCGATGATGGCCCTGTTCCTGGTGCTATGGCTGCTGCGCGCGTCGACGCCGAAGGACCTGGTGCAGCTGGCAGAGTATTTCCGCACGCCGCTGAAGGTGGCGATAGCGGGGGGGAACAAGAGCAGTCTTTCCTCCAGCGTGATTCCCGGCGGCGGGCTCGACATCACGCGGCAGGACGCCGAAGTGCGCAAGACCCCTGAAGACGCCACGGAAAAGGCCAGGGAGCGCAGGGAAGGCGAGCGTCTGCGCGCGCTCAAGAACCGCCTCGAGCAGATCATCGAGAACAATCCGGTGCTGCGCCAGTTCCGCCCGCAGTTGCTGCTGGACATCACCAGCGAAGGCCTGCGCATCCAGATCCTGGATACGCAGAACCGCCCGATGTTCCGCACCGGCAGTGCCGCGGTGGAGCCGTACATGCGCACCATCCTGCGCGAGATCGGCCCGGTGCTCAACGAGATGCCCAACAAGGTCAGCCTGTCCGGCCATACCGACGCGGCCAACTACTCGAACGGCGAGCGCACGTACAGCAACTGGGAGCTGTCTTCGGACCGCGCCAATGCCTCGCGGCGCGAGCTGATCGGTGGCGGCATGAACGAAGGCAAGGTGCTGCGCGTGATCGGCCTGGCCGCGACCATGCCGCTGGACAAGAAGGACGAGCTGGCGCCGGTGAACCGACGCATCAGCATCGTGGTGCTCAACCAGCGCGCGCAGGCGCGGATCGAGGCAGAGAATGCCAGCGCCGCCGAGGTCTCGGTGGCGGCAAAGGCAGGCGAGGCAGGCGAGCAAATGCAGGCAGGCCTGGCGGCCGCCTCGGCGCCCGCCGCGGCAAAGGCGGCTTCGGCCCCGGCAACGGCGCAGGGCAAGGCGGCACAGGCCCCCGCCTCGGCCCCGGCCGGCAAGGGCAGTGTTCAATGAAGTCCGCCCGCCATGCCGGCGGCGGTCTTCGCAGCGAATTTCAGTGAGCCAGGACGGTTATGTCTGTCGATATCGATATCACACAGTTCTACCAGACCTTCTTCGAGGAAGCGGAGGAGCTCCTCGTGGAAATGGAGCAGCTGCTGCTCGGGCTGGATCTCGAATCCCCCGACGCGGAAGAGCTCAACGCGATCTTCCGCGCGGCCCACTCCATCAAGGGCGGCGCGGCAACCTTCGGCTTCGCCGCCCTGACCGAGACCACGCACCTGCTGGAGAACCTGCTCGACCGCACGCGGCGGCGGGAACTCGCGTTGTCCCGCACCATCATCGACACCTTTCTGGAAACCAAGGACGTGTTGCAAGATCAGCTCAACGCCTACCGTAACGGTACCGAACCCGATCCGGGAACGCTGGCGCGTATCTGCGCCGTCCTGCAACAGCTGGCGCACGAAGCCGCCGGTGGCGCACCCGCGCCCGCCGCGGCTCCCGCTCCGGCCCCGGTAGCGGCGGCGCCTGCGCCGGCGGCCGCGGGCAGCGGCCTCAAGGTGACGCTGATCAACGTCTCGGCGGCGGACCGGGCCCTGCTGCGCGACGAACTTGGCAACCTTGGCGAGATCACCGGCCAGCAGGAAGAGGGCGGCAACCTGAGCGTATGGTTGTCGAGCCAGTGCAGCGCCGACGACATCATCGCGGTGTGCTGCTTCATCGTCGACGGCGACCAGATCGTCGTGGAGGCAGCCGGCGCGA
The DNA here is from genome assembly GCF_052115045.1 of Cupriavidus sp. 2TAF22. NCBI lineage: Bacteria > Pseudomonadati > Pseudomonadota > Betaproteobacteria > Burkholderiales > Burkholderiaceae > Cupriavidus > Cupriavidus sp. 2TAF22. Next base: position 59,828 of record NZ_JBFRFX010000042.1, read on the forward strand.
CGCCGGCTGCCGAAGCCACTGCAGCCGTTGCCGCAGCGCCGGCTCCGGCACCGGCTCCGGCCGCCGCCCCGGCGGCGGCGTCCGCGCCGGCAAAGGAAAAGGCCAAGGCTCAGCCTGCCGCCGCCGCGCATGCGCAGGAGTCCGGCTCCATCCGCGTGCCGACCGAAAAGGTAGACCAGATCATCAACCTGGTCGGCGAACTGGTCATCACGCAGTCGATGCTGGCGCAGACCGCCTCGGCGCTCGACCCGGTGCTGTTCGACCGCCTGTTCTCCGGCATGGGCCAGCTCGAGCGCAATGCGCGCGACCTGCAGGAAGCGGTGATGTCGATCCGCATGATGCCGATGGACTACGTGTTCTCGCGCTTCCCGCGCCTGGTGCGCGACCTTGCCGGCAAGCTCGGCAAGCAGATCGACCTGGTCACCTTCGGCAAGGCCACCGAGCTCGACAAGAGCCTGATCGAACGCATCATCGACCCGCTCACTCACCTGGTGCGCAACAGCCTCGACCACGGCATCGAAACGCCGGACAAGCGCGTTGCAGCCGGCAAGGAGCCGACCGGCCAGCTGATCCTGTCCGCGCAGCATCATGGCGGCAACATCGTCATCGAGGTCAGCGACGACGGCGGCGGCCTGCGCCGCGACAAGATCCTGGCCAAGGCCCTGCAGAGCGGCCTGCCGGTATCGGAGAACATCAGCGACGAAGAGGTCTGGCAGCTGATCTTCGCGCCGGGCTTCTCCACCGCGGAAGCCGTCACCGACCTCTCCGGGCGCGGCGTCGGCATGGACGTGGTCAAGCGCAACATCCAGGAAATGGGCGGCCATGTCGAGGTCACCTCGCGTCCGGGCCTGGGCACCACTACCCGCATCGTGCTGCCGCTGACGCTGGCTATCCTCGACGGCATGTCCGTCAAGGTCGGCGCGGAGACCTTCATCCTGCCGCTGAGCTGCGTGATGGAATCGCTGCAGCCCAAGCCCGAGGACGTGCACACCGCGGCCAACAACGACCGCGTGATGCACGTGCGCGGCGAATACCTGCCGCTGCTGGAGCTGCACCGCGTGTTCAACGTGGACGACGCCGTGCAGGAGCCGACGCAGGGCATCGCCGTGATCCTGCAGGCCGAAGGCAAGCGCTTCGCGCTGCTGGTGGACCAGCTCATCGGCCAGCACCAGGTGGTGCTGAAGAATCTCGAAACCAACTACCGCAAGGTGCCCTGCATCTCCGCCGCCACCATCCTGGGCGACGGCAGCGTGGCACTGATCGTGGACGTCGGCGCGCTGCAGCGCACCGGCGTGCGCCGCCAAGACCCGGTACTCGCTTAACGCTCAGGAGAACAAGACATCATGGCCGGCATCGGACACATCGATACCCCCGGAAGCGAAGCCGCGGGGCAGGAATTCCTGGTTTTCACGCTGGGGAGCGAAGAATACGGCATCGACATCCTCAAGGTGCAGGAGATCCGCGGCTACGACGCGGTCACCCGCCTGGCGAACGCGCCCGATTTCATCAAGGGCGTGACCAACCTGCGCGGGGTGATCGTGCCGATCGTCGACCTGCGCCTGAAGTTCCGCCTCGGCAACGTGCGCTACGACCACCAGACCGTGGTCATCATCCTCAATATCGCCGGGCGCGTGGTCGGCATCGTGGTGGATGGCGTGTCGGACGTGCTGACCCTGACCGGCGAAGCCATCAAGCCGGCGCCGGAGTTCGGCGTGTCGGTCTCCAACGAACACCTCACGGGGCTCGGCACCGTGGATGGCCGCATGCTGATCCTGATCGACATCGAGAAGCTGATGACCAGCGCCGAGATGGAACTGGTCGAGGCCGAACTCGCCTGAGCGCGGCCACACCCATCGTATCGAGCATCAAGCATCCCGTATCAGGCATCACATGACGCAGCCTCGCCCCACCGCCCTTGCCGCCGGCCTGCCGCTGGCGCAGCCCGCTTCGCCGCGGCGCGACGAGCCGCGTGATTTCCTGCTGACCGAACGCGACTTCGAGAAGATCCGCGCGATGATCCATCGCCGCGCGGGCATCTCGCTCGGCAGCCACAAGCGCGAGATGGTGTACAGCCGCCTCGCGCGCCGCCTGCGCACGCTGCAGCTCACCGATTTCGGCACCTACCTGGCCATGCTCGAGGAGGACGACCGCTCGGACGAGTGGGAGTTCTTCACCAATTCGCTCACCACCAACCTGACATCGTTCTTCCGCGAGGCGCATCACTTTCCCTTGCTGGCCGAACATGCCAAGAAGACCGGGCGGCCTTACTCGGTGTGGTGCTCGGCCGCGTCCACCGGCGAAGAGCCTTATTCCATCGCCATCACGCTGGCCGAAGCGCTGGGCGACCGTGCCGGCACGGTCCTGGCCACCGACATCGATACGCAGGTGCTGGCCAAGGCCCGCGCCGGCGTCTACACGGCCGAGCAGGTCAGCAAGCTCTCGCCCGAACGGCTCAAGCGCTTCTTCCTCAAAGGCACCGGCCAGCGCGCCGGCGCGGTCAAGGTCAAGCCGGACCTGGCGGGCACCATCGACTTCCAGCCGCTCAACCTGCTGGCGCCGGACTGGGGCATCCGCGAGAAGTTCGACGTGATCTTCTGCCGCAACGTGATGATCTACTTCGACAAGCCCACCCAGGGCCGCATCCTGGAGCGCTTCGTGCCGCTGCTCAAGCCGCACGGACTGTTGTTCGCGGGCCATTCGGAGAACTTTTCCTATGTCACGCGCGCGTTCCAGCTGCGCGGGCAGACCGTATACGAGCTGGCGCCGCCGTCGGCCCGGCTGGGAGGTTCGTGATGCGCACGCCCCAGCTCCCCGAAGCGATCGCCACGCGCAGCTACTTCGACCGCGAGTTCGGCAAGCAGGCCATCAAGCTGCTGCCCAACGAGTACTACGTGACCCGCGAAGACGTGGTGCTGACCACCGTGCTGGGTTCCTGCGTGGCGGCCTGCATCCGCGACGAGACCGCCGGCGTGGGCGGCATGAACCATTTCATGCTGCCGGACGATGACGGCGCCGCCGGCGCCGACCGGCTGCTGTCGGCGTCCATGCGCTACGGCAGCTATGCGCTGGAAGTGCTGATCAACGAGCTGCTGAAGATGGGCGCGCGCCGCGAGCGGCTCGAGGCCAAGGTGTTCGGCGGTGGCGCGGTGCTGGCCAACATGACCACGCTCAATATCGGCGACCGCAATGCCGAGTTCGTGCTCAAGTACCTGAAGACCGAAGAGATCCGCGTAGCCGCGCAGGATCTGCGCGGCCCGCACGCGCGCCGCGTCAGCTACTTTCCGTTGACGGGACTGGCGCTGGTGCGCCGGCTCACTCGCCAGGACGACCAGGTGGTGGTCGAGCGCAACGAGCGCGCGCTGGCGCGGGCCATTGCCACCGCACCTGCCAGCGGCGGCGCCGAACTGTTTTCCAGGCGTGCGCCCTCGGCTGCCGTCTCCTGAACCGACAAGGATTTTTCCAGACATGAGTGCGGCCAAGATCAAGGTATTGTGCGTGGACGATTCCGCGCTGATACGCAGCCTGATGACCGAGATCATCAATAGCCAGCCCGACATGGAGGTGGTGGGTACCGCCCCCGATCCGCTGGTAGCGCGCGATCTGATCAAGCGCCTGAACCCGGATGTGCTCACGCTCGACGTGGAAATGCCGCGCATGGATGGCCTGGACTTCCTCGAGCGCCTGATGCGCTTGCGCCCGATGCCGGTGCTGATGGTGTCCTCGCTGACCGAGCGTGGCTCGGAAATCACCATGCGCGCGCTGGAGCTGGGCGCGGTGGATTTCGTCACCAAGCCCAAGCTCGGCATCCGCGACGGCCTGATGGAGTACACCGATACCATCGCCGACAAGATCCGCGCCGCGGCGCGGGCGCGCCTGCGCACCGCTCAGGCCGCGCCGGCGGGCGGCGGCACCACCGAGCCGGCGGCGCCGATGCTGCGCAGCCCGCTGCTGTCCACGGAGAAGCTGATCATCGTGGGCGCCTCCACTGGCGGCACCGAGGCGATCAAGGAATTCCTGATGCCGATGCCGCCGGACTGCCCGGCCGTGCTGATCGTCCAGCATATGCCGGCCGGCTTCACGCGCTCGTTCGCGCAGCGCCTGGACGGCCTGTGCCGCATCACGGTCAAGGAAGCGGAGCACGGCGAGCGCGTCTTGCCGGGCTACGCCTACATCGCGCCGGGCGATTCGCACCTGCGCCTGGCGCGCAGCGGGGCCAACTACGTGGCCCACCTGTCGCAGGAGCCGGCGGTCAACCGCCACCGGCCGTCGGTCGAAGTGCTGTTCGACTCCGCCGCCCAGCATGCCGGCAAGAACGCCATCGGCGTGATGCTGACCGGCATGGGCCGCGACGGCGCGCAGGGCATGCTGCGCATGCGCGAGGCCGGCGCCTACAACCTGGCGCAGGACGAGAGCACCTGCATCGTATTCGGCATGCCCAAGGAGGCGATTGCCGCCGGCGGCGTGCATGAGGTAGTGCCGCTGCACGCGATGAGCCAGCGCGTGATGGCGCGCCTGGCGACCTTCGGGACGCGCGCGCAGCGGGTTTGACCGGGCACAGGCGCCTGCCGGATCCACGCGGAGCGGCGGGTGCAAGTATTGAAGTAGCAACTTTCCACAACTGTATTGGAGCCGTTAGAGTGGACAAGAACATGAAGATCCTGGTGGTCGATGACTTCCCCACCATGCGCCGCATCATCCGTAACCTGCTCAAGGAACTGGGCTTCGCCAACGTCGAGGAGGCCGAAGACGGTGCCGCCGGCCTGGAGAAGGTCAAGGACGGCAGCTTCCAGTTCGTCGTGTCCGACTGGAACATGCCGAACATGGACGGCCTGAGCATGCTGCAGGCGATCCGCGCCGAAGCCGCGCTGGCCAAGCTGCCGGTGCTGATGGTGACGGCCGAGGCCAAGAAGGAAAACATCATCGCAGCGGCGCAGGCCGGCGCGAACGGCTATGTGGTCAAGCCGTTCACGGCCGCCACGCTCGACGAGAAGATCACCAAGATCTTCGAGAAACTGGCCAAGGAAGGGGCATAAGGTGGGCGACATGTCGATGACTCCGACTCTCAGCAACGAATCTGCCGAGCAGCTTTTCCAGCGCATTGGCGCCCTGACACGGATGCTGCGCGACAATATGCGCGAATTGGGGCTCGACAAGGAAATCGAGCGCGCCGCCCAGGCCATCCCCGATGCGCGCGACCGGCTCAGCTATATCGCCTTGATGACCGAGCAGGCCGCTGAACGCACGCTCAACGCCGTGGAGCTGGCGCAGCCGCTCCAGGCCGGCATGGAGAAGCAGGCCGAGGCGCTCGACAAGCGCTGGGAAGCCTGGTTCGACAAGCCGGTCGAGCTGGCCGACGCGCGCGAGCTGGTGCTCGATACCCGTGCCTTCCTGACCGACGTGCCGCAGCAGGCCCGCGCCACCGGCAGCCACCTGCTGGAAATCATGATGGCCCAGGACTTCCAGGACCTGACCGGCCAGGTCATCAAGAAGATGATGGACATGATCCGCTCGCTGGAGCAGGAACTGCTGCAGGTGCTGATCGACAACGTGCCGGCAGACCGCCGCGTCGAGGCGCCCGCCACGCTGATGAACGGCCCGCAGATCAACCCGGAAGGCAAGGCCGACGTCGTCTCCGACCAGTCGCAGGTGGACGACCTGCTTGCCAGCCTGGGCTTCTGAGTCCCGCCCGGGACGCGGTGCCGGCCTGGCGCCGCGCCGGCCCCCGGGGCGCCCCCGGGGCGCCCCCGGAGGCCGTCCGGGGACACGGCCCGCCTTCGGGCGGGCCGTGTCATCGCGCAAACAGCGCCACAATCCCGGCCTTATTCCCTCTAATGCCCGCCCCTTCGCGCTCCGATAATCGTTGCTGACGAAGGGCCAGCATGCCGCTTCGTAACGGAGCGGCCATGTCCGAAGAAAGCGATATCGAGAAAACCGAACCTGCCTCACCCCGGCGCCTGGAAAAGGCGCGCGAGGAAGGACAGGTCGTACGCTCGCGCGAGCTCGCTACGCTGATCATGCTGATGAGCGGCGTGGCCGGCCTGGGGACCCTCGGCGGCACGCTCGCCACCAAGCTCAACGCCGTGATGCGCGCCGGCCTGGCCTTCGAGCCGGCCACGGCCTTCGATACCTCGCGCATGATGTCGCGCTTCGCCATGAATACCTGGGAAGGCCTGCTGGCATTCCTGCCGCTGCTGCTGCTGTTCGGCGCGGCGGCCCTCGCCGGTCCGATGCTGCTGGGCGGCTGGATGTTCTCCACGCAATCCCTCGCCCCCGATTTCTCCCGGCTCTCGCCGCTCAAGGGGCTGGGCCGGCTGTTCTCCTCGCAATCCCTGGTGGAACTGGCCAAGGCCATCGCCAAGGCCCTGCTGGTGGGCGGCGTGGCCGGCTGGGTGCTGTGGCACCGCCTGCCCGACGCGGTGGCGCTGATGAGCGCGCCGCTGCACGAGGCGCTGCTGCACATGCTGGAGCTGGTGCTGCACTGCTGCGGGATGGTCGCCGGCTCGCTGGTGCTGGTGGCCGCGCTGGACGTGCCCTGGCAGTACTGGACCTTCTTCAAGAAGCTGCGCATGACCAAGGAAGAGGTCAAGCAGGAGCACAAGGACAGCGAAGGCGACCCGCATATCAAGGGCCGCATCCGCCAGCAGCAGCGCGCCATGGCTCGCCGCCGCATGATGTCCGAGGTGCCCAAGGCGGACGTGGTGGTCACCAACCCGACCCACTTCGCCGTGGCGCTGCGCTACGAGGAAGGCCGCATGAGCGCGCCGCGCGTGGTGGCCAAGGGCAGCGAGGCGGTCGCCGCGCGCATCCGCGAGATCGCCGTGGAGAACAACGTGCCGCTGCTGTCCGCGCCGCCGCTGGCGCGCGCGCTGCACCGCCACGTGGAGATCGGCCGCGAGATCCCCGCCGGCCTGTATACCGCCGTGGCCGAAGTCCTGGCCTGGGTCTATCAACTGAAGCACTGGCACCACACCAGCGGACCGCACCCCACGGCACCGTCCGACCTGCTGGTGCCTGACGAACTCGCCGTACCGGAAAGCCACGCATGAACGCATTGACCTCGCTGTTCAACCTGTCGGGGGCACGGGCCAGCAGCAGCCAGATGAAGGCGCTCGCGGGACCGCTGCTGATCATCATGATCCTCGGCATGATGATCCTGCCGCTGCCGCCCTTCGTGCTGGACCTGCTGTTTACGTTCAACATCGCGCTGTCGATCATGGTGCTGCTGGTGGGCATGTATACGCAGAAGGCGCTGGATTTCGCCGCTTTCCCGGCCGTGCTGCTGTTTTCCACCCTGCTGCGCCTGTCGCTCAACGTTGCCTCGACCCGCGTGGTACTGCTCGAAGGCCACACCGGGCCCGACGCCGCGGGCAAGGTGATCGAGGCCTTCGGCCACTTCCTGGTGGGTGGCAACTTCGCCGTGGGCATCGTGGTGTTCGCCATCCTGGTGGTGATCAACTTCATGGTGATCACCAAGGGCGCGGGCCGGATCGCCGAGGTGGGCGCGCGCTTCATGCTCGACGCCATGCCCGGCAAGCAGATGGCGATCGACGCCGACCTCAACGCCGGCCTGATCAACGAAGACGGCGCCAAGAAGCGCCGGGCCGAAGTCTCGCAGGAATCGGATTTCTACGGCGCCATGGACGGCGCCAGCAAGTTCGTGCGCGGCGACGCCATCGCCGGGCTGCTGATCATGTTCATCAACGTCGGCGCGGGCATGGTGGTCGGCATGCTGCAGCACGACCTGGACTTCTCCACCGCGGTGCGCAATTACACGCTGCTGACCATCGGCGACGGCCTGGTGGCGCAGATCCCCGCGCTGGTGATCTCCACCGCCGCCGGCGTGATCGTTTCGCGTGTGTCGAACGAGCAGGACGTGGGCCAGCAGCTGACCGGCCAGCTCTTCTCCAACCCGCGCGTGCTGTACCTGACCGGCGGCATCATCGGCATGATGGGCATCATTCCCGGCATGCCGCATTTCGCCTTCCTGGTGTTCGCCGGCGCGCTGGTGTGGTTCGGCCGCTATGTGGCGCGACGCGACGTGGCCGCCGTGCAGGAAAAGAAACGCGAGGAACGCGCGCCCGTCGCCGCGGCGGAATCCACCGAAGCCAGCTGGGACGATGTCTCCCTGGTCGACCCGCTGGGCATGGAAGTGGGCTACCGCCTCATTCCGCTGGTGGACCGCGCGCAGAACGGCGAACTGCTGGGCCGCATCAAGAGCATTCGCAAGAAGGTGGCGCAGGAGATCGGCTTCCTGGTGCCGGTGGTGCATATCCGCGACAACCTCGAACTCAAGCCCAACGCCTACCGCATCACGCTCAAGGGCGTGGAGATCGGCCGCGGCGAGGCCACGCCGGGGCAGTGGATGGCGATCAACCCCGGCCAGGTATCCGGCACGCTGCCGGGCACGCCCACGCACGATCCGGCCTTCGGCTTGCCCGCGGTGTGGATCGAAGCCGGGCTCAAGGAGCAGGCGCAAACCTACGGCTTCACCGTGGTGGACGCCAGCACGGTAGTGGCGACTCACCTCAACCACCTGATCCACCTGCACGCGGCCGAACTGCTCGGGCGCCAGGAAGTGCAGGCCCTGCTGGACCGCATCTCCAAGGAATCGCCCAAGCTCACCGAAGACCTGGTGCCCAAGGTCATCACGCTCACCGCGCTGCAGAAGATCCTGCAGAACCTGCTGGACGAAAGCGTGCCGATCCGCGACATGCGCACCGTGCTGGACGTGGTGGCCGAGCACGCGCCCAAGATCAGCGATCCCAACGAACTTACCGCGCTGGTGCGCATGGCGCTGGGACGTGCCATCACCCAGCAGTGGTTCCCCAACGGCGCCGACCTGCAGGTCATCGGCCTGGACGCGGGGCTTGAGCGCGTGCTGTCGCAAGCGCTCACTAACGGCGGCGGTATCGAGCCGGGGCTGGCCGATGCGCTGCTGCAGCAGACCCAGGCCGCGGTGTCGCGCCAGGAACACCTGGGGCTGGACCCCGTGCTGCTGGTGCCGCATCCGCTGCGCCCGCTGCTCGCGCGCTTCCTGCGCCGGACCATGCCGCAGCTCAAGGTGCTCTCGCATGCCGAGGTGCCGGACAACCGAAATATCAGGATCACCGCCATGATCGGCGGCGCAGCGTGAGGGATGACGCAAGATGAGCGTAGCTAAATTCGTGGCGGCCAATGGCCGCGAGGCCCTGCGCCAGGTGCGCGAGGCGATGGGCCCGGACGCCGTGGTGCTGTCCAACCGCACCGTCGAGGGTGGTGTGGAGATCGTCGCCATGCGCGACACCGATCTCGGCGCCATTTCCAGCAGCGCGCCGGTGTTCACGCCGCCGCCCGCCACGGTGGCGGTCGACGGTGCCCTGGGCGACCTGCGCGGGGAACTGCAGACCATGCGCGCCATGATGGAGCGGCAGTTCGCGGGAGTAGGCACTCACAGCCTGCCTGCCGCAGGCGGCGATCCGCTGCGCGATTCCCTGTTCAACTGGCTGGTCACCGCCGGATTTTCCGGCCAGCTCGCGCGTTCGCTGCTGGGCCACCTGCCGCTCGGCCACGACCGGCCCGCCGCCATGACCTGGATCCGCCAGGAGCTGGCGCGCAAGGTGCCGGTGCTGGGCGACGAAGACGCGCTGTTCGCGCAAGGCGGCGTGCTGGCCCTGATCGGCCCCACCGGGGTGGGCAAGACCACCACCACCGCCAAGCTGGCCGCGCGCTTCGTGCTCAAGCACGGCCCGGAACGGCTGGCGTTGCTGACCACCGACACCTTCCGTATCGGCGCGCATGAACAACTGCGCATCTATGGCGACATCCTCGGCGTGCCCGTGCACGCGGTCAAGGACGCGGCCGACCTGCGCTTCGCGCTGGCCGCGCTCACCGAGAAGCACCTGGTGATCATCGACACCGTCGGCATGAGCCAGCGCGACCGCAACCTGTCCGAGCAGATCGCCATGCTGGCCGGCGTGCAGGCGCCGGTGCAGCGCATCCTGCTGCTCAACGGCGCCAGCCACGGCGACACGCTCAACGAGGTGGTGCACGCCTACCGCCACGATGCCACGCCCGGCGGCGGCATCGACGGCTGCATCGTCAGCAAGCTCGACGAAGCCACGCACCTCGGCTCCGTGCTCGACGTGGTGATCCGCCACCGCCTGCCGGTGTACTACGCCTCCATCGGCCAGCGCGTGCCCGAACACCTGGAGCTGGCCAGCGGCGCCGCCCTGGTCGAGCGCGCTTTCCAGACCCCGCGCCGCGGCTCCGTCTTTGCCGATGCCGATGCCGTGCGCCGCGTCATGCCGGGGCAGGATGACAACGATGGCGCCCGCGCCGCGGGTGCTTCGGCCACCGCCGGCGCCGAGGGCATGCTGCGCTCGCTGACCGACAGCGCCAACGCGGTCAGCGACTGCGTGGACCAGCTCGACGCGGGCAACTTCGGCTTCGACCTGGTACGCACCCTGTGGCAGCAGCGCGCGGACAGCGCACCGTCGGCGCGCCAGATGGCGCAACACGTGCGCGAGGCCGCCTGCCGCGATCTCGCCCGCCAGTGCGACCGCTTCGTGCTCGCGCTGAGCGCCACCGTGGCCGCGCCCGCGGCCGGCCGCCGCGCGCCGCGCCCGTGGCAGCATACGCTGTGGCTGGCCGACCGCGACGGCCTGCCGCTGGCTGCCGCCGCGGCGCCGGGCGGGCGTACCGCCCCAGCGCTGCAGGCAAGCCAGGGCGGCTGGGAAACCGACGCCGCCAACCTGGGCGCCGCCATCGCCGCCGCGCGTACCGTGGTCAATGTGCTGGACACCATGCCGGCCGCGGCCACGCTGGCGCGCTGGCAGCAGGCAGGTGAGCGCTGGCTGACCACCACCCGCAAGACCACGCGCGTCGCCAGCAACGGCGTTGCGCTGAAGGTCGATGCGCTGGCCGAGACGCTGACGTTCCATGCCTTCGAAGAGATTGAGTACCGCGGCCGCGATGCCGTGCAGTGGATCGCGCAAGCGCCGGTGCGCGTGCTCGAAAGCCAGGTGCGCGGCACGCGCGGCAGCGAGGGCGGCACCGAGGCCGGCCTGCTGGTATCGCGCCTGGTCGACCGTGAAAACGGCCAGACACTGGCCGTGCAATACCTGCTGTGCGAGCCCGCACTGCTGGCCGAGGGCGCGCAACTGGCGCGCTGGGCACGCTGGGCCGAAGCCGGCGAGGCGCACCTGCGCACACTGCGCCATGCGCTCGACCATCTCGGCCAGGGCGAACGCCAGGACGGCGCCAACGATGCCGCGCAGGCGGAAAACCAGGCATGCGCGCGCCTGCTGGCACTGCAGATGGCCGTGGCCGCGCTGCGCCTGGAGCAGGCCGGCGACACGGAAGCCGCGGCCTTCCTGGCGCGCCTGTCCGCGCGCGCGCCGGCGCGCCAGACCCCGAATGCTGCCGTGCTGGTCGAAGGCATGGGCCGCCTGCTGGCGCTGCTGGACGTGCTGGAGAACTACCCCGCGCGCAATGGCCGTGCCGCACCTGCTGTGCCGACCGTACCGGCCGCGCCCGCCACCGAGCCCGACGGCTTCGTCGATGGTGGCCGGATGTTCAAGGCGCTGGCGCAGGTGCAGGGAGAGTAGAACGTGAATTCACTTGCCCTGGACCAGGCCGAAAGCCTGCGGCGCATGCTGGCGCCGCGTGCCACGCGCCGCATCGCGGTGGTCGCGAGCGATGCGGGCGCCGGTGCCACCACGGTGGCGCTCGGGCTGGCCAATGCGCTCGCCATGCAGGGTGAACGCGTGCTGCTGATCGACGAAGACCGCATTGGCGCGCGCGCCACCCGCCTGGCCGGCGCGGCGCCCGAGGGCACGCTGGCCGCCGTGCTGGGCGGTGCGCTCACGCTGGAGGCAGCGCTGGGGCAACGTCCCGCGGGCACCATCGGCGTGCTGCCCGGCAGCCCGCAGGCCACGGGCGACCTGGGCCTGTTCAATGGCTACCGCACCGTGCTCAGCGATGCCCGCAGCGATGCCGAGGGCGCCCTGTCGCAGGTGGCCGGCATGGCGCACAACGTGGTGGTGGTGCTGCGTGCCGAGCCGGCATCGATCAAGGCCGCCTATGCCTGCATCAAGCAGCTGAACCACCTCTACGCCTGCCGCCGTTTCCACCTGGTCGTCAATGCCGCCGCCAGCGACGCCGCCGCCAGCGCCGTGCTCGGCAATCTTGCGCGCACCGCCAGCCAGTATCTCGGCGTGGACGCGAGTCCTGCCGGCAGCCTGCCGCACGATCCGCTGGTCGAGCGCAGCACGGCGCTTGGCCGCTGCGTGGTCGAAGCGTATCCGGCGGCGCCGGCCACTGCCGCCCTGCGCCGTCTTGCCGTCGGCATCGCCGGCTGGCCGCTTCCCATGCCTTCACCAGCCGTAGCCCGTTCAACCCCTCCGGCCGCGCCGCTGGCGCCGCCGGCCACGGCCCTGGCCTGAGCGCCGGGCCTGCCAGCTAGGACTCACGAGAATTCCACCATGTATACGATTCAGGGAAAGCTCGAACAGACTGACACCGTGACCGCGCATGCGTCGCTGGTGCGTCGCATCGCCTTGCAACTCGCGGCCAAGCTGCCGGCCAGCGTGCAGCTCGATGACCTCATCCAGGCTGGCATGATCGGCCTGCTCGACGCCGCCAAGCGTTACGAGGATACGCACGGTGCGCGTTTCGAGACCTATGCCAGCCAGCGCATCCGCGGCGCCATGCTCGACGAGGTGCGCGCCAACGACTGGCAATCGCGCAGCCTGCGCCAGTTCACCCGGCGCATCGAGCGTACCGTGCGCGGCCTCGAGCAGACGCTCGGCCGGGCGCCGCTGGACTCCGAGGTGGCGCAGGAGCTCGAGTTGCCACTCGACGAATACCAGACCTTGCTCAACGAGGTCTATGGCTGCCAGCTGCTGCACTACGAAGACTTCGAACGCTCCGGCGAAGAAGACTTCCTGGATCGCCACCTGAGCGTCAGCGACGACGGCAATCCGCTCACCGTGCTGATGGAGAGCGGCATGCGCGAAGCGCTGATACGCGCCATCGAGCGACTGCCCGAGCGGGAAAAGCTGGTGCTGTCGCTGTGCTACGACCAGGAGCTGAACCTGCGTGAGATCGGCGCCGTGCTCGAGGTGACGGAGTCGCGCGTCTGCCAGATCCGCAGCCAGGCCATCACGCGCCTGCGTTCGCAGCTGCGCGGGCTGCTATGAAAGCCAGGTCCCGCCGTATCGCCGTGGCGGCCATTGCCGCATGCTGCAGCCACGGCTGGGCCGCGCCGGCAGGACCTACCCTGCATTCGTGGTCGGCTTCCGTGAGTGGCCCCGCCTTGTATGGCAAGGGCCTGCGCACCATGTCCGCACCCATCACCCCGACCGGGTATCTGCCGCAGGCCGAGGGCGCCATCACCACCGTGCGGTGGCGCTACAGCTTTACCCGCACGCCGCCGCTCGATCTGCAGGCCTATCTCTGCAATGCGCAGCGCTGCGTGTTGCTGCCGGGGGCGGAGGGACTCACCGATGCCTTCAGCGGGGATGACGCAGGCAGGGGATTCGTGTTTGCGTTCCAGGTACCGGGGAAGGGCGCGCTGACGCCCGTCCTGCAGGGACAGTCGGGACAAGTGGTGGTGGGGTACAGGTAAGACCGCAGGTGCATGGATTCGGCGGCCCGGGCCTTTCCGCCCGGGCGCCGCTTCCCAAGCCCCCGCAGCCGCTCAAGCTTCAACCCTCAAGCCGCCGGCTCCGCCACCGCGCCCGAACAAAAAAAGCGGCTTCGCCTTCCCTGCCGGGAGCGAAGCCGCTTTTTTTGTTCGTTCGGTCTTTCCTGCATTTCGCCGCGGGCTTGCGAAAGCCCGTGGCGACAAGACACCGGTTCAGCCCGCCGCCAGGCTGACGCCTTGCGGACCTTGCTGGGTTCGCCCGTCCTTGCCGTACAACGTGCCCGTCTCGCCCCGGTGGCGCAGCGCCAGAATGGCTTCCTGCGTGAACTCCAGATGCGCATCCACCACGGCCGCATTGACGGCGTTGGCATCGCGCGCCATGCGCGCGGCGAACAGCAGGTCGCGCCATGCGGTCTCGACGGCAGGCACGATCTCGCGCCCGAACAGCTGGCCGCCCGCACCGAGGCGAATCCCCATGGCACCCATCTGCGCCTCGCGCGTGCGCGTCAGCGTCTGCAGCGAGCCGGCCAGTTCGACCTTGCGATCCAGCAGGCCGACCAGCGCCTGGTAGTCGCCCGCCTTGATCATGGCGCGCTCTTCGCCCAGCACGGCGGCGAATTCCTTGGAGAGCTCGGTTTCCCGGGCGAGGTTCTGGATCAGGGACTGGCTCATGGCTTGCCTAAGTGTCGTGGGTTGGCTTTGCCGCCGGTGTCGAGCGTCAGGCGCCGCCGTTGAGTTCGCGCAGCGACGCCAGCAGACCGTCTGCGATCTTGCTGGGGTCGATCTTGATGCGTCCTTCGGCGATGGCCTGGCGGATTTCGTCCACCTTGGCGGTATCGATGTCGTCGTCTTGGTCTTCCACCAGGCGCGCGCCGATTTCGCGCACCTGGGCGCCCAGCGGGCTGACGCGCACGCCGGGGGTTTCCGGGGCGGCGGCCGGGCCGGCGGGGGTGCCTGCCACGCTGCGCGTTGCACCGTCGCCGGCGTCGCCCGGCCTCGAGGAGGTGGTCTGATTGATCTTCACGGTGATTCCTTGCTGGGTACCTCTGGCTTATCGGACGGTCGCGGCAGAACTTTAGGGCCGCCCCGGGTCCATCCGGCCCGGCTCACGGACCCGTCCGGCCACGCTGCCCGCCGGACGCCGGTCCTGGGATGCCGGCTGCACATCCTGCAGCGCTGCGCGCCATTGTCTCATGAGACCGTTGCGCTACCCAGGCACGCCAGCCTATTGCTGCAGCACCACCGTGTCGCCATTGCGCACCAGCGCGCTGACCACCTGGCCGCTCTTGAGCCGCACCTGCACATTGCTGCCGACCGCGGCTTCGGCCATCACCTTGCCCTCGCTGCTGAGCTGGAAGGAATCCCCCTCGACCACCACCGTCACGTTCTGTCCCTGCCGCACGGCAATGGCCTTCTTCAGGAGATCCGTGCGCATCGGCGAACCCGCTGCGATGCGGCTGGCGGCCACGGCGCCCGCGATCTGCGCGGGGTCGGTCACCACCGCGCGCGGCAGGTTGGAAAGGTCGCCCTGGCGCACTTCCAGGTCAGAAGGGTCTACCGGCTCGCCGGGGGTGAAATTGCGGCCGGCCACGTAGTAATCGGCCACCACCGCGACGCGCGCCTGCACGTAGCGCGTCCACGGGCGCTCGCCGCCGCAGCGCACGCCGACGGAGACGCGGCCCCAGGGCGACGCGCCCGGCGGCAGGAAGGGTTCGGGCAGGGTGCATTCCGGCGCGCGGCCGCCCGACGGCGGCACGACCTGGATGCTGGCCTTGCCAGGCAGCCCGGCGGTCTGGCGTTCGAGGAACCGCTCCACCGCGACGCGCACCGGGTCTTCGGCAAAGGGCGAGGGCGGCGCTGCGCGGACGCTGCCGGACAGGGCGCCGCCGGCGGCGAGCACACAGAGCAGGGCACGCGCAACGGCGGACCGGAAACGAGGAATCATGGGTGCATCCAGGCAAGGAGCGGTGCGCTGGCGCGCCACCGGCGCGCGGGCCGGGCCGCGAGAACAGGACCCATTGTAGGCAGCCGCGCTTTCTCTCTCGTTCCGAAATACGCAGTTTTCTTTGCCCTATTCGCACGATTGGGATGACAGGGCCGAACCTAAGATGGCACACCTGAAGAAGGTCGACCTTCATCGCTCTCTCCCTCCAGCGAGACACAGACATGATTGACAGACTCGATGCGGCACTGCGCTTCCAGCAGGATGCGCTGAGCTTGCGGACCCAGCGGCAGTCGGTGATTGCCTCCAATATCGCGCACGCCGACACGCCCGGCTACAAGGCGCGCGACTTCGATTTCTCCAGCACGCTGGCGCAGACGGTCGAGCGCGGCAGGCGCGCCGACGGCGTATCGCTCTCCACGACCTCGGCGCGGCACCTGCCGGGCCAGGCGTCGGCGTCCGACAACATGGACCTCGAGTACCGCATCCCCATGCAGTCGAGCATCGACGGCAATACCGTCGAGATGGACACCGAGCGCGTGGCCTTCGCCGACAACGCGGTGCACTTCGAGTCTGGCCTCACGGTGATGAG
Source organism: Cupriavidus sp. 2TAF22 (assembly GCF_052115045.1). Taxonomy (NCBI): domain Bacteria; kingdom Pseudomonadati; phylum Pseudomonadota; class Betaproteobacteria; order Burkholderiales; family Burkholderiaceae; genus Cupriavidus; species Cupriavidus sp. 2TAF22. The sequence goes on from NZ_JBFRFX010000042.1 coordinate 75,986, forward strand.
CGCCAAGATCAAGACCATGCTGTCGGCCATCCAGCAGTGAGCGCGCCATGCCAGCAATGAATATCTTCGAGGTGGCCGGCTCGGCCATGGCCGCGCAGTCGCAGCGCATGAACGTGACCGCCTCCAACCTGGCCAACGCGGACAGCGCGGTCAGCCCCAACGGCCAGCCCTACCGCGCCAAGCAGGTGGTGTTCGGCCTGGCGCCCACGCCAGGCCAGAGCGACGTGGGCGGCGTGCAGGTGGAAGGCGTGCTGGAAGACCCGTCGCCGCCGCGCATGATCCACAACCCGACACATCCGCTGGCCAACGCCGACGGCTACGTCACCATGCCGAACGTCAACCCGGTGGAAGAGATGGTCAACATGATCTCGGCCTCGCGTTCCTACCAGGCCAACGTGGAAGTCCTCAACACCGCCAAGAACATGATGCTCAAGACACTGACCATCGGGCAGTAATCGTCTTAACCGGGATACGCAATGACTAGCACTTCTTCCGTCGATACCAGCAGCCAGGGCATCAACAATGCCTTGCAGAGTGGCAGCGCCAGCGCCGCCGACCTGCAGAACAACTTCCTGACCATGCTGGTCACGCAGATGAACAACCAGGACCCGCTCAACCCGATGGACAACTCGCAGCTCACCTCGCAGCTCGCGCAGATCAGCCAGGTGAGCGGCATGCAGACCATGAACAGCACGCTGCAGGCGCTGCTGTCGCAAGTCTCCGCCAGCCGGGCCATGGATTCGGCGTCGCTGATCGGCCATACGGTGATGGTGCCGGGCTCCAGCACCTCGGTGACGGGCGGCGTGCCGGACAAGATCGGCGTGGACCTGCCTTCGACGGCCGACGCGGTCACGGTGAACGTGCTCGACAAGGACGGCAACGTCGTGCGCACCATCGACATGAAGGGCCAGGTCGCGGGCGTGCACGACATTCCGTGGGACGGCAAGAACGATGCCGGCGCGGCTTTGCCCGACGGCGACTACAGCTTCAAGGTCACGGCCACGGCCAGCGGCAAGGATGTCACGCCGGTCGCGCTGGTCTACGGCAAGGTGGGCAGCATCAGCGGTGACTCCAGCGGCGTGCTGGTGGATATCGGCAACGGCCGCACGGCGTCCGTCGACGACGTGCGCCGCATTCTTTGATTCAACTGCGATTCATCAGCTAACCAGTCTACTAGGGGAACATCATGGGTTTCGGTCAAGGGGTAAGCGGCATCAACGCCGCGGCATCCAACCTGGACGTCATCGGCAACAACATCGCCAACGCCAATACCGTCGGCTACAAGCAATCGACGGCGCAGTTCGCCGACGTGTACGCGGGCACCAAGATTGGCCTGGGCGTGACGGTGAACTCGGTGGTGCAGTCGTTCAACCAGGGCAATATCGAGTCGAGCGGCAGCTCGCTCGACGTGGCGATCACCAACGGCAACGGCTTCTTCCGCCTGACCGACGCCACAGGTTCGGTCTTCTACTCGCGCAATGGCCAGTTCTCGCGCCAGCCCGACGGCAGCATCACCAATGCGCAGGGCCTGGCGGTGACCGGCTACCCGGCCGGCACGATCGGCGGCGGCGCGGTGCAGCCGCAGCCGCTGGTGGTGCCCAGCACCACCATGGCGGCCAAGGCCACCACCACGCTGGCCTCGTCGTTCAACCTGGATTCCGGCAGCAAGGTTCCGGTCACGCCGTTCGTCAGCACCGGCCCGCTCCCCGGACCGCCCCCGGTGCCGGCCTCGCTGCCGACTTCGAGCATGTTCAACTACAGCACCGGCGTGACGGTGTATGACTCGCTGGGCAATGCCCGCCAGCTGACCGCGTACTTCTCGACGGGTACGCCGGGCGCCGGCACGCAGCCGGGCGGCACCGACTGGACCATGCACCTGACCGATGCGGCAGGCAACGTCGTCAACACCACCACGATGCAGTTCAGCTCGAACGGCAACCTGGTGTCGCCGGCGCCTGGCGCCACCACCAACATCGCCATGCCCGCCTCCAACGGCGCCGCCGCGATGGCCATCGCCATGGACCTGACCGGCACCACGCAGTTCGCCGGCGCCAGCGATACCAAGCCGCCGGTGCAGGATGGCTATGCGGCGGGCAGCCTGCTGGGCTTCGCCATCCAGCCGGACGGCACCATCCTGGGCAGCTACTCCAATCAGAAGACCCAGGCACTGGGCCAGGTCGTGATGGCGGGCTTCGGCAACCCCGAAGGCCTCAAGCCCGAAGGCAGCAATGTGTGGTCGGCGACCGGCGCGTCGGGCCAGCCGGTGGTCGGCGCGCCCGGCGGCAGCCTGGGCACGCTCAAGTCCAACGCGGTCGAAGCCTCCAACGTGGACCTCTCGGGCCAGCTGGTGAGCCTGATCGTGGCGCAGCGCAACTACCAGGCCAACGCGCAGACCATCAAGGCACAGGACACGGTCATGCAGACCCTGGTCAACCTGTAATGCACGTCGTCGGCAAGCAAGGCCGGAACTGAGGAAACGCAATGGACCGCTTGATCTATACCGCCCTGTCGGGGGCCAAGCAGACGCTTGACCAGCAGGCCGCGGTATCCAACAACCTGGCCAATGCCTCCACGCCGGCCTTCCGCGCGCAGGTCAACATGTTCCGCGCGGTGCCGGTGGTGGGCAATGCCTCGCCGACCCGCGCCTTCACGCTGGCTTCCACGCCGGGCGCTGACATGAAGGCCGGGCCGCTGACCTACACCGAGCGTCCGCTGGACGTGGCGCTGCAGGGCAATGGCTGGCTGACCGTGCAGGCGCCCGACGGCAGCGAGGCCTACACCCGCGCAGGTTCGCTGCAGGTGTCGGCCGAAGGCCAGCTGCTGACCAGCACCGGCTTGCCGGTGATGGGCGACGGCGGCCCGATCGCGGTGCCGCCCGGGTCGACGGTCAGCATCGGCAGCGATGGCGCCATCACCGCGCGCGGCCCCGGCGATGCCGCGCAAGGCCTTGCGCAGGTTGGCAAGCTGCGCCTGGTGAACCCGCCGCCGGAGTCGATCGCCCGCGGCGACGACGGCCTGTTCCGCCTGCGCCCCGGCGCGCAGCCGCTGCAGCAGGACGCGAACGTACGCGTGGTTTCCGGCGCGCTTGAAGGCAGCAACGTGAACCCGGTGGAAGCCATGGTCGACATGATCGCCAACGCGCGCCGCTTCGAGATGCAGATGAAGATGATCCAGGGCGCGGACACCAACGACCAGCGCGCCAACCAGCTGCTCTCGAACAACTGAATTTCTTGAATTGATGCGCCGTCGCACCATGCGGCGGCCTGTGAGGACAAACATGATCCGCTCTCTCTGGATTGCCAAGACCGGCCTCGATGCGCAGCAGACGCAGATGGACGTGATCTCGAACAACCTGGCCAACGTGTCGACCAACGGCTTCAAGCGCGGCCGCGCCGTGTTCGAGGAACTGATGTACCAGACCGTGCGCCAGCCGGGCGCGCTGTCGTCGGACCAGACCACGCTGCCCTCGGGCCTGCAGCTGGGCACCGGCGTGCGCCCCGTGGCCACCGAGCGCATCCACACCCAGGGCAATCCGCAGCAGACCGGCAACAGCAAGGACGTGGCCGTGATCGGCCAGGGCTTCTTCCAGGTCACGCTGCCCGACGGCACCACCGCCTACACGCGCGACGGCTCGTTCCAGACCGACCCGAACGGCCAGCTGGTGACCTCCAGCGGCTTCGTGGTCCAGCCCGCCATCACGCTGCCGGCCAACTACACCACGCTCACCGTGGGGCGCGACGGCACGGTCTCGGTCACGCAGCCGGGCTCGAGCAACAACGTGCAGGTCGGCCAGCTGCAACTGGCTACCTTCGCCAATCCGGCCGGACTGGAAAGCCTGGGCGAGAACCTGTACGTGCAGACCGACGCATCGGGCGCGCCCAACACCACCGTGCCCGGCCTGAACGGCGCCGGCACGCTGCAGCAGAACTACGTGGAAGCCTCCAACGTGAACGTGGTCGAAGAGCTGGTCAGCATGATCCAGACCCAGCGCGCCTACGAGATCAACAGCAAGGCAGTGCAGACGTCCGACCAGATGCTGCAGCGCCTCACCCAGCTCGGATGATCATGATTGCCTCGTTGACCCGCTTGGGCGCGCTCGCCCTGTGCTGCCTCGCGACCGGTTGCGCGATGATGCCGCGCGAGCCGCTGGTCCAGCTTCCCACCACCGCGCGGGCGGAACCGCGCGCATTGGGACCGGCGAGCGGATCGATTTTCCAGGGGTCGTACGCAGGCAATCCGCTGTTCGAGGATCGCCGTCCGCGCAACGTGGGCGACATCCTCACCATCGTGATCAGCGAAAACGTCAACGCCAGCAAGAATTCCGGCACCAACGCCAGCCGCACGTCCAACAGCGCGCTGGCATTCGATGCCGTGCCCAAGGCGCTCGGTGGCTTGTTCAGCAGCAGCCAGAACGCCACCATGAGCGGTGCCAACGCCCTCAAGGCCAGCGGCGGCGCGACCGCCGCCAACACCTTCAGCGGCACCATCACCGTGACCGTGCTGGAAGTGCTGCCCAACGGCAACCTGGTGGTGTCCGGCGAAAAGCAGATGGCCATCAACCAGGGCGCGGAGTTCATCCGCTTCTCGGGCGTGGTCAATCCGCGCACGATCACAGGCGACAACGCGGTCCCGTCCACCCAGGTGGCGGACGCGCGCATCGAATACACCGCCAAGGGCTATATCGACGAAACGCAGAACATGGGCTGGCTGCAGCGTTTCTTCCTCAACGTTTCACCGTACTGATGGCAGATTGCATCATGTTCCCGTCTTCGCTCCCTGTCTTGCGCCGCCGCTTCGTCCGCGCTCTCTTCCTCGCGCTGACGCTGGGCCTGCTGTCAGGCGCGGCGCATGCGGAACGGTTGAAGAACCTGGCTACCTTCCAGGGCGTGCGGGACAATCCGCTGGTCGGCTACGGCCTGGTGGTCGGGCTGGACAGCACCGGCGACCAGACCATGCAGACGCCGTTCACCACGCAGAGCCTGACCAATATGCTCTCGCAGCTCGGCATCACGCTGCCGGCCGGCAAGAACATGCAGCTCAAGAACGTGGCGGCGGTGATGGTGACGGCGACGCTGCCGCCGTTCGCGCAGCCCGGCACCCAGCTCGACGTGGTGGTGTCGTCGATGGGTAACGCCAAGAGCCTGCGCGGCGGCACCTTGCTGATGACGCCGCTCAAGGGGGCCGATGGCCAGGTCTATGCCATCGCGCAGGGCAACATGCTGGTGGGTGGCGCGGGTGCGTCGGCCAACGGCAGCAAGGTGCAGGTCAACCAGCTGGCGGTGGGCCGCATCGCCAACGGCGGTATCGTCGAACGCGCCGTGCCGGCCTTCCAGCCCGAAGGCGGCCTGCTGAACATCGAACTGCGTGAAACCGACTACGGCACCGCGGAACGCGTGGTCGAGGCCATCAACCGCAACATGGGCGGCGGCGTGGCCACCGCGCTGGACGGGCGCGTAGTGCAGGTGCGCACGCCGCAGGGTTCCTCCGCGCGAGTGGGTTTCATGGCGCGCATCGAGAACATCGAGGTCACGCGCGCCAAGGCCGCGGCCAAGGTCATCCTCAACGCACGCACCGGCTCGATCGTCATGAACCAGGCCGTCACCGTGGAAGACTGCGCCGTCGCGCACGGCAATCTCTCCGTGGTCATCAACACCCAGCCGGTGATCAGCCAGCCGGCGCCGTTCAGCGGCGGCCAGACCGTGGTGGCGCCGGTGTCGCAGATCGACCTGAAGCAGCAGGCCGGTTCGCTGCAGATCGTGAAGGCGGGCGCCTCGCTGGCGGCGGTGGTCAAGGGCCTCAATTCGCTGGGCGCGACCCCGGCCGACCTGCAGACCATCCTGGAAGCCATGCGCGCGGCCGGCGCGCTGCGCGCGGACCTCGAGATCATCTGACCATGTCCGCCAGCCGACTGGCCGCGCAGGCCGAACTCTCGCAACGCTTTGCCCTGGACACCCAGGGTTTCGAGGGACTCAAGCAGAGCGCCCGCACCGGGGCCGGACCCGAGACGCTGCGCACCGCGGCCCGCCAGTTCGAGGCCGTGTTCACGCAGATGGTGCTCAAGAGCATGCGCGACGCCACGCCGCAGGAGGGCCTGTTCGACAATGAGCAGACCAAGCTCTACATGTCGATGATGGACCAGCAGCTCTCGCAGCAGATGTCCAGCCGCGGCATCGGCCTGGCGGACGTGATGGTACGCCAGCTGGCGCGGGCCAGCGGCGCGGCGGTGCCGCCCGAGCTTGCCGGCAGCGCCGGGGCCGCGGCGGCAAGGCAGGCGTCGCTGCAGGCCGGCATGGACGACGCCGCTCCCGGCCTGGCCGGCGCGCTCGACATGCGCAACGGCGACGGCGACACGCCGCGCGCCGGCAGCGTGGTGGCCGGCCCCAGCTGGAACCCGACCGCCGGGCTGCGCCAATACCAGGGCCAGGCCCAGGACACCGGCGCCTGGCAGGGCAACGGCCCGGCGCTGCCGGAAGACACGCCGGCCCATATCAGCGCCTTCGTCTCGCGCATGGCGGGGCCCGCCATGTCCGCCTCGCGCGCCACCGGCGTGCCGGCCAAGCTGATCCTTGGCCAGGCCGCGCTCGAATCCGGCTGGGGCCGGCGCGAGATCGCGCATCCGGACGGCAGCACCACCTTCAACGTGTTCGGCGTCAAGGCCGGGGCGAACTGGAAGGGCGCCGTCGCGGAAATCACCACCACCGAATACGTCGACGGCCAGCCGCAGAAGGTGCGCGCGCGCTTTCGCGCCTATGGTTCGTACGACGAAGCGTTTGCCGACTACGGACGCCTGCTGAGCAACAACCCGCGCTATGCCGAGGTGCTGGCCGCGGGCAACCCGGACGACGCCGCGCGCGGCTTGCAGCGGGCCGGCTACGCCACCGATCCGGCTTACGGCGAGAAGCTCGTGCGGATCATGCGCAAGGTCCCGGTCTGAGCCGTCGGGCCGGCCGCGGCGGGCAAATATTCGGCCGCCGCGCTCTAAAGTCTGTTTGCCTTTTTGCCGTTACTTACACCATTCACCGCCGTCGGTCCTCGCAGCGGCGAACTGGCACCGGCTCCGGTGCGCGGATCGCCCGGCCAGGCGCACGGCAGCCACCAGACGCGGAGCTAGAGCATGTCTCTCTTCAATATCGGACTTTCCGGCCTGAACACGGCGCAGAACGCGCTGACCACGGTTGGCCACAATCTCAGCAATGCGGCCACCACGGGCTACACCCGCCAGAACACCATCATCGCATCGGCCGGCGGCCAGTACACCAGCGCCGGCTTCTACGGCCAGGGCTCGAATGCCACCTCGGTGGTCCGCGTCTATGACGAATTCCTGACCAACCAGCTGCGCGGTGCCCAGACCGCCAGCGCGCAGCTCTCCACCTACTCCGACCAGATCGGCCAGATCGACAACCTGCTGGCCGACCAGAAGGGTGGCCTGGCGCCGCTGATGCAGAAGTTCTTCGCCGCCGTGCAGGGCGTGTCCGATACGCCGGCCGACCCCGCCGCGCGCCAGAACCTGCTCAACGCCGGCCAGTCGCTGACGGGCCAGATGCGGGCCGCCAACGCGTATTTCCAGCAGTTGCGCGACGGTGTCAACAGCCAGCTGCAAAGCTCGGTGACGCAGATCAACGCGTTCTCCCAGCAGATCGCCAAGCTCAACACCCAGATCACGCAGGCGACCGCGGCCGGCGCCGGCCAGCCTCCCAACGACCTGCTCGACCAGCGTGACCAGTTGGTCTCGCAACTGACCCAGATCGTCGGCGTCAAGGTGGTGCCGCAGGACGGCACCTACAATGTCTTCGCCGGCAACGGCCAGGCGCTGGTGATGGGCTCCAGCTCGTACGACCTGAAGGCAGTCGCCTCGGCCGACGACCCTTCGCGTACCACCATCGCGTACACGCAAGCCAACGGCAATGCGTATGAGATGGATGAGAGCTCGCTCACGGGCGGCTCCGTCGGTGGCCTGCTGAAGTTCCGCAGCGAGACCCTGGACTCGGCGCAGAACGCCATCGGCCGCCTGTCGGTGACGCTGGCGCAGACCTTCAACGACCAGCACAAGCTTGGCGTGGACCTGACCGGGCAGATCGGCGGCAACCTGTTCACGCTGGGCACGCCCGCGGTGATCGCCAAGACCACCAACACAGGCGCCTCCGCGGTCTCGGCGACCATCAGCAATACGTCCCAGCTCACCACCAGCGACTACACCCTGTCGTTCGACGGCACCAACTACAACCTGGTGCGCGCGTCCGACAGCAAGGTCGTGGCCAGCCAGGCCGGCGCCACCGCTATCTACCCGCTGACGCTGTCGGCGGATGGCGTGGACGTCAATATCCCGACCGCGATGTCGACCAACGATTCGTTCCAGATCCAGCCGACCCGCAACGTGGCCGCGGCAATGGACATGGCGATCACCGATCCGGCCAAGATTGCTGCCGCGGGTCCGCTGCGCGCCAGCACCGGCGCCACCAACACCGGCACCGGCACCGTCAAGGTCAGCAACGTCGCGGCGGGCTTCAGCCTGCCCGCCACCACCATCACCGCGAAGTACACCGCCGCCGGCTACGTCTTCACCGACGCCGCCGGTGCCGCGGTCGTGCCGACCACCGGCCCGACCCCCAACGGCGCCGCAACGGATTTCTCGTTCAACGGCATCACCGTGAGCTTCGCCGGCACGCCTGCCGTGAACGACACCTTCACCCTGGCGCCCAACCTCGGCGGCGTGTCCGACAATGGCAACGCCTTGACGCTGGCCAAGCTGCAGAACGTCAAGACCATCGGCGGTGTCTCCAGCTACAACGATGCCTTTGCCCAGCTGGTCAACGACGTCGGCAGCCGTGCCAAGTCGGTGCAGATCGCATCGACGTCGCAAGACAGCGTCACCACGCAGGTCACCACCGCACAGCAGAGCGTGTCGGGCGTGAACATGGATGAGGAAACCGTGTCGATGCTGCGCTTCCAGCAGCTCTACCAGGCCAACGCCAAGGTGATCCAGACCGCCACCAACCTGTTCGATACCATCATCGGCATCGGCAACTGATCGTCCAGCAGACCCGGATCCCAGGAAAGGAACAGACATGCGCGTCGCAAGCTCAACGCTTTACCAGCTCGGCCTGGCCTCGATGAACAGCCAGCAAGGCTCCCTGCTGCATGTGCAGCAGCAACTCGGCACCGGCCGCCGCATCCTCACGCCGTCGGACGATCCCGTCGGCGCCACCCGCGCCCTGACCGTCGCACAGTCGAGCGCGGTCAACGACCAGTACACCACGTCGCGCAAGCAGGCTACCAACAACCTGTCGATGGAGCTGAACTCCCTCAACAGCGTCGTCACCACGATCCAGAATATCCAGACGCTGGTGGTGCAGGGCGGCAACGGCACCATGAGCGACGCCGACCGCGCCTCCGTGGCATCGTCGCTGCAAGACGCCTACAACCAGTTGCTGGGCACGGCCAACGCCGACGACGGCAACGGCCAGTTCATGTTCGCGGGCTACCAGTCGTCGACGCCGCCGTTCTCCAAGAACAGCCTCGGCGCGGTGCAATACACCGGCGACACGGGCCAGCAATTGCTGCAGGTCGACGTGTCGCGCCAGATGCCGACCAACGACAACGGCTACGCCATTTTCATGAGCGTGCAGAACACCGCAAGCTATGTGGCCTCCGCGGGCGCGGGCAACACCGGCACGGCCACCTTCAGCGCGGTCACGGTCGCCGACCCGACCAATGCGCTGTACGGCCATGCCCTGTCGATCAATTTCGCCGCCGATCCCACCACCGGCGCGATGCAATACCAGGTGGTCGACAACAGCGCCACCCCGCCGGCCGCGGTCGGCACTCCTGTCGCCTATACCGACGATGCCGGCATCCAGATCGGCGGTCTTTCGCTGTCGATCAAGGGCACGCCCAACAGCGGCGACATCGTCAACCTGCAGCCCGCGCAGCAGGCCGGCACCGATATCTTCGCCAACCTGCAGAGCGTCATCGCCGCGCTGAAGAAGCCCATGGTCACCGACGCGGACCGCGCCTCGCTGACCAACGCGCTGGCGACCGCCAACCGCAAGATGGCCAACTCGCTCGACAACGTCAGCACGGTACAGTCCTCGGCAGGCTCCCGCCTGCAGGAACTCGATGCGCTCAACACCATCGGCTCCAACCGCTCGCTGAACTACACGCAGACCCTGTCCGGCCTGCAGGACCTGGACTACTACTCCGCAATCCCCGAGTACTACCAGCGCCAGACTGCGCTGCAGGCCGCCCAGCAGTCGTTCATGCAGATCCAGGGGATGAATCTGTTCAAGTACTTGTAAGGCGGGGGAGTGCCAGGCTGATTGGTTGTTCTGAGTCTAGTCAATAAAACTGGGCAAATCAGGGGGGTAAAGTTGAACATAGGGCGACTCAACTTACCCTGAGCCGCCTGTTGCACGCATCCTCGAGTTGTGCTGCTCGAAGCGTACCGCAAGGGAGGAGAATCTCCCAGACCGCTCCCGCCCCCAGACTATTCCTTCTTCGACAAAAATCGATCAGGAAGTTCGGAGGCGTGCCGCGCGGTGGCTTTGTTACCTCCAGCTCAAATCGTGACGCACGAAGGGTGTGGACCTCACGCGCTTGCCTGTTGCGTACCAGATCGCATTGGCGACCGCGGCGGGCGTCGGAGGGCCGGCCGGCTCCCCGAGGCCGCCCCACCTGTTGCCGCCGGACGATGCGAAGTGCGTTTCCACAACTGGCGCCTGCGGCATGCGCATCAGGTTGTAATTGTGGAAGTTGGTGTTCGTGAATCGTCCGTTGTTCAGCTCGAGTCCGCCGAACCAGGCGTGGGACAGCTCCCAGACGACCGAGCCCTCGGCCTGCTCCGCGCCCGCGAGTGGATTGATCACGTGGCCAGCGTCGAGAACGATGACAACCTTTTCGATCGAGAGCTCGCCGCGCTTGCTCACGCTCACCGTCGCGCAGGCGGCGGCGATGGTTCCGTAGCTGGCCACGGYCGCCACCCCCATGCCCTGGCCCTTCGGAAGATCGGTGCGGAAGCCGGCCCGCTCCTTCAAGGTGTTTAGGACGAACTGCCAATCTTCCAGCCCCTTGGTCATCTCGATGCGCCAATCAAGAGGATTCCAGCCTCCTGCGATAGCGAGTTCGTCGATAAAGCACTCCCCGATGAAGCCCATCTGATTTGCGCCGGGCGCGCGGTGGGTCGCGCTGGGGATATGCGTGGACAGGTTGTGGCGCTCGTGGTGCCTGTACGGGAACTTGTAAGGCATTGCGACCAGCGTGTTATCAGCCGTGGCAGGTCCGACGCGGTCGGCCTTGTCCTGGGTGAACCATGCAGCGCGCGTGGATAGCGCCGTCGGCAGGCCATCGTCACCGACGGAGGCGCTTAGCTGCGCGAGGACCATCGGACGCTGCTTGTCCTGTGCGATGTCTTCTTCCCGTGACCAGATCACCTTGACGGGCCGGCCCACCCGCTTGGAGAGCTCGACGGCCTGTCGCGTGACCGCGGTCCCACCCGCTCCGTTGCCGCCGAAGCCCCCACCTAGAAATGGAGTGTGTGCGTACACGATCTTGGGATCGACCTTCAATTGATCGGCCGCCAGCAACACCGCGAAGGACTGCTCCTGCGTCGGCGACCAGACGTCAACGCGGTCCTTCTGCACATGCGCCGTCGCATTGATCGGCTCCATGCGGGCATGGGTCTCGAAGGGGCGCTCGTAGGTCGCACTCACGAGCTTTTTCGAAGCGGAAATGACTTCGAGTGCCTTGGGGTCTTCCTTGGAAACCAGGCCTTTCTCGCCCAGGGCTTTGCGTCCCTCCGTCACATAGCCGGCGCTGCTCGCCATGCCGGACTCGCCAGCGTCCCAATCGAACTCGATCAGGTCGAGCGCGGTCTTGGCCTGCCACCAGCTCTCCGCCACTACGGCGACGGCGTTCTGCAGATCCGGCAGGTCACGCTTACCCGGCACCGCATTCATCTCGACTACCGCGATCACACCGGGACGGTTCTTCGCGGCTCGCGCATCGTACCGCTTAAGCGACCCCCAGGGCACTGGGCAGGCCTTGACGGCCGCGTACGCCATGCCGGGAATGCGTGTGTCGATCGCGTACTGTGCACTGCCATCGACCTTGTGTGGTATGTCCAGGCGCTGTCGCGGCTTGCCCAGCAGCGTCCACTGCGACGGCGGCTTCAGTGCCGGCGCGGCGTCCAGCTTGACGGCCGCTGCCGCGGAGGCGAACTCGGCATAAGCGCCGCGGCGAGTTCCTGCTGTCAGCACTCCGAGTTTGGCCGTGACGTCCGATCGGGGGACTCCCCACGCCTGCGCCGCTGCTTCCTTGAGACGTTCGCGCGCCGACGCGCCCGCCTGCATTAGATGTGGATGCTGCAAGCGGACAAGTTGCGATCCGCGCGTGCTCATCACGATGTATTCATTGTTGTTGCGCAGGTGGCGATTGGCATCGGCAAAGACGCAACGAATGTTGGACCAATCGACCTCAAGCTCTTCGGCGATCAGCAGTGCGACCGAGGTCATTCCGCCCTGCCCCATCTCCGTGTGCGGAACCCGGATGGTCACAATCCCTGCGGGATCGATGGTGAGCCAGGCATTGATTTCGACGCCCTGCGACGTGGCATCTGCCGGGTCCGCAACGGTGGTAGCGGCCTTGCTGGCTGGAAGGTGGAAACCGATCACGAGACCACCACCCAGTGCTGCGGTGGCCCGCAGGAAGTGGCGGCGCGGCATCGTCGCTTGCGTCATGCCTGACCTCCTGAACCGCTGGCAATTTCCGCGGCACGGTGGATGCCTTGCCGGATGCGCTGGTAGGTGCCGCAACGGCAAATGTTGCCAGCCATGGCGTTGTCGATTTCTGCATCGGTGGGCTTGGGCCGCCGCGCCAGGAGCGCCGCGGCGGACATGATCTGGCCCGACTGGCAGTAGCCGCACTGCGGAACGCCCACCTCCATCCAGGCCCGCTGCACTGGGTGGCTCTTGTCCGAGGAGAGACCTTCAATGGTCGTGATCTTCTTGCCCATGGTCGCCGAGGCGGCTGTCGAACAGGACCTGACGGGCTGTCCGTCCACAAGCACCGTGCAGGCGCCGCACGTCGCGATACCGCAGCCGTACTTAGTCCCGGTCAAGCCGACCGAATCCCGCAGCACCCACAGCAGCGGCGTTTCCGGATCGACTTCGACGCGGTGCGTCTTGTCGTTGACGACTAATGTCATAGGCACGATTCAGTCCTTTCAGTCAGTGGCTTTTAGGAAAGACCCGGTCAAACGCTTGCGATCAGACCGCCGTCGACACGGATGGTCGCTCCCGCGATGTGGCCGGCACGCACGCCGGCCGTAAGAGCGTTTCCGGTTTGAAGTAAAGTATAGGCAACAAGTTTCCTTGGTGCAACTATGTGTCCTAAACGAAACAGTGTGTCTACCATGAAACTATGTTTCCTTCGTGCGGCCATGGCAATCCGGGCCGGTAGCGCCTTAGCGAGCGCGGCGGAATCTATCCATATGCAATGAATTGCGAAGCCGCCCCGAGCCTGCACCAAAGTTTGCATATGCTGAACACCGGCCGTAGCGTGCGGCACAGTGCTATTACGGCATCGCTGACTACGAGATCAGCGGCGAGCCGTGCCGCTTGAGTGCGGCGTTCAGACATCGATTTGTATCACCGCCCCCAAAGGGCCACGGCGTGAGTCGTGGACTTTTTCCTGTGTCCCCGCTGTGTCACGCCTTGTGGCTCAGCCGGGTCTCGTAGAGATGCATAGGATCCCCGAATCCAGGCTCGTTTGACGTAAGGAGGGCGGGTGGACGATTTGATGATCAGACTCGGCACCGCCGAAGATTCCAAATGGTCAGCGGTCAACCGTGCACGAATCTGGCCGCGCGCTCATTGCGCCCGAGCGTGTGGCCGATTACTGATCGATTTTGGCCAAAAACTAGGCTGACAGTGAGTCGCCCTGTCGGTATGTTGTGTCGCACGGCCTGCCCTCGCGCCAGGTGTCGTATCGAATTGCTACTTTGCCTTGGTGGACCCCGACCATTTGAAACTGGCACTGCTCGCCGACCTCAGCTATCCGTACATCCTATGTCGATGCCCGGAAACAGACGCCGATGTACTTGTTCTTGCAGGAGACATCTTTGGAAGTAGCGCGCTTGGGGCGAAGTTCATCCACTATCCGCCGGGTTCCGGTGATCCCGATCGTAGACGGGGGACACACGCAGGCGGGTGTAGGACGAGCGGATGGCTGTGCCATAGCCTGGATCGGCATACATCTAGTCAAGGAGCAATGATGCGGTCGGGTGGCATGAAGCCGTGCTCTGCGGACAGGATTACGACACTTGGCGGTGCGTCGGCCTTCGCGTGCTTTGCCAGTGTTGTGTACATCACGCCGCGGTAAAGATCGATGGCCTTGGCAGGATGATCGAGTTTGGTCTCGCAGCAAGCGAGAAGGACCAATGGGCGGGCCGAAGACGTTTAGATGGAGCGAGGGGATATTGGGAAAAGATCTTTATGCGGCGCTTACGGATGGGTTGAATTCTCGTCAAGCGTCCCAACGGTGCCATGAACTCGCATCGTACAAGGCTCTCAATTTTTGAAAGAATGCATCTCAAAATCCGCCTCTAATCTCTTTTGCAGCAAGCGCGTACCATCCCTCTCACCGAGGCATTGCCCAGATTGACGTAAATGCAGATGAAAGTCGCTCTTGTTGTAGTTGATGGTGTTCAGGCGCTGGACGTCGCCGGGCCAATGGACGTGTTTGCGGAGGCCAATCTATTGCTACCGCAGCACAAGCGCTATGAGGTCACTCTCGTGGGGGTGCGTCCGCGCAGCGTCACCTGCTCGAACGGCATGCACATCAGCGTGCCGGTTGACTATCGCAACTATCACGACGACTGTGATCTTCTGTTAGTGTCAGGGGGGCCGCGCGCGCCGGGTATGCATCCCGATCAGGAATTCCTTTCCTGGCTTCATGACAAGGCATTGACCACGCAGAGGTTCGGCGCAGTCTGTAACGGGGTGTTCTTGCTGGCCCATGCCGGCCTGCTCGATGGTCGCGAAGTTACTGCCCACTGGTCCGATACCAAGCGGCTGCAGGAATATTTCCCGCGAGCCTTCGTGCGGCCAGACAAGATCTTCGTACGTGATGGCAACCTGTTCACGTGCGGAGGCGTTACCGCGGGCATCGACCTTTGTCTTGCACTCGTTGCCGAGGATTTTGGCCACGCGCTCGCGGTAAAGGTCGCAAAGCGCTTGATCGTCTATATCCGACGCGATGGCGGCCAATCGCAGTACAGCCCCTATCTAGCGGTTGGGCCCGAAGAAGACTCTATTGTCAGCCGCGCTCATCGCTACATTAACGATCATATTGCCGAGGCATTTTCGATTGAGGAGCTGGCGGACGCCGTCGGTGTGAGTCGCCGGACGTTTAGCCGCACGTTCGCAAAGCACGCAAAAGTATCGCCCTCCGTCTTTGTAGAACAGGTACGCGTGGATTTTGCTCGGAAGCTGCTTGAGCAGACCGATGTGCCGCTCAAAACCATCGCGTTTCGGAGTGGGTTCCATAGCTCGACTCATATGCGGATGATCTTCACCCGACGGCTCAATATCACCCCCAAGGACTATCGCCAGCGGCTCCAAGAAACCGAAGACGGTGCGCAGGTCAGTCTGGAACACGATAGTGCAACCGTGAATATCGTCGTCCCCAATGCACCACATCGTGGGGGATCGCAACATCGCCAGGTAGCCACGGTGACCCATTAGCCTGGTCGTCCGCGGATGGCGAGGCGAAACTCGGCGTACACGTCGACGAGATCAGTGAGGTTGAAGCCGCGGTTTCGTCCGCTCGGGTTGGGCAGAATCCAGGCCTTTGAGGAGCCAAGCCTCTACGCGGCGGGCCACAACTGACGACCTTCTGGCTACGCATGGATGCATAGGCCGCCTTGCCCAGAAAGGCGACGTACTTTGGTTGGTATCGTTCGAGCCACCGAATCAGATGCCCGGACGCCTCGGCATATTCGTCAGCGGCAAGTTCAATGGCGCTTGCAGTGGGCCTGCACACTACGGTCGCCAAACCAAATCCGAATGCTCGAAGCTCGCCGCATTCCGCAGGCCGCAACTCACGGTCAGTGAATCCGGCCAGATGCGTTGCCTTCCGGGAGCGATTGTCCCTACCTTCGAAGTGGTACCCGGACGCTGCAGCTCGCAATCCGGGATTCAGCCCCCAAAAAACCGCCACTAGATCTGGCCCGATGACGTCCCGCAACGGCGGTTCATCCGCAATGGCTTGCGCCGAAATAGTCGCCATCAACGAAGCCGCCGCCGCTAGCCTGCTTGAGGACTTGGTCGGTTGCTGCGGATTTATGGAGCGCGCCGGGGATTACCGACCTGGCACGAGAGGGGCGGGAGGCTCGTCAACTATGGAGACGGGAAGATAGTACCGGGGCAGCCCGCACATCATGGTGGCGCATCCTTCTCCAATGACACGAATTTCCTCGTTGACACCTGGTATCCCACATGACACCATGTGTCCTACGCGGCGTCACAGCCGTAACCTACGTGATGGGGGAGCAAGGATGAAAACGAGCCGATGGATTGCCGTTGCCGCGGCATGCCTGCTGGCCATGCGGTTGGCGCATGCGCATGGATTTCCGGATAAGCCATTACGGCTGATCGTGCCATTCGGCGCCGGTGGCATCAACGATTACGTGGCGCGTATGGTGGGTCAGGGGCTTAGCAAGGAACTGGGCCAACCGGTGCTGGTGGAGAACCGGCCTGGCGCCGGCGGCGTGGTTGCTGCGCAAGTTGCTGCGAGGGCGATGCGGGACGGTTATACGTTGTTCTTGGGTACCGTGGGTACGCAGATCGTCAATCCGCTGATCCTTCCCAAGGGGAGTCTGCCATATGCACCGGATACGCAATTTGCCCCCTTGGGTATGGTATCGAAATCGCCGTATGTGCTAGCGGTCAGCACGAACCTGCCGGTCACCACGTTCGAGTCGTTCCTCGCATATGCGAAAAAGCATCCGGGGGAATTGAACTTCGGTTCGGCGGGTTACGCCAGCGCGCCATATTTAGGCATGGAGTTGTTGAACTACCTGGCCGGGCTAAAGATCACGCACATACCGTACAAGAGCGGTGCTGAGGCGATCAATGCGGCGATCGGCGGTCAGGTCTCGGTGGTCTTGGACGCTCTGCCGGTGCTGGGTCCGCACATCGCCTCGGGCAAGCTACGTGCCCTCGTCCTGGCGTCGTCGGCCAGGTCGCCGGTGCAACCGCAACTGAGGACCAATCAGGAAGCCGGATTGCCGACATTCGAGTCTAACTCCTGGAGCGCGCTATACGTGCCCAGCGGAACGCCCACGGCCGCGATCACTCGGCTCTCGGAGGCGTTACGCGCCGTGCTGGGGCAGGCAGAACTGCGCCAGCGGATGGCCGCACAGGGCACCGAACTCTTTACGGGTGGAACACAGGAGTACGACGCCTTCATGCAGGAAGAAAGGAAGAAATGGATCAGGGTCGTTGCTGCAGCGAATATCCGGAGCGAATGATGATGACTGCGTGTCCTCGAGGCGCATTTCCGGCAGCGGTCGTTCCTGGTCGGCGAAGCAGCCCACCATCGCGGATGTCGCTCTGTTTCCTTACACCTACATGGCGGAAATGGGCGGCTATTCRCTGCAASCCTACCCGCACATCCGGCAGTGGCGGCTCKATYRCATGGTGGCATTGGATGGTTTCCARTCCTTGCTCGCCGCAGCACCGAATCTAGCAACACATAAGGAGGCCGAAAATGGCTGACAGCCTGAATCTCAAGAAAGATGTCCTGATGTCYCGTGCGCACGAGGAAATGCAGCGCAAGCTGGCGGTGCCCGAACGTACACTGCGGGAGAAGACTGCTCTGACCTGCCGTATCCTGTTCGAGCACGGCCACGATTCAGGCCTCGCGGGGCAGATCACCGCGCGCGGGGAGGCGCCCGGCACTTACTACACTCAGCAACTTGGCTTGGGCCTCGATGAAATCGAGACCGAGAACCTGCTGC
Source organism: Cupriavidus sp. 2TAF22 (assembly GCF_052115045.1). Taxonomy (NCBI): domain Bacteria; kingdom Pseudomonadati; phylum Pseudomonadota; class Betaproteobacteria; order Burkholderiales; family Burkholderiaceae; genus Cupriavidus; species Cupriavidus sp. 2TAF22. Next base: position 93,999 of record NZ_JBFRFX010000042.1, read on the forward strand.
TGGTCGACGAAGACCTGCGCGTTATCGARGGTGTCGGCATGCCGAGTCCGGCTAACCGTTTCCATACGTGGATTTACGGTGCACGCCCGGACGTCAACTGCATTGTTCACACCCACCCCTTCCATGCCGCTACGCTGGCGATGCTGGAAGTGCCCTTGATCATCTCGCACATGGACACGTGCGTGCTCTATGACGACTGCGCTTTCCTGCCGAAATGGCCGGGCGTTCCGGTGGGTAACGAGGAGGGGGAGATCATTTCGGCGGCCCTAGGCGACAAGCGCGCCATCCTGTTGGCGCATCACGGT